>CANAZK010000040.1 GCA_947366105.1 uncultured Lachnospiraceae bacterium | reverse complement strand
ACAGCGAAAAGCACCGTAGGTGCGGTTTTGCGAATGGCGCGGGCTGAACTGTTACTATAATCTATGTTCTCTCAGAGCATGTCTTCTACTTCATACCATAAAACAGCTCTGTCACAAAGGTAGATTTCCATCCACCTTTGTGACAGTCATTTTTTAATTATTTGTCCCTGCTTTTAATATCTTTCCAATTATGAACAACAAAGAAAAGCGTTAGTATTGGTAAATAAAATATAAGAAAATAATACTCAAATTTTTTGTCCAACACTCTGCAAAGCAAAAACTCTGTCAGAATAAATACCAAACATGTTACCAGCATAGTTTTAAACCATTTTTTTAATAATAATTTCCGCATAGTGATTACCCCTCATATACGTTAAGTTTTTAACTAATTTCCACCTAATGGAATATCAGCTTCCCGTGTTATTTTATCACCAAACTTTTGAGTGAGAGCAGAATTCGAGTAATACTGAGTAATGGTTCTATATCTTGTTGGAATACTATTTACAAAATAATAATACAAATCTTGTTTTACATAAGCAGTTGGGTATTTATTATTTATAGCTTCTTGCGCCACAGCGCCCAACACAACACTTAATCCAGCAGTAATACCTCCAGCTGCCGAAACGCAAGCAACCAAGGCTGCAATTACAGCTGTTAAAGTATATTTTTCTAATTTCACAGAACCTTTATAAGTATACATAAACTTCCATCCATTCGTTGCACGCGTTTGTAGTATATCCGTCCTAACAATAGTATCTGTTTCGATTCTTTCCACAGAGCGAGATCCATTAGAATCAATGGTCATAATTTCAACAAATTCATTATTAGTTTGAATAATGGTAGTAAACTTATCAAATAGATTATATTCACCATCTGTATCTTTAATCTAGATTGAAGTATCCACTTTGGTTAATTCATTATTTGCGCTCTCTTTGACTAAATACTCTACTCCATTTTCTTCATAAGTATATTCTGTGCGGCCATCTTCTAATACCTTTATGAAGTTAAAATTAGTTTTTTCCTTACCTCCATTATCTTGCGTATAAATATCAATATTCATAGATGTAACGATAATACAAACTAACAATAATAATGAAACAATTTTTTTCAACTTCTTCTTGTACATAAACTTCACTCCTTTTGCACTTGTTAAATCATTAACGAAACTTATAAGATTGCAATCTTTATACTAATAATATTAATATAGATAATACTTAATGTCAATATAACATTAAGTATTATATCAACATTAAATATAAAGCATTCCGAGAAAATGTATTTATTATCTAATTCCCGGAATGCCTTTATATTCATTCAATATTAATTATTCATATATCGGATATTGTCCGCAAAGTTTTTCTACTTCCATGCGAATTTCATCTGCCTTATTCTCAAAATCCGTTGCCGTAAGCCAAATTAATTCTGCAATTTTTTCCATATCCTCTTCATTCATGCCTCTTGAGGTAACCGCCGGAGTTCCAATTCGTACGCCTGATGTCACGAACGGGCTTCTCGGGTCATTTGGCACCGTATTTTTATTAAGTGTGATATATACTTCGTCACATCTGTTCTGTAATTCTTTTCCTGAAATTTCAAGATTTCTTAAATCAACCAGCATTAAATGATTATCCGTTCCGTCTGTCATGAGTTTAAAACCTTGCTTTTTAAGAGCTTCTGCAAGCGCCTTTGAGTTCTTGACTACTTGTTCCTGATATGCCTTAAATTCAGGTTTTAATGCTTCTCCAAAAGCAACTGCTTTTGCCGCGATTATATGCTCCAGCGGTCCTCCCTGGGTTCCCGGGAAAATAGCCTTGTTGAAATTGAATTTCTCCGCCGCCTCCTTATTGGCGAGAATCATTCCTCCTCTTGGACCCCGAAGCGTCTTGTGTGTAGTGGTTGTCACCACATCCGCATACGGAAATGGACTTGGATGAAGCCCTGTTGCCACAAGTCCCGCAATATGCGCCATATCTACCATAAGGTATGCGCCTGCCTTGTCTGCAATCTCTCGGAAACGTTTGAAATCAATTACCCTTGCATATGCGCTTGCACCGGCAATAATAAGCTTCGGCTTCGATTCCACCGCCAGTCTTTCAAGCTCATCATAATCAATAAAACCATTTTCATCTACACCGTATGGTACTATGTTAAAGAATAATCCCGAAAAGTTCACCGGACTTCCGTGTGTCAAATGTCCGCCGTGGTCAAGGTTCATTCCCATCACGGTATCGCCGGCCTTTAACATTGCAACAAATACCGCCGTATTAGCCTGAGCGCCGGAATGCGGCTGTACATTTGCATAATCGCAGCCAAATAATTTCTTTGCACGTTCAATCGCGAGATTTTCAACAATGTCTACCTTTTCGCATCCGCCATAATAACGTTTCCCCGCATAGCCTTCCGCATATTTATTCGTCAATACAGTGCCCATTGTGAGCATTACTTCTTCCGAAACAATATTTTCCGATGCAATTAACTCTAGATTTCTTCTCTGCCGACTGCATTCTTCCTTGACTGCCTGTCCTACTTCCGGGTCATATTGCGCGATAATATCCATAATCTCATTTACCATAGTGCCAGTTCCTCCTTTTAATATCTTTTCCGTTTTTATAGAAATAATATCTTCTGAAACCAATCATAACACACTTTATATTATGCTTCAACGAACGTTATTTCACTCACAATCTTTAATGCTATTTCAAAACAGTTTATTTGCTCTTTTTTCTCTTCCTCCGTGCCAAGATTCACATTTTGCCATGTACTTCCGTCCACCAAATCGCTTGCAAAAAAGAATGTATACAGCTCCAAATCCCGATGATTGCAGAGAGCCTGCAGACCCGCACTTTCCATTTCGACAGAAATGCAGCCGTCCGCCTTCCTCCGCGCCACATTCCTTTCCGTCTCCCTATATATGGCATCGGTCGTCCAGTTTCTTCCTGTCACATACGCGATTCCTGATTTCTCCAATATGACCGCTAATTTTGCTGAATTTTCCATCTGGATATAATCGGATGCCTTTGCAAAATGATACGAGAACCCCTCATCTCTGTAACTTTCCGTCGGTACAATTATTTTGCCTGCCGTCGCCTCCTGATTAAGCGAACCGCAAGAACCGAAAACAACAAAATGCCTTACACCTGTGACACAGCTTATTTCATCCATCATAGCTCCTGCCACCGCAGAGCCTACCGGCGACATGTAAAATAATATTTTCTCACCCTCTTGTATAAGCGAGTAAACCGGCACATCTCCGTTTGCCGTTCCGACATGAGCCTCCTTTTGACACTCATAGTTTTCAAAAATATTTTCCAATACTTTACATGAGAATGTCACAATACATTTCTTTGCAATATTTCCCGGAGTATAGAAACTTTCCGGACTGATTAAAGGTCTTGATTCATCATAGCTGTCTATGATACTCATATTCGCGCTTCCCCTTTCTATAAAATCAGTCATTATTAATTATGTAATGAAAAATCGGGCAGAATTTCCTGCCTATATGAACCAAGAACCTCAGGTCATTCCCGAGGTTCTCTAATTCACACTTCTTGGACTTTGGATATCCAAGATGATATATTAATTTGTATAGTTATCAAAATATCCCTGTACAAGCACAACCGGAGTTCCCTTGTCGCCGGAACCGCTTGTAAGGTCGCATAATGAACCGATCAAATCTGTAAGCTGTCTCGGAGTCGTTCCCTGAGACACCATATTTCCCACAAGATTATCGTCCTTTTCTTTGATACGTTTTGAGATTGCCTCTTTTAACGCTTCTCCGCTCAAATCCGCAAAATCATTATCAGCCAAATATTTCAGCTTCACTTCGTTCGGTGTTCCGCGAAGTCCTTCAGTAAATGCAGGTGAAACTACCGGATCTGCAAGCTCCCAAATCTTACCCTGCGGGTCTTTGAAAGCGCCGTCGCCGTATACCATAACTTCTACATGTTTACCAGTTTTCTCCAAAATCATACGCTGGATCTCTTCAACCAGTCCGAAGCATTCTCTCGGGAACAACTTAACGCTTTCCTCCGTTGACTTGTTAGATCCAAGAAGGCCGTATTTTTCATTGAATCCGCTTCCGTTTACAGATGCATTTAGAATATCATCCATTCCGTATACATTCTCGGCGCCGTTCGCTTTTAAAATACGCTTTGTTCTTGCACGTGTATGAATATCGCAGTTAATGATATTCTTTGTATAT
Organism: uncultured Lachnospiraceae bacterium; assembly: GCA_947366105.1. Taxonomy (GTDB): domain Bacteria; phylum Bacillota; class Clostridia; order Lachnospirales; family Lachnospiraceae; genus Faecalimonas. Next base: position 14,383 of record CANAZK010000040.1, on the reverse strand, counting down.
TTAAGAATTGATCGAGGGTCATTTGCAAAAATAATTTCTACCTCTGCGCCCGCTTCACGTACAATCTCACTATAATACTGCACGTAATCAACGCCTGTAAATTCATGCTTGTTCTCTCCAAAAAGTTCTCTGTACTTCTCTAAGGTAAGCACATCGCTGTATGGGTTGATTCCTGCCTCATCCAATTTATCAAGTGACACGAGCTCATTTCCAACCTCATCGCTTGGATAACTTAACATAAGAACAACCTTTTTCGCTCCCATAGCCATACCTTTTAGGCAGATTGAAAATCTGTTTCTTGACAAAATCGGGAAAATAATTCCGACCGTCTCTCCGCCTAATTTTGCTTTTACATCGCTTGCAATCGCAGTAATCGGAGCATAATTGCCCTGTGATCTGGCTACAATAGACTCTGTAAGTGAAATGACGTCTCTGTCTCTCAATTCAAAGCCTTCACTTTCTGCCGCCTCCAAAACACTGTTTACAACGATGTCTGCCAGGTTATCCCCTTCCCTAATAATAGGACAGCGAATACCTCTTGAAATTGTACCTACTTTTCTTTCCATTTTTATCCCTTCTTACTATTTTAAGTATAGTCTATATTACTACCGTCCTATTATAATATAAAATTTCCATCTTGTAAAAGACTTTTTTATTACAGCGACTCTACCGCCGCGCGCTCAATTGCAAGCCCTTTTGTAAAGCGTTTGATAAATGTATTAAATCCTTCTACATCTTCTGCTATTGGATTTAATGTCACGCCTTTCTGACCTGCAAACACTTTGTCATTCAGGTATGCATCCAGTGCTTCGCCTTCCTGCCTTTTCTTCATATATGAAGCAAGCACTGCAATTCCCCAAGCGCCGCCTTCTCCAGCTGTTTCCATAACGGTTACCGCTGTATCAAGCGCTGCCGCAAGAACTCTCTGTCCGACAACCGGAGTCTTGAATAGTCCGCCGTGTCCGTAAATCTCATCAAGCTTCACTCCCTCTTCTTTGAGAAGAATGTCCATTCCGACTTTCAGGACTTCAAGAGACGCATAAAGGTTTACACGCATAAAATTGGCAAGGCTGAACTTACTGTCCGGCGTGCGTGCAAATAAAGGACGGCCTGCATCAAATCCCACAACCGGCTCACCTGAGAAGAAATTAAAAGCCAAAAGTCCGCCGCAGTCAGCATCACCTTCTAATGCTTTATTATAAAGTGTTCCGAATAATTTATTCATATCAATATTTTCCATACCGAATGCTTCTGCAAATTCTTTAAAAATATTTACCCAGGCATTCAAATCGGAGGTGCAGTTATTACAGTGTACCATTGCCACAGTGTCGCCTGAAGGCGTTGTCACAATATCGATTTCCTCATGTACCTTTTTCAATTCTTTTTCCAAAACCACCATACTGAATACGCTTGTACCTGCAGAAACATTACCCGTACGTACCTTGACGCTGTTTGTTGCAACCATACCCGTTCCTGCGTCGCCTTCCGGAGGACAGACTGGAATGCCGGCGCTCAAATTGCCTGACGTATCAAGTAATTTTGCCCCTTCTTCAGTAAGTGTTCCTGCATTCTCGCCTGCCACAAAAACCTTGGGAATAATCTCCTCCACTTTCCATGAATAACCCTGCGGAGCTATTTTTTCATCAAATTTTGCAAGCATGTTTTTGTTCCAGTCCTTCGTCTTTGGGTCAATCGGGAACATACCGGATGCATCGCCCACACCAAGAACCTTCTCACCCGTCAGTTTCCAATGAATATATCCTGCAAGTGTTGTGATAAACGTAATATCCTTCACATGCTCTTCTTTATTTAAAATTGCCTGATACAGATGCGAACCGCTCCATCTCTGCGGCATATTAAAATCAAACAGCTCTGTAAGCTCTTTTGCCGCCTGCTCAGTCATCGTATTTCTCCATGTACGGAACGGCACTAACAATCCCCCGTCCTTATCAAACGCCATATAACCGTGCATCATTGCGCTGAATCCGACTGCGTCTAATTTTGTAATTGCCGTACCGTATTTCTCCTGTACCTCTTCTGCCATTTTCTGATAGCTGTCCTGGAGACCGCTCCAAATATCTTCAAGTGTATATGTCCATACGCCGTTGTCATATCTGTTTTCCCAGTCATGCGCTCCTGATGCAATCACGGTATTGTTCTCATCTACCAAAACTGCCTTAATTCTTGTTGAACCAAATTCGATTCCAAGCACTGCCTTTCCTGCCTCTATCGTCCGTTTTACCATCTCGCAATTCATCACATTTTCCTCCTCACTTTTATGCTTTTAACGATTTTTCTGCTTATATTATATCAGTTGTACCATACAAGTTCTACTTGTTTCTATGGAGGGCAGAAAAAATGTAAACTTCTCACAAAAAAACAGCCGGAATCCCCAAATACAAACAGGAAATTTCGACTATTTTTCAAGATGTACACATACTGCTTTATACCGGATTAATATGCACCATGCAATGCTTTACCAGCGGAAATCCTTTCTCTATTGCATCATGTACTCTTTGTGCAATTTCGTGTCCTTCTTCCAAACTTAATTTACCATCTGCGGCAACCTCGATATCCACATACATTTTTGCCCCAAATAGTCTTGTTTGGAGCATATCGATTCCTTCAACACCCTCCTGTCGGAAAATAATATTCCTCATCTCATCCAGCGTCGCTTCATCACAGGATTTATCCACCATCTTGTCGATGGCATCTTTGAAAATATCATACGATGCTTTCCCAATAAATATACAGATAACTATACTGGCAATAGGATCTAAAATCGCAAATCCCATACGCGCCCCGCCGATTCCGATGAAAGCGCCGATAGACGAAAGAGCATCTGAACGATGATGCCATGCGTCTGCCATAAGCGCGCCTGAATTAATTTTTTTCGCCGCGCTTCTAGTATACCAATACATCCACTCTTTTACCAAAATAGAAAGCACGGCGGCTGCAAGCGCAACTGTTCCCGGAACTTTTGCCGCCCCGCGGCTGCCTAAAATAATCTTTTCGACCCCGTTGATTCCAATTCCCGCCCCGACCAAAAATAATACGACCGAAAGCACAATTGCCGCAACACATTCCAAACGTTCATGCCCATACTGATGGTTTCTGTCCGACTTTTTCTTGGAAATACTTACCCCTATCATAACAATTACCGTACTGAATACATCCGATAACGAATGTACCGCGTCGGAAAGCATTGCCCCGGATTTGCCGAATATACCTGCGAGCAATTTAAAACATGAAAGTATAATGTTGACCCCGATGCTTACTGTCGATACATGCATAGCAATCTGCTTTTCCATCTCATCCGTAATAGTTTCTTTGTTGTCCATAATCCAACCTCCCAATTCCGACGATTCAGTCCCATACGCAGCGTGTTTTTATCGCAGGATACCGCTAATCTTCCTAATATCATAAAAAACATCTGTGGGACAAATTGTACTGTCCCACAGATGTTCCTGTATTTCATCTGCTGCCACAAATCGCGACCCGGCTCCATAGATAAACTCCACCGCCTGCTCAGTTTGTAAAATTTCTATTATTCTAACGTATGAAAACTTGTTTTGTCAAGAGATTATTTCCGAATTTCTTTCGCCATTTCATTTTCCCGAAAACACAATTTTAAAACAATTCCGCGATAAAACATTTCTTATTATAGAATATTTTCCCAAATTCATCTTCTTTACAGCGTACTTTCACATTCGGCATCCAACAAATATCCTCGGCGCTCTTCTCTCCGCAAATCAACGCAGAAAATTCATTAATTGGAAGTAAAATATCCGCTTTCTCTTTTGTGTCAGGGGCCACCTTTTCTACTTGATTGTGCTGGCCTTCAGAGAAACTGATTTTCCATATTCCTTGATTCTCTGTAAGAATATCGTCGATAATTTCTATGTAAAACTGCCCGGTTCCTTTACACCTGCACATCTCAAGCACCTTATGCACATTAATCACGCGCGACATTCCATCGCAAATTTTCTCACACTTTGCCTCATTATTTTCTCCCACAAGCGAAGTCAGCGAAATACTTGCAGGTGTTGTAAACTGAATCTTGTCATAGTATGAACCAAAGGCAGATTTTATAAATGAAAGCATCTCTGTAAAAGCATTTGCATCTAAAAACAAAAAATCATTACGGGCTGCAAACGTGGTCATACAATCCATAATCACACCATCCGCCGTACGATTTTTATGATAAATAAAGAACCCCCGAGGAACGCCCGACCTATCACGGTAAAGAAAAACATACCGTTTCTGTTTCATCAAATCTTCTTTTTCCATTTGTTCACTATATTTTTCACGGATAGAAGAAAGATTATATCCTTCATAAAATTTTTCATAAATTTCCAAAAGCGGCTCCAAACTTTCTCCCGGAAAAATCTGCGTGACGCTCCCTTCAATATTCCTCTTTGGAAGCTCGGCAAACGGAATAGTCCATCTATAAATCGCATTGCCCGCCTCATAACCAAATTTCCGATAATACTGCATACTGAACGGATACAAAAATGAAAATGCATACCCCTGCTCGTACATATCTCTCAAAGTAAAATTCATACAGGTACGGATAATTCCATTTCTGCGGTATTCAGGCAATGTGGCAACACCCCCGACTCCGCCAAGCAGCATCTCCCCGCCGTCAAAATGACATCGGTATTTATTATAGAGAAGACATCCATACATTACAGATTCATCCTCTGAAAATACCCCTATTTTCCTGCAATTTTCATTCACAACCGGGTCCTCATGAGAATTCTTCTCCTTCTCATAATCTATCGGTACCTCAAACGCAACTGCCTGCACAAGCTGAAAACGAAAATTCTCTTCAGGGGTTAATAAACGTGGTATTTGTTTCATGTGGCTACCTCCTGATTTCACTGATTTCATAATAAAATCAGTATAACTTTATCGAGTTCCTTTTTCAACTTATATTTAAAATTATTCAAAAAGGGACAGGGCAAAACTTAATTGGGGACGTAGTAAAGTTACACTTTACTACGTCCCCAATTAACGATTAATTCTTCTTTTTTGCATTTTTTCAACTTTTTTATTGCATATTCCCTTTTCATTGCTTCCTGCTTTGTTCTGAATTCTTCGCAGTAAACCAGTTCCACCGGAAGTCTCGACTTCGTATATTTCGCGCCTTTTCCCGCATTATGAATTTCAATACGTCTCTTCAAGTCATTCGTCCAACCGGTATAATATGTATCATCGCTGCATTTTAGGATATATGTGTAATTCATTTTTCCACCTTTACCCTTCTCAGACTGCTTAGCAGTTTTGTGCCGTGCCTTTTTCACGTATTTTTCTATATCTGTTTCCGCACAATCTGATACTCGTCTCCAAACTGATAATACGGGCAGTCCGAAAATTCTCCTTTGATAAACCTGTACATCTCATCTTCATCAAGGTTCTTTGTACAGACATAGTATTCGCATTCTTCGTCATATTCATAGTTTATGCATGCTTCACAATTACCTGCCGCCACTTATGCACCGCCTCCTTCATCCTTCCATTTCGTCGTGTTTTACATTTATTTCATCAATCCATTTTCTCTGATAAATTCTTCCGCATCAAACAAATTAATATGGCAATACCCTGTCGGATTCTTATCAAGATAGTGCTGGTGATATTCCTCTGCAGAATAGAAATTCTCAATCTTCTTTACTTCTGTTACAACAGGTCTGTCATTAATTTTCTGCAAATATGCTATCATATCTTCAATAACCGGCTTGTCCGTCTCATCCACATAAAATACACCGTTTCGGTACTGTGTCCCCACATCGCCGCCCTGTCGGTTAAGCTGTGTCGGATCCACCACTTTGAAAAAAGCTTTTAAAAGAATTGCGAGCGGCAGTACATCCGAATCGTAAACGATTCTGACGGCTTCCGCATGTCCTGTATCATTTCTACAAACCTCTTCATAAGTTGGATTCTCTGTTTTCCCATTGGCATAACCGGTTTCCGTCTCAAGAATTCCCGGTAATTTTTCCATATATGCCTGCACACCCCAAAAACAGCCGCCGGCAAGATAAATTGTATTTTTCATTTTCATAATCTCCAATCCACTACAATATATTAATGCTAATGCTCGTAAACATCTGTGACTATTGTATCACAAAACACTTTCGGCTACTCCAAAAATCCTAAGTATTCATCAAATACATTAAACAGCATATCACCGGAACAAACCGGAAGTTCTGCCGTAGTCTCCCCCAGCGGAACATATTTATACAAATCGGCTGCCCTCGTAAGAACCAATACCGGGATGACATCATACTCAGGTCCAAAGAGCACCTCCAAATACTGACTGTATTTTGCCGCCTGACTTACTTCTTCCTCTTCTATCTTATTATTCATCTTGAATTCCAGTGAAAAAACAAACTTCTCTGTAATCACAAGTACATCTGCATAAATGCGGATATAGCGAGATTTCTTAATACGGAGTTCAAAAACTATTTCCCAGTCCGCATAGTCCACGCCGTTTATATCTTCAAAGAGCATACGCATTGTTTTACCCGTATCCCGAAATGAGTGAAATAATCCTCTTGTATCATTCAGATTCCTCCCAATCCGCCTGCACCCTGCCTGAAGTTCCTGAAACCACTCATCCTCACTCAATGCAAGAAATTCACTGACCGCTCCATAATATCCCCCATAATCATAGAGTCCGACATGAGGTCTTGTCTGTCTGATATACCCATGCCAATTATAATCGCGGTCCCGATAACACAATTCTTTCATATACGGTGATGAATACAGATAACGGTTCACCGTACTTTTATCTCTGTTCAATTTTTTCGCAATATCTTTTGCCTTAACCCCATCATTTGCACAGATTACCGCAAAAATATCTCTCTCTATAATATCCATCAATTTCGTCCTAAATAATCAAAAACATGCAGTTGGGGACGTAGCAAAGTTACATTTTACTACGTCCCTAATTGACTATTTCATATACTTTTCTTTTAATTCTGCTACCTTCGCATTATATACGGTTCCTTGTTTCTGCTGGAGAAGATTGGCTCTTAAATTCTCTTTTATTTCCTGAAAATCCGCTGTGGAAGCCTCTTGTTTCTTCTCAACTTTAATCAAATGATATCCAAACTGTGTTTTAACCGGTCCCACTACATGTCCTATTTCTGCCGCAAATGCTGCCTCCTCAAATTCTTTTACCATCTGGCCTTTTCCGAATTCTCCCAAGTCCCCGCCTCTTGCTTTTGAAGGACAAGTTGAAAATTCTTTTGCAGCTTCTTCAAACGTCTTCTCTCCATTGGTAACAGCTCTTAATATATCATTACATTTTTCTTCCGAGTCTGTAAGAATGTGCTTTGCGTTTACCGTTTCACCCTTGTTAAACTGCTGCCGGTTAGCATCGTAATATTCTCTCACCTCTTCGTCTGTAATGACAACGTCTTTCAGCGTCTCCCTCATTGCCATCTGTGCAAGAATATCTCTTCGTGCATTCTCATATGCTTTCTTGAAATCATCTGTTTCTTCCAATTTAATATCCTCACCCATCTGTGCAAACATATGCAATGCAGTAAGCTGTTCCAAACAATGCTGTCTAAACTGCGGATTATTAACGTATGCCTGCTGTTCCCGCGGCACACTTGCCAAAAATGCTTCAAATTCCTCTTGTGTAATCTCTCTTCCTGCAACGGTTGCTAAAACTTCTTTGTTCATTTCATATTCTCCTTTAATTCTGATATGACTATTATAGTGTTTTATTCCTGCTCTTGCAACCGTCTTAATCTACACATGCACTGTAACACTATATTTTTTTCTTACATATATCTGCAAGGCAGCACTTATCACAATATGGACTTGTCCGCGCCGTACACACTTCTCTGCCGTGATACACAAGCCTGTGGCAGAAATCGCTTCCCTCTTCCGGCGGAATGATTTTCCAAAGCTCCATCTCCACTTTCTTCGGCTCCTTAATCCCATCCACAAGACCGATACGGTTCGTAAGACGAATGCAGTGTGTATCTGTTACAATCGCCGGTTCTCCAAACACATCGCCCATAATCAAATTAGCGCTTTTTCTACCCACTCCCGGAAGCGCCAATAATTCTTTAAAGGTTTTTGGTATCTGACAGTTATACTTATCTTTTAATATTTTCATACAGGCGCTGATATCACGCGCCTTGCTCCTGCCAAGTCCGCAAGGTCTTACGATTTCTTCTATCTCGTCTGTTTCTGCATCGGCAAGTGATTCTACGTCCGGGAATTTCTCATACAGCTTCTCCACAATTATATTTACACGCTCATCCGTACATTGTGCGGCAAGGCGTACGCTTACCAAAAGCTTCCATGCCTGATCATAATCCAACGTACAGCCTGCATCCGGATATTCCTTCTTCAAACGTTCAATCACTTCAAGCGCCCGCTGTTTCTTCGTCATCTGTCTGCTCTCCTCTTCCGTAATTATTTATCATACTCTCTATGTTACACTTTCCCCCTTGTTTTCGCAAGCTGTTTTAGCACGACAGTCAAATGCAGACACTTTCAGATTTCCCCCTTTCGCTTCCTCTGTTTATATTACTGTACTTTCATTTTCCATAAATGTCTATTACTCTTTTGGATTTTTGTTTCCTTTGGCAGGATATTTTTATATCTGTAAATACTAAGAACAATTCCAGCCAATATATATGACAGCAGCTTTTCGCCTCCGCTTGCCGAAATAAATGGCAAATCGCCGCAGCTTAACATCCTTATTCCAATGCTGATCATTCCATTTGATACAGCCATGACAAGAAATACAAGCCCGCATCCATACCCCATCATTATACCGAGTTGATTCCCCTGCCGTTTGGAAATTTTAAATATTCTCACTACAAGATACAGCAATACTCCAAACACGGCTGCCGCTGCGAGCACTCCATAATATGCTGTGATGGTTGTCAAAATATAGGAATTCATTGCTGAAGGCACCTGCTCTGTAATATCCGGCACCGCCTTTCCAAGCAATTTACTCCCCTTTATAATCTGCCTTACAGCCTTGTCAACCGAATAAACCTCGCTTGGCATCCCACTGACATAATAACGAAGCCGCTCCACTTGGTATTCTGCCAGCAGGTTAAGCTTTAATGTTGCCCATACCGCTAAAGCCGGCAAAATCACAGCCAAACTCCAAAATCCAACAAAAAATTTTCTTTTAGGTATTTGAAACCAGCCTTTATATACCGCCATTGACAATAAAACTGATAATATCAAAAATACGCCTATCATACCTCCAACATTCGGTATTGTCATTGCCCCAAATACGGGTATAAGCATCCATGCAATACATTTAAGCACTGCCAAATATTTTCCTCCCCGCTGCTGGTACAATATACCTGCATAAACGGGTACAAACAGAAACACAAAAGTAATGATTGATATATTTATAAACCTGATTCCTATATATGATACCGCATTTATCACCCTTCCGTTGTTATAAGCCAAAATCAGAATTCCAAGGGTACCAATTACTGCAATCTGTTTTGCGTACTTTCCAATTAGACTGTAATCAAATCGGTATACCACGATCATCGCCAGCAGTCCCAACGCAGAATAAAAAATACTTTTTATTATAAGACCTGTTTGGTATACTGTACTATCCTTCAAAATGAAATACTGCAAAACAATACTTAAAGCGCTTATCAGTCCGACCACGGCTACAATTCCCCACTCCATCCGGGGCCTGTGTATACGATCCAGTGCAATTCCTGCTTCCACCGGATCTCCCATACCTTTTACCGCTTCTTCCAGCGCTTCCTGCTCCGTCATTCCTTCTGAAATATTTTCCCCCATCTGATCCGTTATGTGTCCTGCAATTTCCTGCCGCACAAATTCATGTGCTTTTTTACAGCGAATCTGTTCGAGCAATATCTGTAAATATTTTTCCATTTTCTACACCCCCAATGCCAAGACGTCTGTCACAGCCTTTGCATACTCTTTCCATTCTTTCTCTTTATGATTCAGAAGATTCCTCCCCTCTTTTGTAAGACTGTAGTATTTTCTTGTTTTCCCTATAACCTCTTTCTCATATGAAGTTACTACATTCTTATCCTCCAACCCATGCAGCAACGGATAAAGTGACCCCGCTTTCAATTCAAAAACATTCTGGGAACGTTCTCTTAATGTGGCAATCATCTCATATCCATACATATCTCTCTCGTCCAACAGTTTAAGAAGAAGCATAGTCACACTTCCTGAAATTAAAGATTTGTCAATCTCCATAGTAATACCTCCTTATGTAGTTTACCTATATATAGTCTAACTATATAATACATAGGTTACCTATATATGTCAACACTTTCTTTTACTTTTTCCGTTTTTCTGTTATACTTTACTTAAATTTATTAATGGAGGAAATAACAATGTCATTTAAACCTGCTGCATATTCCGCAGAAAAACCTCTTATGTACCGCATCCTGAAAACACAGCTAACCGGACTTGTGGACGGCGTGCCGCATATTACGGCCAACCTTGCAAATGCATCGGCGCTTTTTAGAAGTGCACTCTTAGATATTAACTGGGTCGGCTTTTATTTATTAGAAGGAGATACTTTGATTCTTGGTCCTTTTCAGGGAAATCCGGCATGTGTGGAAATCAAAGTCGGAAGCGGGGTGTGCGGAACCGCAGTTTCCAAGGATGAAATTATTCTTGTGGAAAATGTCCACGAATTCCCGGGTCATATCGCCTGCGACTCCGCATCCAATTCTGAAATCGTTATCCCTATTCACGCGCACGGCAAAATCATAGGTGTACTTGATATAGACAGTCCGAATTTCTCCCGTTTCGACGAGGAAGACAAAAACGGGCTGGCAGATTTGGTCAAAATAATAGAGGGCTGCTTTTAAACAGCCCTCTTCTTCATAATATCCGGTTCTGAAATTAAGCCCTCACATCAATGATACTATCGCTCGGTATCATCTGATCTACAGCTTCTAACATCTCCGTAATTCCCTCCATATTCACCTCTGCGGACTCCATCGCCTTTTTCGTTACGGAAGCGCCGACTTCCAATCCTAATTTTAAACTTGCAAGACTCATGCTTGTTGCTGCTACATCCATAATAAACACATTTCCTTTCTCTAAGTCCTCCGACATAGTATTTTATATAAAATATATCGGACGACGTTTATAATATGATAAGTATTAATATACTTTCATCCAAAATTCCGCAATTCATTTTCTCTTATGGAAATCTTTAGAATTTTAATAATTCTTTTCTATTTTAGTCACAGATTTCTCATAATCTCCTCGTATAATAAAACTATCAAATGAAACATAAAGGAGGCAACGGTTATACTTAATTTTTTATTTCTAGCCGTTGCACTTCGACTAACAATTCCGTTTTTTACAAAACGTTTTCATAAATTTTTCTCCTTTCCCGGACTGTACTCATAAGGTACAGTCCTTTTTATATTAAACGGTTCATGGATCGGAGTCTCCATATCCCATATCTTATATTCTCCTTCCCAATAGTAGGCAGGTCTGCAATTTCCGCTTCTGAATACCCGTATCATATCTTCCAGTGTTCTTACCTCTTCAGGAAAATATGTTGCAAAAAGCCCAATCCTCTCCGGAACATGACAATCACTTGAACCTACCGTTATTTTCCCAAGCTCCTTTGCGTAATCCGCTGCTTTTTTATTCGCCTTTGGCAGTGTACTGCCATTTAACACCTCGATTCCGTCCAAGCCTTTTACTGTTCTGAGATTTTCTTCCAGCCCTCTGTTATTATTTCGAAACGGATGGACTGCGAAACAGATTCCATCCTGTGCCTTAACCATATCAATAAATTCCTGCGCACTCACTCTTTCCTTCGGATATTCTTCAATACCAAATGCAGCAATATCTCCCTGCAGTGAGTAAAACTCAATACCCACAAAAATCGGAAAATTTACCTTTTCAGAATATTCCTTCGCAAATTCCCTAAGTCCCATATCATCATGGTCTGTAATGCAGATCGCTCCAAGCCCCCGTTCTTTTGCAATCTCCACCATTTCCTCAAGCATCAAAAAACTGTCTTTGGAATATCTTGATTCGTGCATATGCATATCAATAAACATAATCTTATTACCTACAATCCAGCCGAAATCTCCAGGATTCGTTCGCTGATTCCTTTCCATGATATATGTTCTAACTGAGGATATTCCTCCTCTTTCTGCATCAATTTCGCGCGTAAAGCCGATGCAATTTTTGCTTCAAATTCAGGAAGTTCTTCTTCTGCCGGTTCATCTGTGTTTCTCATCTTCGGAAGCGGCACAAATGAAACCCTTAAGCCCGGCACATTATCCCGAAGCCACGCTGTTGCTCCCGGAATATCAGAGCAGACAACCTTACACCCACATGCCATCGCCTCTATCGTCACAAGCCCGAGCCCTTCATAAAACGACGGAAGCACAAACACATCGCTTCCTCTCAAAACTTGCGCCAGTTTCTGCTGCGAAAGCACTCCGAGAAATTCTATCTCATACCTGCTTTTCTCTGCCAGCCTCTTAATCTGAGTATATTCTTCCTCCGGCCCATGACCTCCGGCAAACTTTACTTTCAGCTTCTCCCGCTCAAAAGGGAGATTCTCCAGTGCGCGAATAAGACTGAATATTCCTTTCTTTTCTGTAACCTTTCCCGCGAATGCAATTTGAAAATAAGACTTATTTACCCGTTCCTCCCGGAAGAAAATCTTATTATTATAACCGATACCCATCACATGAATTCTTCTCTTATCAATATCAAAAATCTCTTCTATTTCTTTCTTATGATCTTCATGAAGGGCAATTATTGCGTCAAGTTTAGCAACATTGTTTCTGATATAATCTCTGTTAAGAGGATTCTTACGAATCTGTCTCAAATCCGAACCATGACTGAAGGCAATCACTTTCTTGTCGGGGTACCACTCCCTAACCAACGCCGTCAAAAGATAAAGATGATGACAGACAATTACATCCGGTTCAAGTTCCACTGCCGCCTTCCCGATAATATGACGGAATCTCTCCGTGAACTGCTTTACCATTTCTTTAGTTAAATCACGATACCTTGTACTCTCATAAGGCATCTCATCGGACATTCCTACAATAGAAAACGGCAGCCTGTCCGTATGAAACTTCACCGGATAAAATTTTATCCCCTTTGGGAATTCCGCAACATCTTCTTCGTAAATACCGGCTACCACTGCCTGCGTATGCCCTTGTTCGTGCCAGCTTTCCACCATTTCCGTAAGATATACGCCGCTTCCGGTACTGTGCGGCTTCTGTGCGGTAATACTTAATATTTTCATCTGTCGCTCCTATCTCTTCGCAAGCATCTCTATCTCAATCAGCGCGCCTCCGCACAGCCCCGTTACTCCTATTGTAACTCTTGCAGGGTACGGCTTGGCAAACATTTCCGCATAGACCGCATTCATTGCTTCAAAATTCTCCATATCCGTCAGATATACCTTCACCTGCTGAACATCATCCGGTGTAAGCCCCGCCTCTTCCAATACGTTAAATAAATTAGAGAAGCTTTGGCGAGTCTGTTCTGTAATTCCGCCCTCTACTACCTCTCCCGTTGCCGGATCAATCGGCGTCTGACCTGATAAAAACACAAAATCTCCTGCATCAACTGCATGTGAATACGGCCCTGTACAGCCCGCGCCTTTCGTCATAATCCCTTTACGCCTCATAAAATATAAGCCTCCTAAAAACATCTTTTGTTACATTATAAAATGAGACGCCGCCAATTGCAACTAATTGCCCATCCTATATATTTTCCCACACAAATTCCATGTGAAACCGCAGCGCATCCTCTTCCGTAGACTTCCAGCCGTATTTACTAAGGTCTGTTTTAAATCCCTCTTCTGTACATACTATCTCAACACCTTCCGTTTCCAAAAGGCGTCTCTGCATATCATATGTATCAAATGCGGCCGCACCACTTAACACACCTTTGGCGTTCACCACACGGTACGCAGGCACATTCTTCCCCAATTTGCCCGTTCCCAAAGCATAACCTACCTGCCGGGCATTCTTAGGTTTCCCGCATAATAAAGCAATCTGTCCGTAAGTCGCTACCTTACCCCGGGGAATATGAGTGCATACAAAGGCTGCTCTTTTATAAAAATCCATATGTACACGACCCTTCACTTTAATCTTATAAAATAATTTCTTCCGTGACAATATTTAATGGACTTTCCACATAACATCTTAACAAATCAATACATGCCTGTACATCATCTAGATTGATGATACTGTTCGGGGAATGTCCATATCTTGTCGGAATAGAGATACCGACCGCTTTGACTCCCTGATTTGATTTATTGATTGCACCTGCATCCGTTCCACCGCCTGCAAGCACATCAAACTGGTATGTAATTCCATTTTTCTCTGCACATTTAACCATC
>CANAZK010000039.1 GCA_947366105.1 uncultured Lachnospiraceae bacterium | reverse complement strand
TTTTTTTTTATATTTTTTAAACCCACCACCCCTTATTTTGTCAATATATAACATTTTTTTGTGAAAAAACCGACATAGTTTTGATCTCTCCAAACCATGCCGGCAGCAATTATTTCAGTTTCGCTTTCGGATATTCATTACACAGAAGTCTATATGGCTCCTCGTCTTCCTCAATTACCGGGAAACGCCCCATTTCTTCATAAAATCTATTATCTGTATTGTCATCATTACACATAGAAACTTCTCCGATAAGGACGTCTCCGGTTCCTTCTTTTACATCAAAATCATGATACTGATGCGGCCATATAGTGATACTTTCACCCGGCTTTAATTCTACGCCCGTACCCGCCTTCACATAGTAAGACCGTCCGTCCGAATTAATAAGAACGTCACTGTCGTCAAAGCTTCCGTCGCCCTTATCATTATAAAGATGAATAATCAGTGTTCCGCCGCCTCGATTAATAATATCCTCAGACTTTTTCCAATGAAAGTGCATCGGAGAATGCTGCCCTTCTTTCAGCATCAACAGCTTTTCCGCATACACTTTCTTATATTTCGGATTGTTCTGATTTCCATTACGAATCGTAACAAGGGCAAAGCCTAATTTATCAAAGTTCTCAAGTCCATAATCCGTAATATCCCATCCAAGCATATTGTCCCTGATTTCATCATACTCCTCAGACTTATTTTCCCATTCCTCCCGTGTCCAATTACAAAACGGCGGCAAATTAAATCCATGCTCTTTCGCAAGCTTCTCCATATCTTTGATACACTGATTAATTTTTGAACGTTTCATTTTCTGTCACTCCTATTCTAATTCTTATAAAATTCCAACAAACGAGATTGTGCTTACCGGCAATCTTTTCCGACCTCCCTTGCCGTTTCCAGCATAGTCGTCAAATTCTCCGGATTAACATCCTCCTGTATATTATGTGCCGCGGCAAAAATGTAACCGCCTCCCTTGTTCATGGTTTCTATTACCTCAGACACCGTTTCTTTTACTACCGTTTTCTCTGAAAACGGCAATATTTCCTGAGTATCAATTCCTCCATGAAAAACAATTTTATCCCCATAAGCTTCTTTGAGTTTCGATGCAGCCATGTCTTTTGCCTTCGGCTGAATCGGATTGAGAATCTCCACGCCGCTGTCAATTATCTCATCAAGCAGCATAAAAACACTTCCGCAGGAATGGTGAAGATAATATGCATCCGTAAATTGCTTTGTATAGCGTATGCGTTCGGCAAGATACGGCTTCACGCTTTCTGCAAACATGGCCGGAGAGATAAACGGTCCGTTCTGCGTTGCAAAATCATCACCGCTTGACGTATAGTGAATATACTTTCCAATCTTTCCATAATAAAGCTCAATGACTCTTTTCTGGTAAGAAAGTACTTTGTCAAAGAATACTTCCACAAACTCCGGCTCCGCAGCAAGCCTATACAAGAAATCATCAAAACCGCACATCCAGCATCCAAGTTCAAATACGCCGTACACCGGATGTTCCCCGCATATCACATAGTCTGTTTCTTCGTACAGACGCCTTGCCTCCCTTTCATATCTATCCAGTTCCTCTCCCGAGATACTGTTTGGGTTCGGAAATCTGTAACTTTCAAGCTCCTCAACCGTGGCATCCTTAAGAGGGGTGTTCACTGCTTCCCAGTAAAGTCCTGTAAACACTCTACGAATCCCCCACTCGTCAATATACTCATGATCAGATATTTTTTGGAAAAGCGAATCCTCCGGAGTCATAATCGTTCCCACAGAACGGGTATCCACATCAAAATGTTTCAATATCCTCTCGTCCAGTTTTTTTGTTTTTCCAAAGAGAAGCTTCTCCTCTGGTTTTTCTTTCTTATATCCGAGGAAATCAAGAAGCTTTTCCTCGCTTTTGCCCTCCATCGTAGAAAGGGGGCACCCTCCAAAGTCAATAATAATATCCTTTGGTTTCTTATGATTCATCGTATCAATAAAATTCTGTCTTCTACCCATCATTTTCCTCCATACCATACAAAGCAACAGAAAGCGCTGCTATATCTCCAAGTGACTCGCCAAGACTTGCAGGAACAACACTGCAGACTTCATTGGATTCCTTCAGGGCCTCTTTTTTCAGAAACTCCTCCATCCGTCCTCTTAAAAGTTCTTCCCCGCGGACAAAAATACTTCCAAGCACAATTTTCTCCGGATTTAAAATATCAACAATTACTGCAAGACCTCTTCCAAGATAGGCGGCACAGATCCCGACAATTTCTTTGGCGAATTCATCTCCGTCCTTTGCCGCGTTAAAAATAATCTTCGCGTTTACCTCCTGAAAAGAATACTCTTTTCCCAAAAGAGACACCGTACTGCTGCCCGGCTTTCGTGCCTCTGCCACTAGACAGCAGAGATCCTTGATTCCGCCGCCGCTGCAGTATCCTTCAAAAGAACCTGCTTTCCCATAACCTGTTGGGCCCACCATTGACAGACGTATATGTCCCGCCTCTCCTGCCATTCCATTTGTACCTGAATAAAGTTTCCCGTCCAGAATCAGTCCTGCTCCAAGACCGGTTCCAAACGTGAAAAACACCATATTTCTGCATCCTTTTCCCGCGCCCTTCTTCCACTCGGCTACTGCGCAGGCATTGGCATCATTCTGTATAAAAGCCGGAATATGAAGCCTTTTCTCAACCATATCCGTAATAGGAATCCGATCCCACCCGGGTAAATTGGGCGGCGATAAAATAATTCCCTTTTTGTCATCCAGCGGTCCTCCGCAGCTTATTCCAACACTTCGGAATATTCCCTGACTCTTGTATTTTTCCATATATTCTTCACATATTTCCATCATGCGGGCAATATTTTGTTCAGGCGTCATACTGTGGTCTGTCGGAATTTCCACCCGCTCAAGAACATCAAGCGATTCATTCCCAAGAAGTACCGCGCACTTTGTTCCGCCGATATCAAGTCCAAGATAATATATATTCATAATACCTACTCCTCATAAAATTCATTCTCAACCGCCGCGCAGATGATATGATAAAACTTAATATGTTCTTCCTGTACTTTGTAAGTTTCCGTTTCCGTGGAACGCAGGATAATATCCGCCCGCTCTGAGATATTGCTGTCCTTTGCACCTGTGAATCCGATTACGGACATTCCCAAACCTTTTGCTACCTTCAGTCCATACAGCACATTCTTTGAGTTGCCCGATGTACTTAACCCTATGAATACATCCCCGGACTTTCCATAGCCCAGCACCTGCTGTGCAAATACCATCTGTGGTTCCACGTCATTGGCAAATGCAGTAATAAGAGCGCTGTGGCTTACAAGAGAGATAGCCGGCAGGCCTCCTTGAAGATTCTCTACCATGAACTTCCCTTCCTTTTCATCAGATGCCGCCGACAATATTTTTCCGGCCTCATCTTTCAGCGGACGTCTTTTACGGAATCCTTTCATCAGTTCCCCCACAATATGCTCCGAGTCCGAAGCGCTCCCTCCGTTCCCGCATACGAGAACTTTGCCCCCGTTTTCGTAACATTCACAGATCTTTTCCACACTCTTTATCAACATCGGCTCCATATGCATAAGCGCCGGGTTGTCCTCTTTCCATGTTTCAAAAAGTTCCAATGTAGTCTGTTTCATAATGTCCCTCCTAGCATGCCGTAGACTGTAAATCAAGACGTTTGATAATATCCTCCTGAATTTCCGGTGATAAATCCAGGAAATTCACGAACGTACCATGAATTCTCATAATATAAACCCCGCTCGGCGCATATTTCTTAGGATTCGCAAGGACCTTTCTGAGCGTTTCCGGCGTTGTAACATTTACATATAAGTAAAACGGAGCGATTTTCTCTTCCTGTGCAAAAAACAGCGGTCCCATAACCTTTTCCTTAAATTCCAATCCTTTCTTTTCCATAGAATCCGCTTGGAAATATTTCGGGTCAAGTCCCACATGGGACGCATAGCCGCCGTTAAATTTCTCATAAGGAAGCTTTTGTACAGATAATGTTCTGAATCCCAGTCCCTGCTGTGCCTCTCCATAAAGCGGGTCAACCCCGTAATTCAGCATTTCTTTTGCTCTTCTTCCGCTTGGAAGCGCCCCTACAAGGCTTCCATATATCAAATGCGTACTAGGCGTTGCATAATCCGGTCTGAACGGGTTGCCGAGATAGTTTTCCCCGCTGCTCACCAAATCGGCAATTTTCTCCGCCACTTCCACCGTTTCCGCATCTACTGTTTTTTTATTGTTTCCAAACTTCTCACACCGGAACAGAAACTGCCGGAGTTCCTCTTCGCCTTCAAAATCACTTTGAAGCGCCGTTATCAGCCTTTCTGCGTCCTCCTGACGCTGGTCAAGTAATGTATCAATTGCTATAAAGCTGTCTGCCACAACACTCAAACCATGAATAAGACAACCGCTTCCATTGTATTTCGTTCCCTGTGTCTCCGTATCCCTTACATCAACGCCGCTCTCAATGCCTCCCATAAAACAAGACAGGAACGGTACCGGAAGATAAGAAACCGCCTTAGAGGCTCCGTTTGCAGCGTTTGTCATTCTCTCTACAAAATATGCAGTATGCTTGTAGAACAGCTCTCTGATATTCTTCAGAACTTCTCTGATATCTGTTGTTCCAGCCAGTTCCTGGTACGACATGCCGATTTTCTTCCCGGTAAGCAGTGAACGCCCGTCGTTCAACGTAAGCTCCAAAATCTTAGCCAAATTCAGCCAGCTATTCGTTGTATTTCCGTTATCCTTTCCCATAATCAGAGGTTCCTGGCATCCGGCAACGGAATAATCAGGAAGATCTGCTTCCTCATATCCGTGCAGCTTTAATACTTTGAATATAGAATCATCATTGAATAGCGACGGAGTGAGACAGCCCGGTGTAAAGAAGAATCTTCCAAGTTCCTCGTACAGCTTGTCCGGCGTATTTTTGTGAAGTTTTACAGAGAGTATCGGCTGAGGAAAATTCATGGCATAATATGCGTCAAGAAGCGCATATGACGTCAGATTCGTCAGGTCGTTTCCACTTACATCTCTTCCGCCAAGCAATACGTTTTGGGAAATTGCCCAGCTTCTGTCTCCCACATTAAAAAACGCAAGAAAATGTTTGAAAAGTCCCGCCGCATAATCTCTGTCCGCGTTCTCCGCAGCGCGGTACGGCTCAAAGATTCTGTCTGCATTTCCAACGGAAAAGGCGAACGGATTCGGCGCCTGCTCAATACACATTACCTGCCACAACAAAAGGAACGACTGGATTGCCTCATAGAGGTTCTCCGCTCCTTCTGCCGGAACCTTAGAAAGGGTCTTCGCCATATAGGAAAACTGCTCTTTCCTTCTTCCTTCGGCTTTATCCGCCATACAAAGGGCGCACTCCCTGTACCGCGCTGCAAGAATCAGCGTACTCTCAAGCGTAATTTTCATCGCCGTGTACTGTTCTCTCTTTTTCTCGTCCTCTTCCTTTTCAAGTCTCTTCTCAATCTCACTTATAAGGCTGTTCAGTCCGTTTCTTAGAGCCGGTCTCATATCCGGGATAAGATGTCCTGTTACCTGCTCAATGAAATAAGCAACCTCTTCCGTATCATCCTTCACTTCTTCATAAACTTTCGCAAGAGCAGAAACATACTTTCCTCTTCTGGACTGCTCTCTCACTTTTTCAATTCTTTCCTTCGTATAAGTTCCATCCACATCAATATCGTCAAATACTGCCGTCGGATCGCAGTAGCCGTTGAATGTACTTACACTGAAATTTGGATTGATAAGGGCATAGCTTCTTGCAAAAGCATCCCTTTGGGTTCCGGCAAATACATTATTTTCATTGATATAGATCGGAAGCTTTTTCAATACTTCTTTCAGAGCCGTTGCGGTACGGATTACATGTGGTGTATCAGCAAGCTCTTCCATTGTGTTCTCATAGATTTCCTTTACTATAAACCAACCGTCAAGGCATGTAATTTCCCGTTCATGTTTAAACACTTCCTTGGCAAGGGTTTCAAGCTCTTCCGCTTCATATAATCTTTCCATGCTTCTTCCTCCTAAGTCCTTATTACGCAAAGTCCGTTTTCCCTATACTCTTCTTCATAGATTCCGCGGATACTCTCGTCTACAAAAGCGTCTTTCATGGTATACTCCATTTTGCACTGCCGCCATTTTTCTTTTCCATATTCATGATATAAAAGCAACTCAAATCCGGCATGCTCCGTATCATACTGTCTGTAAAATCCGGCAAACTTCCCTGCATACTCTTCTTTATCATTAAACCCTCCGATCAGAGGTGTTCTCACCCACATTTTCTGTTTTGCCAAAAATGCTTTCTTAAGAGTTTCAAGCGTCCTTTTATTGGACAGCCCGGTAAACTTCTTATGTATCTCATCATCAATATGTTTCAAATCTACGATAAGTAAGTCCAGTACCGGGAACAGTTCTTCTATCCTCGGATGCGTCCCGTTTGTCTCAATAGCTGTTTGTATGCCGTTCCTATGGAGCCCTGAAAGAAATGCTTTTAATTCCTCAAACTGAAGCGTAGGTTCCCCGCCGCTTATGGTGACGCCGCCGCCGCTAAAGAACATCCCGCTGCATTCTTTCGCCTCTTCTATCAGCTCTTCCACTGTATATTCCTGAAAACTGGGGTTTATGATGCCCTCGTCTTTAACCATCATACATCCGTTAACGTCCATACTTTCAGGATTGGCGCACCACGGACAGTGCATATTACAGCCCTGAAGGTGGAATACAAGTCTGTTTCCCGGTCCGTCCTGAGAATAATTGAATCCCGCCTTAATTACTTTCACACACGGCCTCTCTTTCTCTGTTAAATTTATAGTTGCCATACTTCTCAAATGCACCGACACATGCCTGGTAATTTTCTTCACTCATCCCCATAATACGGTAGTCCTCTATATAGCCAATCAGTCCGCCGTTCCTGTTTCCGAGATAACGTACCAGTTCCTCCGCATCACGCTCTATCATTTCCTTTGTTCCGCTTATGGATGTTGTCTGATAGCTCACCGGACATACAAAGCAGACTTTTCCCCCGTACTTCTTTCCTATTTCAGAAATATGAAAAAGATTCGGCTGGCTGATATTCAGCATGTCCACACCTATCTCAATCAAATCCGGTATAATACTCTCTATGGCGCCGCAGCAGTGGAAATATACATCCAGTCCCTGTTCATGCACCCTGTCAAACTGTTTCTTATATCTCGGTTTAAACACTTCTTTCCATTTGTCAGGGGATATAATGAGATTCTCCTGAGTTCCCCAGTCGTCAAAAAACGCCGCGCCGTGAAATCCCTGCTCTCCAAGCTGTCCTATGATATCTTCTTCTATGCCAAATACAATATCCGCAAGCGTATCAAAACACTCTTCGTCAAGATAAAGAGCCTCCAGCACATTGGCAAAACCGTGGAGACAAGACATAATTGTAAAACCCGACAAACCAAAACTTGCAAGGTAATAGCTTCCCGGATATTTCTCCATTTCTCCTTTTACATCACGGAATCTTTCTTTCGAGAACGGATCCGGGTATTTATGATTTTTAATATCCTCCAGCGTTTTCAGAATGCCTTCCGACGGCTGCCCCATGCTTTCGTCACATTTCTCCCATGAGAAGCCCCATTCAGAAATATCTCCGTTTTTCCCCGTAAACTGATGACACACATCAATCATCACTATATCGGATTTATCTTTATCACGATTAAAATACAGTACCGGGATGCGGTCCCGGTTGCTGTATTCTAAAGTTTGCTTTACCAGTTCATAACCTCTCACTTGCCTGTTCCTTTCACTGTATGTACTGCATGATCATTGTGCCCATCTTTCAAAGACGGCCCTTACATTCTCCGGTTTTGCGCCCGGTCCAAACTCACACTGGGCAATGACTCCGCCATTCGCCCAAAAATGATTCTGTACTTTGGAAACAGCTTCCCTTACATCTTCTACCGTTCCGTTTGGAAGAATGTGCTGTCTGTCAATCTCACCCCAAAATGTAATTTTTCCTTTGAATTGTTCCAACTCATCCATATCCATACAGAATACCTGCGTATTGATGGCGTCAAGTCCAATCTCTATCAGATGCGGAATAATGGAGCTTGTATTTCCGTCGGAATGCATAAACATTTTCTTGTTATACTTTTTCGCAATATCAATATAATCCTTGTACATTGGTTTAAAGATTTCTTCCCACAGCTTCGGATTAATAAGCAGACTGTTCTGCGTTCCCCAGTCGTCCATAATCATAAGCGCGTCTACATCCGTCTGTCCCCATTTTTCAAGCTGCCTGCAATAAAAATCATGCATTTTTCTCATAAATACAAACAGATTATCCGGGCGCATCATAAGATCTATATACAAATTTTCCGTTCCCCTTATAAACTGAAGCTGCTCAAACGGTCTCGGGTAACAGCCCGCCATTACGAATTTGTCTGTCGCCGCACAGAAAGCATTCACCTCTTCCACTTTAAAGGACAAAAGCTCTTCCGGAATATGCACATTCTCATAATCATCCCAGTCTTCGTCCTGTACAATCGGTTCCTTTACCTCTCCGATAATGCCTTCCTGCACATTATTAAACTTACAGCCCCACTCGTCTATATATTCTCCCGGACTGTACATCTCTCCGCTTCTTACTGCAAATTCATCGTAGTACTGCGGCTTAACGGTTACAATATCATTCGGATAATCTCTCATAATTGCCGCAAGCTCCTCCGGGTATGTATTTCCCGCCCATGGAAGCGTCCATAATTCTCTCGGAACCTTTCCAGTATCGTTTCTAAATTCCAGTGTTTTATAAACTAATTCTCTTGACGTCATCTTTTTTCCTCACTTATTTCATTCTGTTATTTACAAAATCCCAATAGTACCCCAGCATTTTCTCATAATTTTGTAAAGGAAGTCCCTTGAATACACAGTTAGACGAGCTGAATATAAAACCGCTTCCCTTTGAAGCATGCTCCAGCGCGTAGTCAACGGACTCTTTTATCTCTTCGTCTTTTCCATCCTGCAGAGAACTGCATTTTACATTCCCCATCAGAGCAGCTTTTCCATATGTGATTTTTTTGACCTCCGCAATATCCATCCCTGCCATGGGATCAATGGAATGTATCACATCCGGTTTAACTTCCACAATCTGTTCCAATATCGGCATTAAATATCCGTCGGAATGGAAAATTGCTTTTGCTCCTCTGCCGTGAATATAGTCAATAAGCTCTTTCAGATATGGAATCGTAAATTCGGCAAAATCATCCGGAGACATAAACGGTCCTCCATTAAATGCACTGTCACAAGGAAGGCAGATGATCTTGCATCCTGCATTCAAATGCCCCTCTGCATTCCTGAGTCCTCTCTCAAGCAGCCGTTTTGCCATATCATGAACCTTATGCGGCTCCTCCAAAAGGTCAATCGAAAACTGCATATAGTCTTCAATTGTTTCTATACAGACAACCGAATTCCATACCGGCGGAATCACTGTAATGTCCTCTCCCAGATAGTCCATCAGATACTGAGTAAAATCATAGATTGTAGATCCGTCGCCGTTTCTGGGACACCAAAGCGTTACTGCATCCCACTGATATCTTTCTACTGTTTTCGCGTATATTTCACCGCACTGCCGAAATACCTTTTCCAGTTCTTTTGAATCTTTTAACTGATATTCCATTCCGGTTGGTCTGGGAATCCCAAACGCCTCTTCACACAATTCAAACATAAGCTCAAAATGGGGAGGTCTGTCTACCGGCTTAAATTCAATGGCATTATACAGCCTTTCTGCGTGCTTCATAATATTTTCCCTCTCTTTTACTCGCCGTCCAAAGCCAGCTCGTCAAGTACGCCTATACTGGTTAAAGTCGTCAAAGAAGCATCATATTCCCATGTCTGGATTTCAAATGCATTTATTTCTATGTGCTGCTCTGTCCCAAACACATTTAATGTTCCCGTCTGTTTCCTGCCGGTCGGCTCAAAAAGACGCACAATATAAGTATCTTTGCACACTGCCTTTCTGAACGCCGTAATCTGAATCGCCTGATTATCAATTCCCACAAGCGGTTTGATTATTTTACTGCCTCCTGCCGGGAAACATGAAAGTGCAAATACCGTTTCATTATGTACTGCCGCCTCTGTTTCCACATGTTCCATACGCTCTTCTACGGTTCCTGCATTCAGCCAGAAAGAAAATGTTCTCTTTCCCTGGTCCATAAATACATTGTGCCGCTCCTGCTCCATAACCTCCGGCTTTCTCTTAGAAAAGTCAGAACATCCGGCGCTGTATCCCGGTGTCCGCAGAAGAGAAATTCTTGCTTCTCCATCGCAGCAGTCCGAGCCGTATACACCGTTGTTGATGATTGTCACCGCTTTATCTTCTTTCTCTGATACAATCGCCGTAAATTTCTGTGCAACAACTTCCATTCCGTCATTTACAAGCTCCTGTCTTCCATACATTACCTGTCCTACATATTTTGCGCCGGTCAGATTGGTAATCACAGGGAACTTTAATATCTTCATGTTCTCCTGGAAATTTACCTGTATATCTATCTGGATTTCGCTTCCTTTCTTAGGAAGGTAATATCTCACGTAAAGGTCGGAGCGGTTAAATTTCATCACGGCTTCCACGGCGCTTCTTACCGGACCGTCTTCAATGACTCTTACCGACGCTACTGTTCCTGCAGTAATTCCCGAGAACTCCGTACCTTCCTCCGGCGTCATAAGCTCAAACACGCCGACTTTATTGCGGAATTCTTTCACACGGTTCCCCCATGAATCATAATCGTCTTCAAACACTGCCGGAATGCAAGTATTTTCTTTTATGTACTCAACGCCTCTTACCTTATAACTGTCAAGGCCGCCGGTCCTGCCGTTGATAACAACATCCAAATCTTCTGTATGAAACTCAATTTTACCGTCTTTCGCAGCAAGCTCTTTTGACGGTTCATTGTCCCACATTTCCACCTTACACACAAAGGCATTCACACAGGAAGCTTTCAGTTTTGTGCGGAATACAACTTTCTTTCGCCAGTCTACGTTAAAGTTTGACTGCTCATGCTCTACCTGGCACTCTATTGGCTCACCGTTTCTGTATACTCTTGGGAAACACCATTTTGTCCTGTCCACATTTTGATCCGGAAGGTTAAACTCGCACTCCACAACTGCGTCCACATCCACCGGATGAGGATTGTATACAAATACCGGAATGTCTCCATCCTCCGCTTTTTTCTCTCCCTGAAGCATAAGAAGGAAAACTTTAATTTTCAGCCTCTCTAAAATCTCAATTCCATGATCAAGCTGCCTAAGCGCCGCTTCCTCCGCAGCCTCAATAGAAGAGCCCGGAAGAATATCATGGAACTGGTTAAACAGCATATCCTTTTCCGCCTCGGCAAGCTCTTCTTTCGGATATTCCATAAGTCCGTTAAGTACCGCTGCGGACACCATTTTCTCTACTTTGAAAAGCATATTCTCCAAATGTCTATATTTTTGTTTCACCCGTATCTGTGATGTATAGCATCCTACCGAATGATACTGGAGAGGTTTATTGACTGACGGAATGTTCTTCGCAGTTTCTGTCGCCGCATATTCTTTAAAATAATCCTCTGGGTTTGAATGAATGAAGTTCCATTCATCCGCCTTCTTTTCCGACAATGCGCTTATTTTCTCATAATCAATTCTTGAAGGGCCTCCGCCATGATTTCCGATTCCCCAAAGTACAAGACCAATCTCATTATCCGGATATTGATCCAAATAATCAGAAATCTTCATGTCTGCTTTTCCTCTGTGGCTTTCATACGAATTAAAGCCTCTGTGACAGAAAACCTCCGAACCGTCATATCCAATCCATTTAAAATCCTCTGCCGGAAGTTCACAGTGTTCCTGTACCGGACGGCATACAATATAAGACTCATATCCCAGTTTATTTAAAATCTGTACAAGTCCCTGAGAGTGTCCGAAAGAGTCAAAATTAATTGCCGTCGTCGGAATACTGTCAAATTTATCTTTGAAATATTTTCTTCCCACAATCCCCTGGCGCATCATCGCCTCTCCCGACGGCATATTACAGTCTGGCTGAAGATAAAATCCTCCCATAATATTCCAGCGTCCGTCCTTTACAAGTTTCTGAATCCTTTTAAATAATTCAGGGTCATATTCTTCCACCCATTCGTATAAAACAGATTCATTATGGTTAAAAATAAAATCCGGATAATCGTCACAGAAGTCCGCCGCCACACGGTATGTAGATAATACCTCTGCCACCCCTTCGTCTTTCTCCCACATCCATACCGGATCAAGATGCGCATTGCAAATCAAATGTAAATTCTTCATGTTATTTCCTCCTGTTTTTTATCCTTTTACCGCGCCTGACGTCATACCTTCTACAATATATTTCTGAACCATCACAAAGAGTAATGCCGATGGTATCAGAGCCAGCATTCCGCCCGCACACATCTCACCCCAGTTGATTGAGAACTGTCCTACATAGGAGCTTAACCCAACCGGAAGCGTCTTATTTAACTCGGAGTTAATGAACATTACGCCTCCAAGAAGATCGTTCCATGCACCGATAAATGCAAACACAAATACAGCGATAATACCCGGAAGCATAATCGGAAGCACAATTTTGGTGATTACCTGGAACTTGGAGCAGCCGTCAATGGATGCAGCCTCCTCCACCGCAATCGGGATGTTGGCAAAAAAACCCTGCATTGTGATTACACAGAACGGCACGTTTATTACCACATACAGTATAATAAGACTTGTCAGCGTATCTCCCAGATTCACACTGTGAAAAATGAGAAACATCGGCACAAGAATCAGCGTCATAGGTATCATCTGGGTTACAAGAAAGCCCAGCATGGTAACACCCTTGCCTCTGTATTTATAACGTGAAAGACCATATCCGCCCGTAATAGCCACAAAAAGAACTATAATTCCCGTGACAACAGATACAACCACGCTGTTTTTAAGATAATAAATGAAATTACTCTGCTGAAGTACATTCTCGTAATTCTGAAATGTCGGGTTTGCCGGCCAGTACTGAATATCAAGCGTATTGATATCTGCCGTTGTTTTAAGAGAGGTAATCAGCATCCAATAAATCGGAAGGCACACAATGAATAAGAAAAATGCCAAAATCAATATTCTTCCGATCAGTAAAAGTCTTCTTTTTGTTTTATATTTACTCATCTTATGCATCCTCCTGATTGTATTTTGTAACTTTAACAAATGCGCATACATAGATAATCATTCCTACCATGAACAGTACGCCAAGGGCGCTTGCATATCCGAAATCCAGCGTACTGTATGCCTTTGTAAACATATAGGATGCCAACGTATGCGACGTGTTGGCGGGACCGCCGTTTGTCATTATGTAAATAATATCTGCATTATTAAATATCCAAATCGTCCGAAGCATTATCGTTACGATAAGCGTTGGCTTAATACACGGAATTGTCACATGCCAAAATCTCTGGAAGGCATTTGCGCCGTCAATTACCGCCGCCTCAACAAGCCCCGCATCCACCGACTGTAAAGCAGCCAGAATCATAATTCCAAAGAATGGAATCCCCTGCCATGCAAGGGCAATAATTACTGTCCAAAGCGCATACTTCGGCGAACCAAGGAATGAAATCTTCTCACTTATCAATCCGAATTTCAGTAAAATGTCGTTAATCGGTCCATATTCCGCATTGAAAAGCCACTGGAACGTCAAACCTACGATAAAACCGGAAAACGCCCATGGGAGGAATACAATCCCCTGATAGATACCTCTCCCACGAAACGGTCTCTTAAGAGCCATTGCCAAAATAAATCCCAGTACAAGCTGCAGTGCAAGTGTAAAAATAACAAACTTGAATGTATTGAGAGAAATCATAGCAATCTCTTTATCCTGAAAAATTTTCAAAAAATTGTCAAATCCTGCAAACGTAACATTGTTAAGCTGTGTGATCTTGTAATTTGAAAATGCAAGACGAATGCAGTTCAGCAAAGGATAACCAAGAAAAACAAGTAATATTAAGTAACTCGGCGTCATAAATATATGAGGTTCTAATTTTTTCTTTTTATTCATCGGTTTCACTATTCCCCCTTTAATAAATAAGGGCTGCCCTGCTTAAGGACAGCCCTCCAAATCTTATTTTACTTCTGAACCATCAGTTCTAACAGATGTTGGAATCGGTGTATCCGGACTTTCTTGCATGTATTTCTGCTGTGCTGTTGTCAGATAATCAGAAATGTTTTTAATTGATTCCTCAGCGGTCTGTTGTCCTAACAAATATTTTTGTACTTCCGCATCATAGAATGTCTCCATGAATTCGCCAAGCTCTGGGAAGTATCCGTAGAACGGCTCTCTGATAAATGTAGGATCATTCATAGAATCAACAAATCCCTTCATACCGCCCTCTGTGAATCTTGGGTCGTTTTCAGCACCTTCCATTACAGGGATGAAAAGACATGCTTCGGATAATTTACGGTTATTTTCAGGCTCTAACATAAATTCAATGAATCTCCATGCCTCATCTTTGTTTTTACTCTGATTTGACATAGCCATATAATAACTGTCCGCCTTGCTGTAGATGTTTCCGTCAGATGCTCTTGGGAACGGAATTGTTGTCCATGTTCCATCTTCCATAGAATCTTCACATGTTGCAACTACTTCTGATGTCTGATTTAAGATTCCGGAAAGACCAGATGTGAATCCCTGCACCATTTCTGTATATCCCCAGTTAATTGCATCCTGCGGAGCATAGCCGTCTTTATATAATGCACAGTATTTCTTAAATGCCTCGATACCTTCCGGAGAATTGATACGGCATGTTCCATCTTCTTCATAAAGCTTTCCGCCTAATTCAGCAAGCATGTACATTCCCATCTGCTCAGAACCCATTCTTGCACCTCTGAATGCAAAACCATACTGGTTTTTCTCAGGAATTGTGAGCTTCTTAGATGCTTCAAAAATACCTTCCCATGTTTCAAGATCTTCTGTTGTTAATCCTGCTTCTTCTAACCAATCCGTACGTACAAACATAGCGGCTGTTGTTAATCCGTCAGGAATACCAAATGTATAACCATATACATTCTTTTGGTCATATTCCATTAAAACATTTTTAACATATGGAATTATTTTGTCTGCATCTTTCCAGTCTGCAATGTAATCATCAAGCGGAGTAACCCATTCTGCACTTGTAAATTCTGCATTCCACTGCTGATGCATAATGAATACGTCCGGTAAGCTTCCTGCGCTTCCCAATGTAACAAGCTTGTTATGAGACTGATCCCACGGTGTAGACTCATACACAACTTTAACATCCGGATTCTTGTCATTGAAATCTTTGATCAATTCCTGAAATGCCTGTTCTCTGGCTGGATTAGGTGTAACATCCATAAATCTTATCTCTTTTACTTTGCCATCTGTTTTTTTGTCGTCACCGTCTGTGTTTTTCTTTCCACAGCCCGCAGCAAAAGCAGATACCAAAAGAGCAGCAACTAATCCAATACTTAATAGTTTCTTTTTCATCCTTCTTTCCTCCTAACAATTTGTTTTTATTAGAATATCATATTGTGCACAACAAAAATACACAAAACCGAATTGATTTTGTGTATTTTTCAGCTTATTCTTCTCTCTTGTGTGTAATTTTCAATCTTAATGTGTAAAAATCACTTATTATTCATATAATCTTTCGGTGTCATTCCATAGTGTTTCTTAAAAAGCTTGGAAAAATACCTCTGATCTGAAATTCCTACCATATCCGCTATCTGGCAGATATTATATTTCCTTTCTCTCAACAGTTCTGTCGCTTTTTCAAGCCTCATTCTTGTAATACAGTCCGTCACATATTCTCCCGTATTCAGCCTGAAAACCTTGCCAAGATAATTCGGAGAAATATGCACTGCATCGGCAAGAGCTCCAAGACTTAGCTGTTCACTTAAATTATCCCTGATAAACTCCTTCACAAGAGTCACATAAGTATTTTCTTTGTCAGCCCCCACCTTTTCCTCATAAAGCTCAAACCACATGACAAGGGATTCCAAAACGTCTTGGTAAGACATCGAATCTATCAGGTCGCTGAAAATACTCCCCTCAATCACCTCGGCGTCCACATCCGCGAGAATACCGATAATCTTATACAAAAGCCTGTAAAAATCCTTCACACTGTATTTTTTCCCAAACTCCCTGAAAATTTCTTCCAAAAGCCCTCTTGAGTTGAACGCTTTATTAAAATGGAACCGGTCGCCAAACCGGTTTACCACAGGCTTTACATTCTCATATGCATTTTCACTGCCCTGATAAAATTCACATCCGTTTCCAGACACTTTCACCGCATACTCACATGCCAAAACCGCCTCCCACACAGCCTCCTTTATTTCAAACTCTTCTTCTCTTTTCCCCGAAATCCCAATATATGCCTTCTCATTTAAATATCTTCTGAATACTTTTTCCGTTATTTTCACAATTTCATGAATAGAATACTCCTTAAGCGCAATCATATATATAATCTGCCTGCTTTTTTTCACAATTCTGTAATAAATGTTTTTCTCTGCATAGACAATCTGCAGCATAGCGATGATTTTATCCGTGTCCGCATTTTTCGTATCGACGCAGACAAACCAGCTCCCCTCGCCGTATTCCTCCGCATGAAAATCATAAAAAATATCCCGTTCTTTTATGTCGCCGTTATCTTGATATTCTTCATCCCACCCGTTTTTTTTCTTGATCCTCTGAAGCGTTTCCTCCACTTCCTCTGAATCAATGCTGCCCTTTAGAAAATAGTTTTCCACTCCGATCGTAATGGCTTCCCTTGCAACCTCAAAATCATCATACGCCGACACAATGATAAATTTCACATTACTGTCCAGCTTTTTGATCTCCCGCATTACCTCAAGTCCGTCTTTCTTTGGAAGCCTGATATCCGTAACAACAAGCTTTGGGTAAAACTGTCTGAATTTTTCAACTGCACCCTCTCCGTCCTCTGCTTCAGTCACCACCTCATAACCGCAGCCTTCCCAGTCTATACTCGTCTTCAGTCCTACCCTTACAAGGAATTCATCTTCAATTATCATTACCGGAATCATATACATACTCTCCTTTCTGCATCAATGGCTGTATAATTCTGATTTTTGTCCCTCTGTCTTTTCTGATTACCTGTATACCATAATTCTCCCCATGCCAGATTTTAATTCTTCCATTTACGTTATTAAGGCCAACCCCGGTTGCCGCACGGTCGCTTTCTTTCACCTCATCTATGTCAAAACCTTTGCCGTTATCCTCCACCTCCATCACCAGATTGTGTTCCTTCTGCATTGTTCGGATTGTAATTTCCTTCGTCTTTGTCCCATGCCCGAAAGCATGCAGAAAACAGTTTTCCACAAAAGGCTGTATAATAAGCTTCAATGTCAGCGCATCCTTCACCTCCGATTCCAGCTCATAGTTTACATTGATATCATAGTTATTTCGAAACACCATAATATTGATATACTCTTTTGTAAGCTCAATCTCTTCCGAAACCGTAATCATTTCCTGTCCTTTTGACAGGGTAAGCCTCAGAAACTTCACGAAAGAACTTATAGCCTCCGCAGTCGGTTTGGAGTGATTAATCAAAGCAACCCAGCGTATCGCGTCTAATGTATTATATATAAAGTGCGGATTGATCTGCGCCTCAAGTACTCTGTACTCCTCTCGTCTCTTCTCCTTCTCCTTCAGTTCGATATTCAAAATCAGTTCCTGTATACGCTCCGTCATCTTGTTGTATGTATATACAAGCTGCTCCGTTTCCTTATAACTGCTGTTCACATCAAGCTTTCGAAAACCTGTTGTTTCCATTGTATCCAGTCCTTCCACAACAGTCTTCATCGGTCTTGATATATTGTTAAATATCCTGATACTGATTGTAATCGTAATGATAAGTATCACCACTGCCGCACCGAAAAGCCATGGCTGTATAAACTCAATCGTTTCAAAAAATGCAGCTCTCTCCACAAGACCTACAAGTCTGAGCCTGCTGCCTTCACTGCCATAATCAAGAACAATAAAATTGTCCCCTTGATCTTTCCAGCCAATTCCATCCGCACCAAGCTGCTCTTCATTTATAATCACCTGATTAAGTACCGAATTATCCGGCAGATAATATAAAAGCAGATTAATATTTCTCGTTCCTCCCACATTCTCCATCAGCTCCCGTATTTTCTCCATACGGAATGTCACGATCAGAAGCCTGTCCTCCTCTCTTCTGTCTGCATACAACGTAGTTTTAAATTTTGTTGCCCAAAAGAAATATGTTTCATCCCCGTCCGTCTTATTATACACGGTATTTTTCGCAAAAACATTCGTCTGCTTTTCTTCCGTCAGCTCCTGATACCAGTCCTGCTGCTTCATGGCTGCAATGTCATTACCCTTTACCATAGAATAGTAATTATATTGTATTTCCCGTTTGTCAGTGCATATCGTAATATTGTCAATCATCCGGTTCAGCCTCATTGTCCTTTGGACAATATAATTCATCATCTGCTTCCCCTCCCGCGACTCTTCCATATTCTCGCTGTTGTACTGGTCTACCGACAGTCCAAACTGGGTATCCGATGCCAATTGATCCGTCAGCGTATACATTTCGTCAATATAACTGTTCATCTGCTGATTCAACTGTCTCAGTTCCTGCTTAAGCGTCTGCATCGCCTGTTCCTGGGAGTCCTTGTATATATACGATGAAAAAAGAGTGCTTGTTGTCAAAATCGTCGCAAATACAACACAGACGACCGTCAGGTTAATCGTTGTCAAAAATGAATTCTTCTTCATATCCGTCAGGCTCTCCTTAATCTTTTACTTATTATGATAAATCATATATATACTCATTTGTCAATATTGAATATTTTCCATGCATAAAAAAAGCAGGTATTATGATACCTGCTCAGACTGTAGACAAAGTCCCGGCAAATGCCGGGCTTTTCTATACTTCGAG
>CANAZK010000038.1 GCA_947366105.1 uncultured Lachnospiraceae bacterium | reverse complement strand
GTTTAGGGCGGCTCTCAAGCGTGATAATTATATTGAAAACAAAGTGGCTCTCAAGCTTAAGAATGGTGGCTCCCAAGCTTGATAATAATCACATATGTACAGAAGCCGTTTTTAAGGGCATATTGCCGTGTCTGTATGGCATGGGTAGAGAATGTCATGGAGAGGGCGTTTTATCTCCTAATTCCCGTTTGTTATCGTGTGAAAAAGAAGTGAAAAAGAAAAGAGGGATAATTCCATGCCAGACAATGAACATAAACAAAAATGCCGCTTAATGAGGGAAAGGAGAGCCGGATAATGGATTTTGAATATTTTTATGGGAAACAGAGCAGCCAGTATGCTTTTTACCGTATACCGAAGCAGTTATTTACGGAAAGGCAGTTTGATACGCTGTCAATCGGGGCAAAGCTGCTTTATGGAATGATGATTGACCGCATGGAACTGTCACAGAAAAATGGGTGGATTGATGATTTTCGGAATTGCAGAAGTTTAAAAATCTGACTTCAAGAGTTCCGATTTTCGGAATTCAAGAAGTAAAGGAAATAGACTTCAAGAACTTTGGTTCTCGGAATATGGTAAAAAGCAAACGAAATGGGATGGATATAGCTTTTATCTGTTTATTTCATCTTTTCTCTTAAATTATTCAAAAGACGCTCTGCAATGGGGGTAAAAACTTGATACTTTTTCCATACGAGATACATTTTCGTTTCTAATTTGGGGAATAAGGGGCGGAATACCAGTCCGCTTTCAGGGCTGGTATCAATCAGCCGGTCAAAGGTCAGAAGATAGCCAAGCTGCTCTTTCACAAAAAGAGAGGCATTATAGGAAAGCCGGAAAGAACCCTCTAAATGCAGTGTATCAATTTGTCCGCCGCACCAGCGGGTAATATCTTTGCTCCAGCCCTGATCGGAACAAAATAAAGGCAGACCAATCAAATCCGCCGCCTCAATCTTTTCTTTTTCTGCAAGCTGGCAGTCCTTTGGCATGACAACGCCCCATACATCAGATTCCGGAAAACATAAATAATTGTATTTTGCAGTATTTGGTTCTTCAACAAGTACGGCAAAGTCTATCACGCCCTTATCCAGCTTTTCGGTGACCTGTTCCGTATCACCGCTGGTAATATGGTAGCGTAGACCGGGATATGTTTTTTTGAAAGTATTGATTTCCCTTGCAAGAAAGCGGATTTGATAGGATTCTGCCAGACCGAAGTAGGCATCGCCGCCTGTAACATCATCAAGTGTGATAAACTCGGTAATAATTTTGTCTGCCATTTTTACTAAATCTTCTGCCCGTTTGCGAAGCAGGATGCCTTCTTCGGTAAGCTGGATACTAAAACTGTGCCGTGTGAATAGCTTTTTCCCCAGTTCATCTTCTAAGGATTTTAGCTGCTTTGAGAGAGTAGGCTGTGTAACATGAAGTATTTCGGCGGCATGTGTCATATTTTCTTCTCTAGCTACTGCCAGAAAGTACCGTAATGCCCGTATTTCCATGCGGCAATCCTCCTGATATTCAATATTGGAATAACATGATATAAATTATAACCATTAGCGAATCGGAAGTCAATGGAGTAAGATTAGGGCAGACAGGGAAAGGAGGCGGCTATACGGAGGATATTATTCAGAACTTGAAAGACGCTGGATGTGGCTCAAATGAAATTACAGAGATATGCAGACTGTGGGATGCCGGACAGATAAAAGATGCGGTCAGGCTTTTGCGTCTGCACCGGTGTGGACTGATGGACAGCTTGCATCAAAGCCAGAACAAAGTGGACTGCCTTGACTATCTGGTTTACAAAATGGAGAAAAAAATAAAAGAAAAGAAAGTAAATGATAAGGAAAGGTGAAAGAAAGATATGAACATGAATTTTAATTTTAACAACCCTACAAACATTCTTTTTGGGAGAGGTATGCTGAATGAACTTGGCAGACAGCCGCTTCCCGGTAAAAAGGCTTGTGTCCTTATTTCAAGCGGTAAATCCACCCGTGCGAACGGGTATCTTGACCGTACACTGGAACAACTGAAATTTGCCGGTGTGGATTCGGTTGTGTTTGACAAGTTCACGGAAAATCCGTTGAAAGAGCATTGTGAGGAAGGCGGTAGGTTTGCCCGTGAAAACGGATGTGATTTTATTGTTGCGCTTGGCGGCGGTGCAGTTTTGGACAGCTCAAAAATGGTGTCTTCTATGGCAACCAATGAGGGTGACCTGCGGGAATATGCAAAGGATAAGCCGTTTCAAAATGCGGGACTTCCAATCGTAACGATTCCGACAACTTCGGGCATAGGCTCGGAAGCCAACTGCTCCGGCGTTATTTCTAATTTGAAAACACAGGAAAATTGGATTTGGCGATACCAGAAATATACCAGTCCTTGCTATTGTTGACCCGGATCTTATGAAAACAGTTCCTTCTAAGTATACGGCATATCAGGGATTTGATGTATTGTTCCACAATACAGAAGTAATGATTAGTACGGGATTGAATCTGTTAAGTGAAGCGATTGCGCTTTCGGCAATCGAAAATGTTGCCGCTTATCTGTCCCGTGCGGTGAGGGATGGAAGCGATATGGAAGCAAGGGAACATATTGCCTATGCGTCAACGGTTGCCGGGATTACAATGAATCTGACGCTTACGACAGCAGAACACTCTATGGAACATTCCATGAGTGCATATCACCATAATCTGCCTCATGGGGCTGGTCTGATTATGATTTCCAAAGAATTTTACCAGTTTTTTGTAGATAAGCATGTCTGTGATGAGCGCTTTATAAAAATGGCAAAGACAATGGGAATCAAAAATGCCGATAAACCTGAAGATTTCATTACGGCTCTCGTAGAACTGCAAAAAGCCTGCGGTGTGGATAACCTGAAAATGAGCGAGTATGGTTTTGAAAAGGATGAGGCAATGACACTTGCCAGAGGCGCACGTTCCATGCAAGGGCTTTTATATACTTCAAATCCCTGTGAAATGACGGACGAGGATGTTGTGGGAATCTTTGAAAAATCTTACCATTAATGAAATTATCAGATAATCCATACTGGAGGTTAGAAAATGAATATTTTAGTATTAAATGGGAGCCCCCGCCCCAATGGAAATACTTCCGCACTGGTGGAAACTTTTACCGTAGAAGCACAAAAAGCAGGTCACAAGGTATCCGTATTCCAGATTGGCAACAGGGATATCCGTGGCTGCAAAAACTGTGATGCCTGTCGTGCCACTTTGAATGGGAACTGCGTCCAGAAAGACGACATGCAGGAAATCTATCCTGTTATGAGGGAATGTGAAATGCTTGTGATTGCCTCCCCGATTTATTACTATTCACTTACGGGGCAGATACATTGTGCAATCGAAAGGATATATGCTTTTGAACGCCTGCCGAAACTGAAAAAGGCAGCGTTACTGCTTACTGCTGCGGGCGGTGGTTTCAATTCTGCAATCCAAACATACAAAGATGCAGTCATCGGACATATGGGCGCAAAGGATTTGGGAATCGTAAAAGCTGTCGGAAGCCAGTCTAAATCTGTTGCAAAACAGAATGAAATCAGGGAAATCGTGAAAAAAATATGACTTGGCGAGGTGGTAAAATGAAAAAAGTTCCAGCATTTCTTCTGACGGTGGCATTTGCGCTGCTACTTACCGCCTGCGGCAAAGCGGAGCAGTCCTCTTTGTCTGTTGTGGAAAACAGCAGACTGGAAAGCCCGACAGAGCAGGCAGGAACATCTTCACCGACTGACAGGACGGATACAGACAATATTGAGGAGGATGCCAAAAAGGAAACAGGTGAAATGACAACGATACAAATAATTATCAATGGACAGGAGTTTGAGGCAGAACTGTACGATAATGAAGCGGCGCACCAATTCAGAGAAATGCTTCCCTTGCAATTAGATATGGAGGATTTACACAATAATGAAAAGTATTTTATTTTTCTGATGCTTTCAACATAGAGGATCAGGAAGTAAAAGAGATGCAGGAAGGCGATTTTATGATTTATGACAGTAGATGTCTCGTTTTGTTCTATGAAAATTTTGAAACGGATTATAAATATACGCCTTTAGGTAAAATTTCCAATACTGCAGGTTCGAAGGAAACGCTTGGAATAGGTACGGTATCTGTCTCTTTTCAAATAGGGAATACATCGGAAACAGTTCAGGATTTTGTTAATGATAATTCTTTCAATTTTGAAACAAAAACAGTAACCTTGAATAGTGCTAGACATAAAAAACATAATTTTTGAAGGTATTTTGTCTGTTGTGTAAAAGACTTGCCTTCATACTGTTTCTATAAATTATATAAAAACAGAATAAAATACATATAAGTGAGAAAAAATCTAATTTAGATATTGAAAAATAAAAGCAATGCGCTATAATAGATACAAAGAAAGAAGTGGGGTGCAAATATGCTTATACAATTTAATTTTAAAAATTTCAAATCTTTTAGAGATGAGGCGTCATTGGATTTATCTGCTGCAAAGATGACAGAATTCTCTGACAGAGTAGTTTCTGAGGGAAATGATAAAATTTTGCCTATGGCTGCTATATATGGGGCAAATGCGAGTGGAAAATCCAATATATATAATGCATTTGAATACATGGCTGATTATGTGGTCGAATCTTTTAAATATGGGGATGAGGAAGAAAAATTCGAGGAATACAGACCTACCCCGTTTTTGTTTGACAGTGTTTCAAATGATGCGGAGTCCAGTTTTGAAGTATATTTTACCATTCCAGGAGATAAGGCGGAAAAAACATATAATTATGGATTTTGTGTAGACAGACATGGAGTGACAGAGGAATGGCTGAATTCAAAGGCTAAGACTGCGCGTAAATATACATCGATTTTTTACCGTTCTACTGAAGAAAATACATTGGACTTATCCGGACTTCCAAAGAGCAGCAGAGATAATATTCAAGTTGCTTTGGAAAAACAGGTTTTGATTGTTTCCCTTGGCGCTAAATTAAAGGTAACTAAGTGTAAAGATATCCGCGACTGGTTCATGGCAAATGAGTTTGCTGATTTCGGGGATCCATTTACTAACTTCTTTTTGTCACGTCGCTTGCCCAAAGGATTTGTTGATGATGCCAGTGTGCAAAAGAAAGTAATTGAATACTTTGCATCCTTTGACGAGCATATTAAGGATTTTGAGATAGAAAAGCTTCCGCATGATGCAGATAGTAAAGAAGAAACCTATAAGATCAGTTCATTGCATAAAAAAATAGACTCTGATACATTTGCCGCTATTCCGCTAAGTATGGAGTCGGCAGGAACATTGAAAATGTTTGCTTTGTATCCGGAACTGCAGGATGTTTTGGAGAAGGGAAGTGTATTTTTTATTGATGAACTGAATGCACGTCTGCATCCATTGCTGGTTCGTAACTTTTTGCTTACTTTCCTGAATCCAAAAATCAACACGAAGCATGCACAGTTAATTTTTACAACACATGATACATGGCAGTTGTCGAATCAGCTTTTGCGTAGGGATGAGGTGTGGTTTACCGAAAAGGATGAACAGGGAATTTCTAAACTGTATTCTCTAGCAGATTTTGTAGATGAGTCCGGAACCAGAATCCGAA
The DNA here is from genome assembly GCA_947366105.1 of uncultured Lachnospiraceae bacterium. GTDB lineage: Bacteria > Bacillota > Clostridia > Lachnospirales > Lachnospiraceae > Faecalimonas. Next base: position 13,505 of record CANAZK010000038.1, on the reverse strand, counting down.
AGGATGAAAGTTATGAAAAAAATTATCTGATTGGTAAGTATGGTGCGATTCCGACGTTAAAAAGTATTGATATCTTTAAGGAGGAGTGACTGGCATGGCAAGAAAAGACAGGACTGGGAATCGAAAACCCAGGGAACAGCGTTCTCCTATAATGATTCCGGAACTGGGGTATTATTTGGTTGTTACAGATACAGAGGCAACGGAGAGATGCTATTTTCAGGGATTGCATAAAGAACTTCCAAAAGAAATACAAAATAAATTGGTGATCAAGGTAGTGGAAACTAAGACAAGGTCAATGATTGATAAATGTCTTGCAATGACTGCTTATGATGCACAATATCGCATACCATGGATTGTGTTTGACAGGGATGAGGTGAAAGATTTTGACGAGATTATCAAAGAAGCTGAATTTTTTGACATAAGAGTGGGCTGGTCAAATCCATGCTTTGAAATTTGGATGCATTCTTATTATGGCGCAATGCCAGCTATTATGGAATCCTGGGTATGCTGTAGTGAGCTTGAAAAGGTCTTTCAAAGAAAAACAGGACAGAAGTATTCAAAAGCGGACTCAGGATTATATGAAAAAATCTTCCGGACAGGAGATGAAGAAAAGGCACTTCAAATAGCAAAGCAGAAGTATGAACAATGTGTACGGGAAGGGAAAACTATCCCATCCAAAATGTGTCCGTGTACAACGGTTTATCAGTTGGTGGAAGAAATAAGGAAAAAAGTTGATGTTGGGTGAACAGAAATTGTGTACTGAAAGTAGGTGTGATAATTGGGGAATTCTGTAGCGGCAAGGGAACTTGGAGATATCTATCAGGCAATGGTGTTTTGGAAATATGCAATACAAATGTTTAGGGACTCAGACATAGGGAAAATCGGTTACGAATATGGAAAGGTTAAATCATTTGATGACATTGTTATATGCTACAAGAAAGAACAGCGTTTTCGGGATACTTACATAGATACGGATTATATTCAAGTAAAGTTCCATGTGAAACAGTCAGATGAATTTACAATGGACAATTTGTTAGATCCGGCATTTATAAATGCGAAAACAAATTCTTTTTTACAAAATGTTGTAAATGCGTATAAAAATGACAAAATAGATTTTTCAAGAAGTCGTTTTACGATGTATTCGGTATGGCGAATTAGGTCAGGAGATATTGGCAAAAAAGATGTAAGAAGTCCACACGGATGTTGTACGACTTCTGGATAAGATGAGGGATGGGAAGAGGCATTTGTTTTTAATTGGATTTCCCGTTCCGAGGCGGTTTGGAGGAGAGTATGAGAATTACCACTGGTGGGCCTGGATGCTTCCTGTCCTTTCACACCATAACAAAACTCAAAAAGGATTCCGGGCAAACAAGGCTGGCTGGCGTTATAGGGACTCATCAAATGTTCTTAAAAACAATCAACAAATAGAGTGGTGCTTTTCGGAGAACTGGAATCAGAAGCAAATTTTGAACAGAGGAATGTTTGACAGGAAAATAACCAGTAAGAAGTTTGCGATTATCGGGGTGGGTTCTATGGGCTCTATTATTGCAGAATTACTTGTGCGGTCAGGAGTATGGAAAATCCTGCTTATAGATGGGGACAGTCTGGCAGTAGGAAATCTTGCAAGACATACTTTATCAATTAAAAGCTTGCATCAGAATAAGGCTGCTGAACTACAGAAACGTTTGGAGGAAATCAACAGCCATGTACAGGCTGAAGCCTTAACGGAGTATTTATCAGCTGATAATCTGAGTTATTTGAATTCATATGATGTGCTCATTGATTGTACTGCAAAAGATGCCATTATAAATCTGCTATCACAAATTAGTGAAAGAAAAACTTTCGTTTCAGTATCTGTAGGTTATAAGGCAGAAAGGTTATATTTTATATACTACAAGGGAAAAGGCTTTAATAGTTCGATGTTTGATAGCCGCATGGAGAGAATAACACAACAGGATAAAGAACAAATGTTAGCAGATGGGTTGCCATGGGAGGGCATTGGATGTTGGCATCCTGTTTTCCCAGCACTTGGTTGTGATATGTATTTAGCAGCGACATCAGCAGTAGAGATGCTTATTCAGCTCATAGCCAGAGGAAAGGAAGGATCACATAATTATATCCTTCAAAAAAATATGGAATGGATGGTTTATTCGCTGGTTATGAAAGAATATGAAAATATAGAACTTAAGTCAAAGATATTTATAGAAGATGCGGCATACTCTAAGTTGTTGTCAATTGTTGCAGATAATAAGAATAAATTAGAAACAGGTGGTATAATTATTGGTTATTACGACGAGATGTGTCAAAATGCCGTTATAACAGAATTCACAAAACCGCCTGAAGATTCTAAAGCGGGTAGGTTCAGGTTTTATAGAGGTATCAAAGGGCTAAAGAGCCTATTACAGCAATGTTGGAAAGAACAGAACGAATATTATTTAGGGGAGTGGCATTTGCATCCGAATTCAAAGCCAATTCCGAGTGCGACAGATGTAGCCCAAATGAAAAAAATAGCTCAAGATAAAAACTTTAATTGCAAAGAGCCAATTCTCATGATTTTGGGTGAAGTTGCCAAAATAAGAGTTATCAGTTTGTCTATATGCAAAAATGACCAAATTTTTTATTATGATGAGAAATCAAGACTTCGTGAAGATACTTAAGATATATTTGACAGAAAGCGGTGATTTGCATGAATTGGGAACAACACATTTCGGATAATAGACGAGATTTAGTTCAGAATCAAATACGGCAGATGGTAAAGGAAAGTTATTATGACATGAAGCAGGAAAAGGTCGTGACTGCAGAGACTTTTTTTGTGAGCTGGAGAAACGACTTGTGGATGAAGTAAATATGGTGTTAAAGAGTCGAGCATCAGAAAGGCTCCTGGCTATATTGAAAGAAGGAGAGGACTCTGCAGAGGAAAAGGGTTGGATAACGGCAGATGAAGTAAAGGTGAAATTGGAGCATGACTAAGAAGCAACATTATGTTCCCCAGTTCTATCTTAGGAATTTCACATCTGATGACAATAAATTATGGGTTTTTGACAGAGTAAAAGAAGAATATTATTTCCGGACTCCAAAGGAAGTCTGTTATGAGAAGTATTTATATGAGACACCATGGAAAGATGAAGATCCTAAATTAGGAAAGTTTGTTTTGGAAAATCAGATTGAGAATTATTTTGCAGACAAAGAGGGGGAATACAGTCCATTACTGAAAAGGATAATTGATATTTGCAGGAATCCACAAAACAAAAATGCCCTAATATGCAACCATGAAGAAAAAGAAATGCTTGCAAGTTTTGTGGCCAATATATTTGTGAGGAATCCTTGGTCCCTAAGACAGATAGAGTCAGATCTGCCGCTTGAGGAATTAAAGGAGAATGAAGAGATACAAGCGATAGAACAGATTATACAGATAATGGGTTTGGGCGATATTGATTCCCTGGTGAAGGCGGCTGATAAAAGAGTATGGCTTACAGAGGAATTTGATGGTTCAAGGCTTGCGCCTCGTATTTTAGAGATGAACTATACTTTTTTGGTTTCTAATGGAGAGCCATTTATTACAAGCAGTTTTCCAGCAATATATGAATTGTGTGATACAGAGGAGCGTGGACTCATGCCTAGCAATATATATCTACCGGTTCATCCCCAAATTGCTTTACTGTATAATGGAACTATTCCTAAAATGAAAAGTAATCGGTTAAAGACAATTGGCGAAGAAATTGTGCATGAGTTAAATAGCGTTTATTTGAAGAGTGATGTGGAGCAGATGCGATTTCTGATCGCCAGAGATAAGGAGTCTTTAAGAACTGTAATTGAAAAGGAACATTAGAACATAAGGTAAAGGAAGAGCAGGTGGCATAGAGAAATATACCACCTGCTCTTTTTATCAGATATTCTGCTCAGTCAGCTATGCGGTGATTGCGATGGTCGGGGCCTGCCTGTCTATCTTTGGCGGGCAGATGACTCTTGGAACGCTGGTATCTTTCCTGCAGTTTTCCCGTTCCTTCAATCAGCCGATCTCGCAGCTTTCACAGCAGTTGAATTCTATCATCATGGCAATCGCAGGCGCTGAGAGGATTTTTGGGCTGTTGGATGAGGAGCCGGAAAAGGACGGCGGATATGTGAAGCTGGTAAATGCACGTTATGATGAAAAGGGAAATCTGACGGAAGTTCCTGACAGGACGGGAATGTGGACGTGGAAGCATTATCATAAGGCAGACAATACGACAACCTATCAGCCGATGCAGGGAGATGTAGTTTTTGGCCATGTGGACTTTGGCTACACGGAAGATAAGGAGATTCTGCATGATATAGAGATTTTTGCGAAACCGGGTCAGAAAGTAGCCTTTGTGGGAGCTACCGGCGCAGGAAAAACAACGATTACGAATCTGATCAACCGGTTTTATGATGTGCAGGATGGCAAAATCCGTTATGACGGCATCAATATCAATAAGATCAGGAAAGATGATCTGCGGCATTCCCTGGGGCTGGTACTGCAGGATACCCATTTGTTTACCGGTACTGTCATGGACAATATCCGGTATGGGAAATTGGATGCTGCGGAAGAGGAAGTTATTCAGGCGGCAAAACTGGCAAATGCCCACGAATTTATTATGAAACTTCCCGATGGGTATCAGACGGAACTAAAAGGAAGCGGGAATAGTCTTTCCCAGGGACAGCGTCAGCTCATGGCGATTGCGAGAGTGGCGGTGGCTGATCCGCCGGTGCTGATTCTGGATGAAGCGACTTCCAGCATTGATACCCGCACGGAAAAAATCGTGTAGGACGGCATGGATCGGTTGATGAAAGGCAGGACGGTATTTGTGATCGCTCACAGGCTTTCCACAATCAAAAATTCGGATGTGATCATGGTGCTGGATCATGGGAGGATTGTGGAGAGAGGTAACCATGACAGCTTATTGGCGAAGCGGGGAATGTATTATCAGCTTTATACCGGGAAACTGGAACGGGAATAGGTTTTATCTGTCATGCTTCAGATGATCAGAGCTGGATTGAAAAAAAGTATAAAGTAAAGAAAGGATGGTGCTTATATGGACACAATGGCAAAAATTAAATTATTGGAGGATAGGCTTCAAAAGCTGTCTTCCAATGAAAAAGAAAATGGCGGGGTATGCAGAAAGATTAAGAGGAATATTAGGAATCTACAAAAGGGGATGGCAATTCGTATATAGAATTGTTACTTCGAGGGACAGGGGCTGCTGCGGATATTTTGATAATTATGTGGTTTACGAAAAAGGTGTCTGCAGCATTCCGAAACCGCCAGTGTTTTGATATTGGTTTGCGGCTCCGATTTCCAATGTGATCAGTAAGCTGTAGTCTGGGGTGAAAAGATGTTAGAAGATAATCAGAAAATTAATGCGATAGCGTGGGAGGCAAAAAAACGTAATTTTTCATATGGCGTATTCAGTGCTATGCTGACTGAAGAAAATAAAAAACAAATTTATAAAGAATTTGAAGAATATCTGACGGCAAGGAAGGAGGCGGAAAAAGCAAGGATTAAAAAATATTCCAAGGGCAAGAAAAAAAGAAACATTTCACAATAGAATACTTGGTATATGGGAATTGTTACATCTTGGCTATTGTAGCAATTTCTGTTAAATATGCAGGGCAAGAGATTCTTGCCGGAACAGGTCAGTCTGCCTTGTGTAGATTGGCCTTTTTAAATTAGGCTGTCGAAAGTTGTCAAAATATAAGGGCTATTATTATTCAAAGTTTTTATCGGAAATGGCAGTTTCATATATATATATTCACTATTGGTGGTGGATACAAGGAAAGAGGTGTATATGAGATGCGCAGGAAGAAGGAGGGACAAACTTATGAGATAAAGAATAGAATGCGTCCATCTGGCTGCCCAAAATGTGGGCGTAGGATTATGGATGTGTCATTAGATACGAAAATGAGGTTCGTTACCCCAAAGAAAGGGCGGCATCCGGATTTTATAATAAAATGCTGGCACTGTGGCGCAGAAATCGGGGTAGTAAAACAGAATAGCGAACGATGGACCCGCTCCGAGCCGGAAGGCCGGGAGCTGACCGGAGATACCGCCACGGCAATACGGCAATCCCATAAGGAATGTATATGGGACAGGGAAACGGATGGCTAAACCGGGACAGGGGTTCACCCGTTTGTCTGAGCATGATGCACGGTGGGGAGATTTCATTCCGAAAAAGCGGTCAAGCCACCATGATACCGCTTGAAAGATAGCGGAGACGATATTGAGCCTGGCAAAAATGAAAAAAGGAGCGGTACCACTGTTATTCCATTGATGCGGTAGAGTTTGAAGGGGAGGAGATGGCGGACTGTGAAACACCGGAAACGGTGCTGATGGGGCAGCTTGAAAACCGCTAGATTAAGGAGGCGCTCGGCTATCTGTCCGAAGTGCAGAAACGGCGGATTCTGATGCTGGCACAGGGGCTTTCCGTCCGTGAGATTGCCCACAGGGAAGGTAAGCCTCTATTTGGTAGAATCTTGGTGTAATATTGAAGGTATAGAGTGCGATACGGTAAAAATATGGAGAGTGGAAGAAAAATCAGAAGAGTTTGCGAATAATCCGGTTGGAGAGATGACACTGGCTGGTAGTGAATATCCGATATTAGTTACCTGCGGAGAGATATATGTCTTTGATTTCTATATGAATGATGAATTTGCGGAGAGAAAATTATTCCGTGCAGATAAATCGGCTATGGAAGATGGAACAATTATGACACGGGAAATCTTATATAAGTAACGAAAATTTAATAGTGTATATCAATTGTGATAGGCCGTTTATGATGGATAAGTAAAGCGGACAAAGGACAGGGAACTTGGCATAAATTATTCTTGGTTGGCCGGGGAAAATATGATATTATTATATAAATTGTAAAAAACGAAGAATGCAGTTGGAAAATAATAATGGAGGTACGGGTAAATGATAACGGTAAAGCCGGAGATTACGATAATAAGCAATAATAATTATGAAGAAATGCTGAAAAAAATTGAGCGGATTGGAAGAGTGTGCTACAAAAGTGAAGGCCGTATAGGAGAGGGGACCGCAGAAAAATTTATTAAAAGCATAATCAGCAGAGGGCATGAATCGGTAATCGAACATGAGAGCATTACAGTACTGGTGACTTGCGACAGAGGAGTTACGCATGAGATAGTGCGTCACAGACTGGCGAGCTATAGTCAGGAAAGCACAAGATACTGCAATTATGTTAATGACAAATTTGATAATCAAATCTCATGTATTGACATAGCGACGGGATTCAAGTATGATTTGACAGATGAAAAGGATGCCAAGAAGTACGAAATATGGCTGCGGGCCATGAAGGAAGCTGAGAAATATTATTTTGAACTGATTGAGGCGGGAGCAAAACCTGAGGAGGCGCGCAGCGTTTTACCGAATTCGCTGAAAACAGACTTGATGATGACCATGAATTTAAGAGAATGGAGACATTTTTTCAGGCTTCGTACCGGAAAGAGGGCGCATCCGCAGATTGTAGAGGTTTCCCGGATGATATTAGATAAGTTTATAGAGAAGTATCCGTTGTTTTTTGAGGATTTAGCGGATAATGCAGCCAATGATTAATGAAGCGCAAAATGGCAAAGGGATAATGTGGGATAAATAAAAAAAACTGTTGACAAATAGCAGATACCCAAGTATAATAATTATTGTTCTGGTCAGCAGAACAATATGCACGAGTGGCTCAGTGGTGGAGTATCGCCTTGCCAAGGCGAGGGTCGCGGGTTCGAATCCCGTCTCGTGCTTCCTAAAAATTAAATAGAGGTTCTGATCAGCAGAACAATATATGCACGAGTGGCTCAGTGGTGGAGTATCGCCTTGCCAAGGCGAGGGTCGCGGGTTCGAATCCCGTCTCGTGCTTTTTTTGATGCCTGAAAGTGCGGTTTTGCGAATGGCGCGTGTGAACTGTAACCTTTATCATTGGATTGGTGATATTAAGTCCAATTATGCTGGCATTTGACAGATATATGTGTTACAATGAATGCTGTAACACAACAGAATATTTTAAGCAGAGTAGAAACGTGTGCGTCAAGTGCCTGATGAACGGGGAGTTGTCAGCAGGACGAAAAGTAATAATACTTGCGGTACACATTTCGCATCCCGCTGCTGCATATGACAGAGATACTTTAAGAATACCTGCTATGCGTGGCGAAGGACTACTGCAAAGGAGGTATTTTTTATGGAAAAAATTAAGTCACTCTTTGTAGACTCCTTTCATGAGTTAAAGCATGTAAGAACTATTGTGGTAACGGCAATGTTTATTGCCGTGGGCGTTGTGCTGGGATTTTATTTCACAGTGCAGATTACGGATTTTCTAAAGCTGGGTTTCTCATTTATTGCCAATGAGATGACTGCGCTTTTATTCGGACCGGTTGTCGGAGGGATTATGGGAGGCGTCACAGATATTATTAAGTTTCTGATTAAGCCCACAGGACCGTTTTTCTTTGGTTTTACGTTTAACGCTATTTTGGGAGCAGTTATTTATGGCATGATGCTGTATAAGAGACCGATTAGTTTTAAACGGATTCTGGCATCCAAAATAGTGGTTGCGGTTATTGTGAACCTTTTGTTTGGAACATACTGGCTTCATGTTATGTATGGAAAAGGATTCATTGCCCTGCTTCCGGCAAGGGCGTTAAAACAGGTCTGTTCAGTCCCGATTGAAAGTGTTATATTTTATATAACCGCGAAAACATTGGCGGAGACAAAAGTTATTGCCATGATAAAATCAAAGAATTAGGCGCAGATTTCAGAAAGGGGAAAGCACGGATGGACGAGAGACAGCCGCTGGGATTTATTGTGAAACAGATTAACAATATATATGAAAAAGAACTGACGCATCGCTTGAAGATTCTTGGAATTACGTCCTCCCAGTGTGCGGTCCTTAATTACCTGTTCAGGAGTAATCAGGAAAAGGTGAACCAGCGTGAGATTGAAAGACAGCTGAATTTGAAAAATCCTACGGTGACAGGGCTTTTAAAGCGTTTGGATGAAAAGGGGTTCGTGTTTTGCGTTCCGAGTACAAAGGATAAACGATGTAAGAATGTGTATCTGACAGAGAAAGCATATGATATACAGAAGAAAATGGAAGCCGATCGGAGAAGACTGGATAAGCGGCTTACCATAGGAATGACAAAGAAAGAAGTGGAAGCATTGAGAAAAGGTTTGGAGAAGGTGCTTTATAATATTTCAGAGCCTTAGGAGAGAGGGAGAGATATGAATTTAATTGTAGCTGTGGATAAAAACTGGGCAATCGGCTGTAATAATAAACTGCTTGTAAGCATTCCGGCGGATATGAAGTTTTTTCGTGAGATAACAGAAGGCAAGGTTGTAGTTATGGGACGAAAGACACTGGAAAGTTTACCGGGCGGGCAGCCCCTTAAGAAACGTGCTAATATTGTTATTACAAGCGATAGGAATTATAGGGTGAAGGATGCCGTTGTGGCGGCAAGCGTGGAAGAGGCTTTGGAAGAGCTTGGAAAGTATAATGAAGAAGATATTTATATCATTGGCGGCGAGAGTATTTACCGCCAAATGCTTCCATATTGCAAGACAGCCTATGTGACGAAAATAGATCACGCCTATGCGGCGGACACATATTTTCCAAATTTGGATAAGATGGAGGACTGGAAATTGACGGGAGTCAGTGAGGAGCAGACCTATTTTAGTTTGGAATATGTGTTTGCAAAGTATGAAAGAGTTGTACGGGAGCGGTAAAGCTTCTTGAGAATGAAAGAATACCAGAATTACGCAGGGAAGAACGTATGCGTAGTTCTGGTATTTTATTTTTCTGTATTTGTTTGCGGTTATCTGGTTTGTATCGTCTTTAGGAATTTTTGGGTTCTCTCATGTTTTGCATGCTGCATGAGCTCTTTAGGGGTACCCTGTTCTATAATGTTTCCGCCGTCCATGAAAATTACCCGGTCTGCAATTTCCATTGCAAAGCTCATTTCATGGGTTACGATCAGCATGGTACACTGATGCCGGCCGGCAAGCTCTTTGATAAGTTCTAAAATTCCGCCGACCAGTTCAGGGTCGAGAGAAGAGGTAGGCTCGTCAAAAAGGATTACTTCCGGCTGCGAAGCAAGAGCGCGGGCAATACCGATTCTCTGCTGCTGTCCGCCTGAAAGGCGGGAAGGATACTCATGCTTTTTATCCAAAAGCCCTACCTGCTCAATTAATTTAAGCGCCTCTTGGCAAGCTTCTTTTTTGTCTTTTTTCCGTACAAGCGTCATAGGGAGAAGTACGTTGTCAAGTACGGTTTTGTTTTTAAACAGACAATAGTTTTGAAATACCATAGCTGTTTTTCTGCGGAGCTTCTGCTCATCTTTGGCAGAATAATTTTGCGCGTCAACAGTGACGTCGCCGATTCTGACAGTTCCGCATTCCGGTCTTTCCAAAAGATTAATGCATCTTAGGAGTGTGGATTTGCCGGTACCGGACGGTCCGATAACGGCAATCACTTCTCCTTTTTTTGCTGATATATCTATACCTTTTAAAACTTTTAAATTTCCGAAACTTTTTTGCAGTCCTTTTATTTCTAACATAATACCTCCCGTTCCCTATAAAAATCTACAGGCTCTTTTTTCTAACTGTTTTTGAAAAACGTCAAGAAGCAAAATAAGCATCCAATATACAATTCCGGCGGCAATGTAGGCTTCCATATAGTTGAAGCCTCTTGCGGCAAGAACTTTGGAATGGGAAAGGATTTCAACAACGCCGACGGTAAATGCAACCGCCGTATTTTTTACGGTTGCAACAAGACTGTTCCCTAATGCAGGAAGTGAACTGACAAATGCCTGTGGAATGACAACCTCCTTCATCATTTGAAATTTATTCATTCCGACAGATAAAGCGGCTTCCCGCTGTCCCTTTTCTACCGCTAGTAGCCCTCCGCGGATGATTTCCGTAATGAATGCAGAAGAATTTAGCGCAACAGACGCCACGAACGCTGCTTCTGCGGACATTGTGCGCAAACTTGGAATAAACTGCGGAAGTCCGTAATAAAAGATGAAGAGCTGCGTAATATACGGCGTGGACCGGAAAAATGAAATATATAATGAAACAATCCATCTGACAGGAGCGCATTTTACATTACGCAAAACTGCAATAATAACAGCTAGAATAAAGGAGGCGGCAAAAGATACCAGCCCTAACCAAAGAGTAAAAGGCATTTTCGCAATCAGTTCCGGAAAGCATTGTATAAAAAAAGTGAAATTAAATCGCATAGCTATTTCCTTTTACCTATTGTGGCGTAACATCTACTTTGTAATGTTCCATAGAGATATCGGCAAGAGTACCGTCCTCCAGCATGGCTTTCAGCGCGTCGTTCACGTCTTTTATCAGTTCAGGGTCAGAATCTTTAGCAAATGGATATGCATTTTCTTCAATTACAAGAGCTTCACCGCCAAGCCTGATTTTATAATCCTGCTTTTCCATAGCTGTTTGGAAAGCGACTTCTGTAATAGGGAAAGCATCGATTCTTCCAAGTTCCAGTTCGTCGTATAAGGAGCCGCCTTCTGAAGTAACAATATTAATTTTTTCGTCATCAGGAAGAGAAGAGTTATATTCTTCTAAAATCGGGTAAAGAGAATGTGTAGGCGGCACGCATACATTTTTTCCTTTGAGGTCATCGAGAGTATCGTATTTGAAGTCTTCTCTCACGGCAAGGAAAATTCGGTTGGTTCCGTATACATCTGAAAATGTGTAGTTCGCTTTACGCTCTTCATTGATTGAAATTTGAAAAGCAATGAAATCTACCTTTCCGGCGTCTAAGTTGCCGAAAAGATTATCAAGTCCTTCAATTTCAAGCCATTCAACTTCACGGCCGCATCTTTTTCCGATTTCTTCGATGACGGCAGGTTCGAATCCTACAAGATTTCCCTTTTCGTCTTTGTAGCTTGCCGGCGCGAAGGTAGGGTTTGTTGCCACACGGATAGGATCCTTTTTTGGTGTGTCAGAAGAGTCTTTATTTTCTTCTTTTTTTCCGCAGCCAATTATAACTACTGAACACATGACAATAAATAAAATACCTGATAGAATTTTCTTTTTCATTTTTTTCGTATCTCCTTTGTACTATTCGGTTTCCTTTGTGTTAAAAACGCCGTCCGCCACATATCGAAACATATGGGAAGGCATGCCTACGCCTAATTCTCCTAAATCGCTGATGGTTGACGTTCTTGCGCCGCAGCACATTAGCGAGAGGTTAATATCGTTTCTCATAAAAGGTTTAGAAACCATATCACTGCACATTGCACCGTTTCCGACACTGACAAGCGGAGCGGGAACTCCGTAATGATATGTATATCCCTGCATTATCCGCATGATTTGTTCTGCCATTCCTAATATAATAACAACATCTGCATCGCTCATCTCTGAAAGAGGACCGATTTCCATGCCGTAGATTTTCTGCGGAATGCGGTTAAAGCTTTCGCAGATCTCTCTTCCAATGCCTAAATCAGAATAAAGTCCGCAGTATTTCATGCCTTGTCCGGAAATGTGTTTTTCCGGAGCGAGACTCATTCCGCTTTGGTTTGGACCTCCTGAGCAGGAAAAGTTATCAATGTTTACCTTGATTCTTTCGCCGTGATTTGCTTTGTTTACAAAGCCGCATAATCTTAGCTTGCCTTGAAACGCTTCGGCAGAACAGTCATGATATTCCTTTTGATATACGAGAAAACGTACGCCTACAATTTGGCGAGTAAGGTTCAGCTCTTTCATGAGCTTGGTGATTCTTTCATTTTCCATGATTTTCTCCTATGTTTACTGGTTTTCTTCTAATAAGCATTCATCACAATGTTTTTGATATTCCATTCCCTGAATTGCATAGTCGTAATTCATCCGGATGGAAAATCCAAGCTCGTCAGGATAATTGAGCCGTTCCAAAATTTCACGCTTTGGTTTATTGTTTTCAGTGAGATTTACTGTTTCCAATATTCCCGCCAATACATTACCGGCTATGTGCGCCGGAAATGAAACGCCCATTTCCTTTTCGGAATAACCGCCGTTTTTCCTTGCGCCCCGGCTAAGCAGTGAAACATTAATATCATTGTTCATAAACGGTTTGGATATAAGTTCGCTGCATACTCCGCCGACTCCTACGGTCAATACATTTTTGGCGACTCCGTAATGTCTTACATATCCTTGCATAATGCGCATCATGTCTTTGGCAGTTCCGATGATCATAACCAAATCGGCATCTCCCATAGTTTCCAAAGGAGAAAACTCTATCCCGTATATTTTCTGCGGGATGTACTGCTTGTTTTCAAAAACTTGTCTGGCAACGGCACGGCTTTCAAAATTACCGGTATGGAAATCTGCGCGTCCGGATGATACTTCTTCCGGAATGTCTAAAAGTCCAATCGCATAAGCGCCGTTCAAACAATGAAAATTTGCTGCTTTTGCTTTTACCCGTTTTCCTCCTCCCGCTTTTTGGGCAGATCGGAAGAGCGTCGTGTAGGGAAAGAGTGTGTCAGTACGTGTA
>CANAZK010000037.1 GCA_947366105.1 uncultured Lachnospiraceae bacterium | reverse complement strand
AGCGTCAGGATTTTCAATAATGAGATACAGAATAAGATGTTTGAGGTACTTGGGTTTACGCCGGAGCAGGCAGAAGAGCAGTTCGGATTCTTATTAAATGCTTTCAAATACGGAGTGCCGCCGCATGCAGGACTTGCATATGGACTTGACCGACTTATCATGCTCATGGCAAAGCAGGACAGTATTCGTGACGTAATCGCTTTTCCGAAAGTGAAAGATGCTTCTGATTTAATGACAGAGGCGCCGGCAGGAGTAGATAAAAAGCAGCTTGAGGAGCTGGGACTTGTAATAGCGGCAGAAGGAAAAGAAGATTAAATTTTAGTATAAATCATGAAATAGAGTATAAAGGTATATATAGAAAGACATAGCTGAATAGCAGACTGTACTTTCTTGCCTTATACTCTATTTTTGTATTATGCAGTATATTTTTGCATAAAGTATATAAGCATATAAAACCAGTTGTCCGGGGAGGGGTTGCGTGGCAGATAAAATATATGAAATGATACGGGAGCTAAACGATATAGTTTGGGGCGTACCGATGATTGTACTGATGTTTGGGACTCATGTGTTTATGACATTAAAAACAGGAATTATACAGAGGAAAATTTGGACTGCAATCAGGCTTTCGGTAAAAAAAGACCGGGATGCGGAAGGGGAGGTCAGCCAGTTTCAGGCGCTTGCAACAGCGCTTGCTTCAACTATTGGAACGGGCAACATTATCGGAGTCGGAACGGCTATTGTGCTTGGGGGACCGGGAGCGGTATTTTGGTGCTGGCTTACAGGAGTATTCGGAATCGCAACAAAATACAGTGAAGCGCTGATTGCGGTAAAATACCGGGTAAAAACAATGGATGGGCGTATGCAGGGAGGAGCCATGTACGCTTTGGAAAATGGCTTGCATATGAAGTGGCTTGGAATGCTCTTTGCATTCTTTGCCGTAAGTGCTTCTTTTGGAATCGGATGTGCGGCGCAGGTCAATGCCATTGCGGCAGTTTGTGAGGAAAGTATGGGAATTGAGCCTGCGCTTATTGGAATAGCGGCTGCTGGCATGACGGCATTTGTAATATTTGGAGGAATCCAGTCTATTGCAAGTGTGTGTGAAGCGCTGGTACCCATAATGGCGGTTTTTTATGTGGGCGGGTGTCTTATAATACTTAGAATAAACAGCAGTTACATACTGCCCGCTCTGTCTGTTATCATAAAGCTTGCATTCATGCCCGGCGCGGCGGCAGGCGGGCTTGCCGGAAGGGGAATCATGACGGCAATGCGGTATGGAATCGCAAGAGGTCTTTTCTCAAATGAATCGGGAATGGGCTCGGCGCCGATTGCGGCTGCGGCAGCCCAAACGAGAAATCCGGTGAGGCAGGCGCTTGTGGCGGCCACGGGAACATTTTGGGACACTGTTGTGGTGTGCATGATAACCGGTCTTGTACTTGTGACAACGATTATGAAAAATCCGCAGATAAATATAACCGGTATTTCAGACGGAGGAGAACTTACCACGCTGGCATTTGGACAGATACCGGTTATCGGTCCCACGATTGTCGTAATCGGTATTATCGCATTTGCATTTTCTTCCATATTAGGCTGGGCTTATTACGGGGAAAGGTGCGTGGAATATTTTGCGGGAAGATATGCACTTATCCCTTACCGCGTTATGTATGTGGCGGTTGTTGCCGCCGCGCCGGTGGCGGCGCTTGACGTAATTTGGAAAATAGCGGATATTTTAAATGCATTAATGGCTGTTCCGAATCTGACCGCGGTACTGCTGTTATCAGACGTCATTGTAAAAGAGACGAAAAAATATATTAATAATTTAGATATGAAAGATTATACAAGAATACCGACGGCAGGCTGTGTCAAGCTGCCGCCGGTATAAAGATTTATAGAGAAACAATTCTGCAATAGCGCTTATGATTTTCATTTTATTGGTTACATTATAAAGGAAGCTGTGCTTCTAGGTTTTAAGTTTGCTGCTTCGATGTGAAAATTATTAAGAAAAGAAGGGGGCGCATATTGTGGATTCAAAAACTAGAAAAGGATTTTATTATGGCTGGGTTATCGTAAGTGCTTGTTTTATTATGCAGGCAATACCGTTCTGTGTTTCTCAAAACATTCAGCCGCAGTTCATTAGTTATGTAATTGAGGGAGAAGGGTTTACCTTAACTCAATTTTCGCTGTTATTTACAATTGGTACAATTGCCGCGGCGATTGCATCACCATTTATTGGAGGATTATTTGACAAACCAAAGATGAATCTCCGTTTATTATACACCGCGGGGGCAGTTTTAAACGGAGCGAGCTTTGCGGTATTTGGTTTATGCCATTCGTTATGGCAGTTTTACGGGGTTGCAGCAATTTTACAGGTCGGTACTGCCATAATTTCAAGTATTGGTATTCCGGTACTGATTAATACATGGTTCCGCAGCAAAAGCGGTACGGCTTTGGGAATCGCCTTTGCCGGAGGAGGCATTGGAAATGTTATTTTACAGCAGATGGCGGCTCGTCAGCTGCAGCAAAACGGATATGGATATGCTTATATGTTCTTTGGCATATTGGCGCTTGTTGTGGGGATTCCGGTTGCATTGTTATTTGTCCGCCGTCCGAAACAAGGTGAATTAGAGGCGGCCGGCATTATCGGCGGAGAAGAGGCGGAAAGCAGTAATAAGGTAAAAGAGCAGGATGTTTGGGGTTATTCTTTAAAAGAATTAACGAAACTTATCCCGTTTTGGCTGTTCGGAATCGGATTTGTATTTGTGGGAATATATGTATCGGGTATGTTTGTGCAGTTCATGAACTACTTTAAATATTTAAATTTTGATGCAGCTATGATTGGTAATATCGGTTCCATTTTTGCGCTTGCTTCTATTTTTGGAAATTTTGCCGGAGGCTGGCTGTTTGATAAGCTTGGAGTAAGAAATAGCTTAATATTTGCCGCTGTAATCATTATATCCTGCGGATTGTGTCTGCTGCTGACGCCGCAGATACCTGCATTGGCATATTTATTTGCAATACTATTAGGATTTGCAGTATTTGCATATGTTGTGGGACCTTCGTACATGACAGGAAGCTTATTCGGCAACCGCTTTTATGGGGCAATTTTAGGTGTTGTCAATATCTTCTTTGCGGCAGGGTATGCATTTGGAGCTGTAATCTTTGGCGTGATCGTAGATATATCAGGAGGCAGCTATACCGCCGCATGGATTGCGATGACGGCTGCCGGGGGAATCTCATATGTTCTGCTGTTGATTGCCGCAAACTATTTTATTAAAAATGCAGAATCGAAGAAAAGAGAATAAATGAATTGAAACAAAGTAAAGGGACTTCCTTGGCGGAGAGTCCCTTTTTTCACAGCCTTTTTTGGAAATTTCCAGAGACCTGCAGTCCTTCGTTGAAAATAATAAACGCGTGTGAATCTGTATTTAAGATGATGTTTTTCAGATGTTCTACTTCATATTTACTGCAGATGGTTACCAGTACATAAGTCTGAGTATTGGTGAATCCGCCGACGCCGTTCCAATAAGTTACTCCGCGGTTTAATTCCGAAATAATTTTTTCATGGAGTTTAAACTCTTTTGTGAAAATCATGACGTTCATATTAATATTTTGATAGTGGACTCTGTCTACAACCATAGATGAAACGACCGAATATAATACAGAATAAATGGCTGTGGAAAGTTCAAATAAAAGCGCGCAGGTCAGATATATAAGCGCATTAAAATAGATTGTCAGTTTCCCTACGCTGAAATTATTTTTATTCATTATAAAGTATACGCCCAAAATATCAATTCCGCCTCCCGCGCCTCCGGCTTTTAAGGTGATCCCAATACCAAATCCCGCAAGAATTCCCCCAATTAGACAGGAAGATAGAGCATCGGGTACGATGGGAACTTTCGGAATCATAATAATGGAAAAGAAAATGGTCTGTGTAATAACGCTGAAAACTGTGCGGATAAAAAATTTCTTGCCGATGCTGTTGTAAGCTAAAATCAGAAGAGGTATATTTAAAATGAAATTGATAATTCCAGAAATATCAAAATTCTTTAAAAATGCCAAATCCAAATAAGTTGTCAGCAAAGTACGGATGATTTGAGCGATTCCCACTGTTCCCCCGTTATATAAATTCTGCGGAATGATAAAAACGTTCAAACCCAGACAAAATAAAAAAGAACCTGTAAGAATGATCAGATATCTTTTGGCAATGGATAAATTGTCATTGGTCATAAAATTCCCCCTTTTTATAGAAAAAAGTGTTTCGATACATAATGTTTCTCCTTATGTTTATATTAAGATTATGGTCAAATATATTGTGTTATAAACAGTTTATAAATATAGGAGACCGACAAATGAAGATTTTAGAAACTTCAGGTAAAAGGAGAAAGAGATATGCTTGAAACATTAGAAGGTGTAATAGGCGCAATTTCAGGTTTTATTTGGCCTATATTTTTACCGTTTATGTTAATCGCAGGCGCGTACATGTCGCTGCGGATGATTTTTAAAGTACAAAGAGCAACAACCGAAAAGGCAAAAGTAAAATTGAAAAATGTTATCGGACCGGCGTCCATTTCACTGGGGGCAATGATTGGAACGGGAGCCATTATCGGAGTATTAGGTTCATTATCTAATTTGGTAGGTCAGGGACAAGTTCACTTGGAAGCGATGGCGATTTGGGCTGTCATAGGCGCAGTTGTAATGATTCCGGTATCCTATGCGGAGACGCTTGGTTCAAAAATTATGAAAAAGGCGCCGAAGGAATATATTTCCATGCTGCTTTCGCCAAAATTTGCATTAATCTATACTTTGGGATTTGCCACTCTTTATATTTTCGGCTTTGGAGGATTTCAGTTCTCGGGAATTGACTCGGTAGTAACGATTATTACAAACAAATATTCTTCCATGGAATTAACAAAAATACAGCGTTATATGTTTATTGTAATTCCGGTATTGCTTATTATCGCCGTAATTGTGCTCAGCAAAAAGCACAGTATATTTATTAACTCTATGACGTATATGATTGGAACGGCAGTGGTTGCATATTTTGCATTCTTTATTATGTTTGTGGTTAAAACAAGTGAGTATATTCCGACATACATTAACGGAATGGCAGAGGGAATGAAAAATCCGGTAAATGCAATGCTGGGAGTGCCGCTTGGATTTATTCTGGGGATGCAGCGTGTACTGCAGACTGCGGAGACAGGGCTTGGAGCGCTTGCGATGGCGGCGGAGGAATCGGACAGCGAGCCGCGTGAGGCCGCCATGATTTCGCTGCTCCCCACAATAATAACAATTTTTGTATCTATATTGGTGACGTCATATATTGCAAGCTATGGACTGTCAAAAGGGATTATAAAATACCCGGCAGACAGTGTGGACAGACTGGCAGGTTACTTTGAAACCGCAACGTATATAACCGGAAACTTTGGATTAATCGTACTGTCATTGTTCACGGTATTGTCTGCATTGACAACGTTGCTTGGCTCTTATTTCTTCCTGAACCAGCTGTTCCAAAACAAGGAAAATACAAATATTGCAATTTATCTGGTTATTATGATCACGGCGGGTACGCTGGCTGTGTTTGGCTTCAATATTATCTTTGACGCCGTAGATCTGCTGCTGTTTGTCGTCGGAGGAATTAACGTGACTGCGCTTGCGGTATTTGTCACAAAAAAATGGAAGGAATATGAATTAGAAAGATAGTATCTAAGTGAGAGAAAGATTTATAGGAGAGATGTAATTATGAGAAAGATTTATTATAATGCTCAGATTATTACGGTAGATGACAGGAAGCCGTCTGCCGAGGCCGTATTGGTAGAAAACGGGAAAATCGCCAAAGTTGGAACAAATGATGATGTTCTTGCCGCAAAAGACGACGATACGGAAGTGATAAATGTAGATGGAAAAACACTGCTTCCAGGTTTTTGCGACGGACATTCCCATTTGTCGGCAACGGCATACGATTTGGTGATGGTTAATTTGAAACCGGAGCCGGGCGGAAAGGTGGATTCGGTAGAGGCTCTCATCGAAGCCTTTAAAGAAAAAGCAGAGAGCGGAGAATTGGAAGAAGGGCAATGGCTGATGGGAATGGGGCTGGATCCGGCAAGTTTCACAGGAACTAAAACCATTACAAAATATGATTTGGACAAAGCAAGTAAGGATATCCCTATCTGCGCGATTCATGCGTCAGGACATGTTGCATATCTTAATTCCACAGCCATGGAGAAAGTTGGATATGTAGGAGAGTTCACGGTGCCGGAAGGAGGAGCGGTTCCAAATATTCCGGGAACAGACGATCCCAGCGGGCTGGTGGAAGAGGCGGCTTATTTAGGAGAGGTTCAGGCTAAAATGGTTCCTCCAAGCGGAGCGCAGGTTTTGAAGTCTATTATGAAGGCAGAAAAATTGTATGCCTCTTATGGAATTACTACGACACAGGATGCTTTTACGGACGGCGGAACGTATCCGCTTTTGAAAGCGGCGGCGGACAACCATATGCTGTACTTGGATGTCACTTCCTATGTAGGCTCGACAAAGGCAGATGAATTACTTCCGCAAAAAGCGGAATCGCCGCGTGCTGGCTATACAAACCATTACCGCATGGGTGGGGCGAAGATGTTTTTGGATGGTTCGCCTCAGGCAAAAACAGCATGGCTGACACAGCCGTATTACATTGCGCCAGAGGGCAAAGACGCTTCTTACAAAGGCTTTCCGGTAATGGAAGACGAACAGGTATATGCATACTGCAAAAAATGTTTGGAAAATAACTGGCAGCTGCATACACACTGTAACGGAGACGCGGCGGCGGACCAGTTGATACGCTGCTACAAGAAAGCACAGAAAGATACCGGAAATTACAGTGACCTGCGTCCCGTTATGATTCATGCGCAGACCGTACGAGAAGACCAGTTGGATGAAATGAAAGAAATCGGCATGATTATAAGCTTTTTTCTTGACCACATTTACTATTGGGGAGACTGGCATTATGAGTCTGTCTTTGGACCGGAAAGAGCCGCCCGCATTTCACCGGCGAAATCTGCGTTAAACCGTGGAATCAACTTTACGCTTCATCAGGATACGCCGGTTGTTGCACCTGATACTTTACTGGCAATGCATAACGCCGTGAACAGAACAACAAAGGGAGGAAGAGTATTAGGTGAGGAGCAGAGAATATCTGTTATGGAGGCGATTAAAGCATTAACAATTAACGGAGCCTATCAGTATTTTGAGGAAGATATCAAAGGAAGCGTTACGGAGGGCAAACTTGCCGATTTTGTAATTTTGGACAAGAACCCGTTGGAAACAGATGTAAAACAATTGAAAGATATTAAGGTCCTTGAAACAATTAAAGAAGGAAATACTGTCTATAAAGCGTAACAAATTCCAAATCTTTTTAATCCTTCTGAAGAGTAGTATCATATATGTATGAAATGTGTTATAATTCTTTGATGAATCGGTGAATATTTAAAAACCGAAGCCGGGAGGAGAAGAGCGTGCCATGTTTAAAGTGAAAGGAAAGCCGGTCTGCGAAGGAATTGCATTGGGAAAGACAACTGTGTTTAGGAAGAATTGTCAGCAGGTGAATCTGTGCAGGGTTCAGGATTCCGAGGAAGAGCTGAACCGGCTTTCAACTGCGACAGCGAAAACGAAAGAGCAGATCCGTAATCTTTATGATAAAGCGGCTGCAGAGGTGGGTGAAGCAGGCGCGTCCGTTTTTGAAGTACACCAGATGATGCTTGAGGACGACGGTTATCTGAAAGCAATTTCCGATATGATTTGTAAGGAGAAGGTAAGCGCGGAATTTGCGGCGGCGGTCACCCGTGACAATTATGTGGAAATGTTTGCGGATATGGATGATGAATACATGAAAGCAAGAGCGGCTGATGTCAAAGACATCTCCAACCGCCTTATCAGAAATCTGACAGGGCAGGAGGAGATCGATTTCTCATCCATGGAGCCGTCTGTCCTTATAATGGATTCTCTGACTCCCAGCGAAATGATGCGGATGGATAGGGATAAAATTCTTGCAGTTGTCACTGTCCACGGCTCTGGAAATTCCCATGCCGCCATTCTCGCTGCAATGTTGAATATTCCGGCTGTTATCTGCCCGGCGGCAGATTTGGGCGGAATACATAATGGTATGAAAGCTGTTGTGGATGGATATAGCGGCGAAGTGATTTTCAATCCGACTGAGGCTGTCATGAAAGAGACTGAAAACCGGATTCGAGAGCAAAAAGAAAAAGCGTTGGTTCTTCAAAATTTAAAGGGAAAAGAAAACGTAACCTTAGATGGAAAACATATTAATATTTATGCCAATATTGGAAGTGTAAGTGACGTTGAAGACGCTCTTCAAAATGATGCAGGCGGAATCGGACTTTTTAGAAGTGAGTTTTTATATTTGGGAAGAGATAATTGTCCCACAGAGGAAGAACAGTTTCTAGCATATAAGCAGGTTGTGCAGGCGATGGCGGGAAAGAAAGTCGTAATCCGCACTTTGGATATTGGAGCGGATAAGCAGCCGGATTATTTAAGGCTGGAAAAGGAAGAGAATCCGGCAATGGGTTACAGGGCAATTCGTATTTGCCTGAAAGAAACAGAGATATTCAAAACACAGCTCCGCGCATTATTCCGCGCAGCCGTGTTTGGCAATCTTTCAGTTATGTATCCCATGATTACTTCCGTCGGGGAAGTCAGGAGAATCTATGAAATTGCAGAGGATGTGAAATCGGAACTGGAGGAACAGGGAATATCTTATAAGATACCGGAGCAGGGGATTATGATTGAAACTCCGGCGGCAGTCATGATAAGTGACGAGCTGGCAGAACTTGTCGATTTTTTCAGTATCGGGACTAACGATCTGATTCAGTACACATTGGCAGTTGACAGACAGAATGGGAGGCTTTATGATTTCTATAATCCACATCACAAAGCCATTCTAAGAATGATTCAGATGGTTGTGGATAATGCGCACAAAGCGGGAAAATGGACAGGCATCTGCGGGGAGCTTGGGGCAGATACAGAGCTTACGGAAATATTTGTAAAAATGGGTGTGGAGGAACTTTCGGTGGCGCCGTCTATGATATTGAAATTGAGAAAAATAGTCCGTGAAATGCACGCAGACGAATAAATAAGAAAGTTAAAATATAACATAAAAATCCACTGTATTCAATTTCTTAATACAGTGGATTTTTAATTTACATCGTACATTGGATTATCCTCCTTTTGTTTTGTTGTTATTATAATACCTCATAACAAAATAAAAGTCAATACAAAAATAGAAATATTTTTAAATAATCTGAAAATCTTTGCTGTGACAAGTAAATGGCAGAGAAAATAAAATCAGATTAATTTTGAACGAATTGAAATGGATATACGGTAATCCTAGAAAAACCGTGCATAAAATAATAGCATGCAATATAAAATTGGAAAATAGAATGAAAAGGACAAATGTATGCATAATAATTGTCGCCGTAAGATTTGCATTGGAATATATATTGCTTTTTTTGTAATTTTATGTATAATAAAATTTGTTCGGTAATTTTTAACTTAAAGTATAGTATTAGAAAACAAAGAAGTGATGAAAAGTGGAGGTGAGACTGTGGATATCGGAAAGAAGCTTAAGGAGCTGCGTCTTCAAAACGACCTGACCTTAGGCGACCTGGCATCCCGGAGTGAGCTGACGAAAGGATTTCTCTCGCAGGTTGAGCGGGGTTTGACAACGCCGAGCATTGCGACGTTAGAAGACATCCTTGAAGTATTAGGAAGTAATTTGTCAGAGTTCTTCCATGAAGAGCCGGAGAGGAAGATTGTTTTTTCTACTCAGGACTTTTTCGAGGATATACAGGAGAATTATACGATTGAATGGGTTATCCCGAACGCCCAGAAGAACGAGATGGAACCGATTCTTTTAACGCTTAGGCCGCACAAAAAGAGTAGTACGATTACTGCCTATCACGGGGAGGAATTCGGTTATGTATTAAAGGGAACGATTACCATAGTACAGGGAAAGAATAAGTACAAGGCGAAAGCAAAAGAGACATTTTACTTGGACGGCTCAAAGAGCCATTATTTATACAATCATGGGAATACGGAGGCAAAGGTATTGTGGATTACAACTCCGCCGATGTTCTGATGCAGCCGGCGTCAGAACCTGCGCCTTCGTCCGGTGATGGGAAGGAGCTGTGTGATGGAAGAAAAGAAGCTGATTGAATTTCGCAATATTGTGAAAAGCTTTGACGGACAGGTTGTTCTTAAAGGAATTAATCTGGATATTTATGAAAATGAGTTTGTAACGCTGCTTGGACCAAGCGGCTGCGGCAAGACTACACTTTTACGGATTCTTGGAGGATTTTTGGACGCAGACGAGGGAAAGGTAATTTTTGACGGTGAAGAAATCAGTAAGAAGCCGCCATACGAGCGGGAGCTAAACACGGTATTTCAAAAGTATGCGCTGTTTCCGCATCTGAGTGTGTATGAGAACATTGCATTCGGACTGAAAATTAAGAAAGTAAGCAAGGATATTATCGACCAAAAGGTTATGAAGATGCTGAAGCTTATCGGTCTTGAGGGATATGAGGACAAGAATACCACGTTGCTTTCCGGCGGCCAGCAGCAGAGGGTTGCCATTGCAAGGGCTCTTGTCAATGAACCGAAGGTACTTCTTCTTGACGAGCCTTTGGCGGCTCTTGACCTAAAGCTTCGTAAGGAAATGCAGTATGAGCTTAAGAGAATTCAGCAGGAGGTCGGCATCACGTTTATTTTTGTGACGCATGATCAGGAGGAAGCGCTTACCATGTCTGACAAAATCGTTGTTATGAAAGGCGGCGAGATTCAACAGATCGGTTCGCCTCGGGATATTTACAATGAGCCGGCAAATCGCTTTGTTGCCAATTTTATCGGTGAAAGCAATATTTTGCCGGGAATTATGGTCGACGATTATAAAGTACGGTTTGATGATATTACGTTTGACTGCGTGGACTATGGGTTCAAAGAAAATGAAAAGGTGGATGTTGTTATCCGGCCTGAGGATATTGACATTGTGGATGTAAAAGACGGCAAGATGACAGGCGAGGTGCTCAGTGTTCTTTTCAAAGGTGTTCACTATGAGATTATGGTGGAGACTGTGCCGGGAACAAGCGTTACGGTTAATATGCGTGTTATCCGCAATCAGGATGTGGCAAGTGATGACGGCAGGGAGAAAATCAGCGCCAATAACTTCTACGTGGACATTGATGATGTAGAAGGGCTTGACGATAAGGAGATTGTTGCTCTTTCCAATGCCCAGGCGTGGGACGTTGAGAGTGACGAATTTATTTCTATTGCGAAAGTCGAATATGAGCTGGAACCGGAGGAAGGACAGTATCCGGTTAGATTTGCCACATCAAAGGGAACAAGCATTGAGCGTACGATTTTCGTTGTAGACCAGCCGTTTGTGAAGAATGAGAAAGCAAACGAGGGTATCATGGCATTTAATTTCTTCAAGACAGTGGATGAAATTCAGGAATCACAGGCCCTTGATACAGACCTGAAGACATGGGCAAATGCCCAAGGCTGGAAATTGAGCGATGAGAGCCAGAGCATCGATATCAGTGTGGATTATGACTTTGAGGCGGAGGATGTCAAAGAAGGAGTGTATAAGATTACGTTTTGGACAACCGGCCGTGAATTCAAGATTCATACGACGGACTATTCGGAAGAAGGCCAGGAGGTCGGACTGACTTTCTTCCCCGAGGATATCCATGTTATGACTAGAGCGGGGTACTAGTGATGAAGAGGTTTTCGCAGCTTGCGCTGCCGTATATTGTATGGGCGGTTTTGATGCTGGTGCTTCCGATGGGGCTTATTGCCGTATATTCAATAATGGAGCAGGGCAACAGTATCGTACCGTTTTCATTTACACTGGAGTATTACGTCAAATTCTTCACCGACCCGGATTTTTTGCTGATACTTTGGCGTTCGCTCTTGATTGCAGTTAAAACGACGGTTATCTGCCTTTTACTGGGCTATCCGGCGGCGTATTTTATTGCCAAGAGCAAGGAAAATGTACAGAATATTTTAATCTTATGTATTACGATTCCTATGTGGATCAATATGCTTGTAAGAACCTACGCATGGATTGGGCTTTTAAGCGAAGGAGGTCTTATTCAGCAGATTCTGCGTGTTTTGGGATTGGGAAACGGGGAACTTTTATATACGGAGGGAGCTGTTCTGCTTGGCATGGTATATAACTTCCTGCCGTTTATGATTCTCCAGGTTCAGACTTCGTTAAGCAAAATGGATAATTCTCTCTTGGAGGCGAGCTCGGACTTAGGCGCCAATCCGGTTCAAACATTCAGAAAGGTAACGTTGCCGTTATCCTTACCGGGGGTGATTAACGGGATTACTTTGGTATTCCTCCCGGCGGTCAGCTCTTTCTTCATTCCAAAGCTTCTTGGCGGCGGACAGTATTTTCTTATCGGTAATATGATTGAGAATCAGTTTATTACCGTTGGAGAGTGGAATTTCGGCAGCGCTGTTTCGATGATAATGGCAGTTATTATGATGCTCCTTATGATGGCAGTGCGTAAGGTTGAGATTCGTAATCAGGGCGGAAAGGAGGAATAGTCATTATGAATAAAAGTAAACGGCCTTTTGGAAAGATACTGATGACTCTGATGATTGTATTCTTCTATCTTCCCATTGTATATATGGTTGTATTTTCCTTTAATGATGGAAAATCATTAACCCATTTTACGGGATTCTCCCTTCGCTGGTACCGGCACATGCTGGAATCACAGGATATGATGGAAGCGCTTTATACAACGTTCAGTATCGCCCTTCTTGCAACGTTTATCTCTACGGTGGCGGGAACGATTGCCGCGATTGGACTTAGTAAGTCTAAGAAAATTATACGAAATATCATGGAGCAGATTAATAATCTGCCGATGATGAATCCAGAGATTGTAACCGCAATCGGATTTATGCTTTTGTTTATCACATTTAAAGTGGAGAAAGGGTATGCGACAATGCTGCTTGCCCACATTGCGTTCTGCATTCCCTATGTCATGCTTTCGGTTATGCCGAAGATTAAACAGCTTGACCCGAACCTTGCGGATGCGGCGATGGACTTAGGCTGTACGCCCTGGCAGGCGCTTGTTAAAGTAATTGTACCGCAGATAACGCCGGGCATTGTGTCGGGTGCCTTGATCGCATTTACCATGTCGGTGGATGATTTTATCATTTCCTATTTTGTTACCGGCGGCGGTGTGAAGAATTTAAGTATCATCGTCTATACTATGAGTAAACGTGTCAACCCAAGCATCAATGCGGTATCAACGTTGGTGGTTGTAATTATTACTGTTGTGCTTCTTGCAATTAATCTTGCACCGGCGCTGGCGGCTAAGAGAGGCAAGAAAGAAGTGATTGTTAGAAGAAACCGCGTAATTCCGCTGACGATGGCTGCCGTTGCTGCAATCGGTATCATGTTTGTGGTGGGACTTGGCAGCGGAGGCGGCGACCGGCCGTTTGAGGGACAGACGCTTTATCTCTATAATTGGGGCGAATATACAGGTGAGAATATCATTGGAGACTTTGAAGAGGCAACGGGTGCGAAAGTTGTACAGGAAAACTTTGACTCTAATGAGCAGATGTACATCAAAGTGGCAAACGGCGAATCCTATGACATCTTAGTTCCAAGTGATTACATGATTCAAAGATTGATTCAGGAGGAACTGCTTCAGAAGCTTGACCATTCAAAACTTGACTGTTTGGATAAACTTGCCGAGGAAGTAAAGGGGCTTCCATATGACCCGGGAAACGAGTATTCCGTGCCATATTTTTGGGGAACGGTGGGCATCGTATATGATACGAATAAGGTGACGGTCAAGGAACTCGAGAGAGAAGGATTCGGTATTTTCTTGAACGAGAAATACAAAGGCGATGTATATCTCTATGATTCTGAGAGAGACTCATTTATGATGGCGCTTAAATCGCTGGGCTATTCTATGAATACGTCGGATGAGAGAGAAATTCAAGAGGCCTATGAGTGGCTTGTACAGTGTGTAAAGACAATGGATACGGAAATCGTAACCGATGAAATCATCGACAATATGGCGCAGGGAAGGAAGGCTTTGGGACTCATTTATTCGGGAGACGCGACTTATGTCATGGATGAAAATGAGGATATGGGCTATTATATGCCGGAAAGCGGCACAAACATATGGTCCGATGCCATGGTTATTCCGAAGAATGCAAAGAATCCGGAGCTTGCACATGCATTTATTAACTTTGCAAGCGACTATGACGGCGCTTACGATAACTCCAGCTATGTAGGCTATACTTCTGCAAATCAGGAGGTTATTGACGCGATCTATGGCGAGGGCGGGGACTATGAAGGAATCAGCGCCTATCTGCCGAGGACAGATAATGAAAATGACGAAGTATTCGAGTATAATGAGGAAACAAAGAAAATTATGGGCGACTTGTGGAGCCGGGTTAAGATAGCGGCAAGCAACGCGGATTAGAACATAGAAAGAAATCTACGACAGGCAATTATCAATAAATGGTAGTTGCCTTTTCGATTTAAAAAGTGCTTGCAATATACCTGCCATAGGTATAATATATAAATATTAATACGCATATGGGGTATATGAAACGGTTGGACAACGCGTACAAACGTACATACGCCATTTGCAGACAGTATAAATATTTAGGAGGAAATGCTATGGAAGAAAGTAATATGTGCGAATGTTCTCACAAAACAACGGAGCGGAGCGATAAAGATAGAAAAGATTTGATGAACCGTTTGAAGCGTATTGAAGGGCAGGTGCGTGGAATCCAAAGGATGCTTGAGGAAGATGATTATTGTGCAGATATTCTAATTCAGGTATCGGCGGTGAATTCCGCGTTAAATGGGTTCAGTAAAGTACTTTTATCCAATCATATCCATACATGTGTGGCGAGAGACATCCGCGCCGGCAAGGACGAGGCAATTGATGAGCTGGCTGAATTGTTACGCAAACTGATGAAGTAAGATAGAGCGGAATGCAAACAGACGGGAGGAGGTTTGTAATGGAACAATATATTGTGACGGGAATGAGCTGCGCAGCCTGCAGCGCCAGAGTAGAAAAGGCGGTAAACAGCGTGCCGGGAGTTACATCCTGTTCGGTGAGTCTTCTGACCAATTCAATGGGAGTGGAGGGAGCCGCCGATCCGCAGGAAGTGATCAGAGCGGTGGAAGCGGCAGGATATGGCGCTCAGGAAAAAAGTGTGGGAGAGAAGGCGGATAAAATTGCCCCGGGAACCGGGGGAGAGGAATTGTTAAAGGACAGAGAGACCCCTCTTTTGAAGAAAAGACTGTATGCGTCTGTGGGATTTCTGCTTGTATTGATGTACTTTTCCATGGGGCAGATGATGTGGGGATGGCCCGCGCCTCGATTCTTGGAAGAGAATCATGTTGCAATGGGGCTTCTGCAGCTGCTTCTTGCAGGAATAATTATGGTAATTAATCAAAAGTTTTTTATCAGCGGATTTAAAGGACTGGTTCACAGAGCTCCGAATATGGATACACTGGTGGCGCTTGGTTCCGGTGCATCATTTGTATATAGTGTATATGCATTGTTTGCCATGACGGATGCGCAGATGAAAGGGAACATGGCGGACGTCATGATGTATATGCATGAATTCTATTTTGAATCGGCGGCCATGATTCTCACGTTGATTACAGTAGGCAAAATGCTGGAGGCGCGGTCAAAAGGAAGAACAACAGACGCGTTGAAGAGCCTGATGAAACTTGCGCCTAAGACGGCGGTGCTTTTAAAAGACGGGCAGGAAGTGACGGTACCTATTGAGCAGGTGGAAAAGGGCGACGTGTTTGTAGTGCGTCCCGGAGAAAATATTCCGGTGGACGGTGTGGTTCTTGAAGGCGGAAGCGCAGTAAATGAATCGGCGTTGACGGGCGAAAGTATTCCGGTTGACAAGGAACCGGGAGATAAGGTGTCTGCCGCTACGGTAAACCAGTCGGGATTTATCCGGTGCGAGGCGACGCGTGTGGGAGAAGATACGACGCTGTCCCAGATTATTCAGATGGTAAGCGATGCGGCGGCAACAAAAGCGCCCATTGCAAAAGTGGCGGATAAAGTATCGGGGGTATTCGTACCGACAGTCATTGCAGTCTCCCTCGTTACATTTGCCGTGTGGATGGCGGTAGGTCAGTCCTTTGGTTTTGCACTGGCCCGTGCTATTTCGGTTCTTGTGATCAGCTGCCCGTGTGCGCTTGGACTTGCAACGCCGGTGGCTATCATGGTGGGAAACGGAATGGGAGCAAAACACGGTATTATGTTCAAGACGGCGGTTTCTCTTGAAGAGGCGGGGAAAATGCAGATTGTGGCTCTTGATAAAACAGGAACTATTACAAGCGGCGAACCGAAAGTAACTGATTTACTGCCGGCAGAAGGGGTTTCGGAAACTGAATTATTAAGGACGGCGTATGCTCTTGAGAAAAAGAGCGAGCATCCTTTGGCACGCGCCGTTCTGCTTGAAGCCCAGGAGAGAGGATTGACGGCAGAGGAAGCAGACGATTTTCAGGCTCTTCCGGGGAACGGATTATCAGGAAAGGTTAACGGAACAATTCTTCGGGGAGGAAATGTAAAATTTATTAGCCAGACTTCGGAAATATCGAATATATTGCAAGTCCAGGCGGATCAATTGGCAGAGCAAGGAAAGACGCCGCTGCTGTTTAGCCGCGACGGCAGGCTTGTCGGCATTATTGCCGTGGCAGACGTGATTAAAGAAGACAGTCCGAAGGCGGTGAAAGAACTGCAGAATATGGGAATCCGTGTAGTTATGCTTACGGGCGATAATGAGCGCACTGCGAAAGCAATTGGCAGCCAGGCGGGAGTGGATGAAGTGATAGCGGGCGTACTTCCTGAGGGAAAGGAAAGCGTAATCCAATCTTTGAAAGAAAAGGGAAAAGTCGCTATGGTAGGAGACGGAATCAATGATGCGCCTGCGCTTACAAGGGCCGATATCGGCATTGCCATCGGCGCAGGTACGGACATTGCGATTGATGCGGCGGACGTTGTGCTGATGAAAAGCAGGTTAAGCGATGTGCCGGCGGCAATCCGCCTGAGCCGTGCAGCTCTTAGAAATATTCACGAAAATTTATTTTGGGCATTTATTTACAATGTTATCGGTATACCGCTTGCGGCGGGGATTTGGATTCCTATGTTTGGCTGGAAGCTGAATCCAATGTTCGGCGCGGCGGCAATGAGCTTATCAAGCTTCTGTGTTGTTACAAACGCATTAAGACTTAATTTTTTTGGTATGTACAATGCAGAAAAGGACAAGAAAATCAAAAATCAGGTTGTGCTGCAGACTGGTTCGGATGTCGGAAAACCCGAGAATGCAGAGCGGCTGAATGTTAAAAGCGAGAAGGAGATTATGACAATGCAAAAAACAATGGAAATTAAAGGAATGATGTGCGGACACTGTGAAGCAACGGTAAAGAAAGCGCTTGAAAACATTGCAGGCGTTACAGAGGCGGAAGTAAGCCATGAGGCAGGAA
The DNA here is from genome assembly GCA_947366105.1 of uncultured Lachnospiraceae bacterium. Taxonomy (GTDB): domain Bacteria; phylum Bacillota; class Clostridia; order Lachnospirales; family Lachnospiraceae; genus Faecalimonas. The sequence goes on along the minus strand of CANAZK010000037.1, from coordinate 2,037 downwards.
CGGCAGTGGTTAAAATGAGTGAGGAAGTAAAGGATGAGGTCTTAAAAGAAACAGTGGAAGCAAAAGACTATGAGGTTGTAGGGATTTGCTAAAATCAGAGGGCTGCGCACGAATTATTTAGTGTGGCAGCCCTTGATGATTATGAACGGTTTTGGAGATTTTAATAACCAAGTTCTTCCCCGATTAAAATTACTTTAATTCGTCCGTTATGTCTTGAGTATCTTGTAATAACAATTTGTGAACAGATACAGTCCGGGCATGTACAGTCAGCGCAGCGTCCGGTTTCCCGGCATGGTGTGTTAAGTCCAAGCCTCGTTACGTTTGGCGGAGTAGCCATATTCCGTACGCGTGTAATTCCAGAATCAACGTCTGATACGACTTTGTTCATTCCCACCAGCAGAATAACGTGTTCTGGTCCTTGAACGAGACAGGCTACACGGTTGCCGTTGCCGTCGATGTTAATAAGCTCGCCATCGATGGTAATGGCATTTGAACTCATAAAGAAATAATCGGAAGCAATGGAATCGCGGAATGATTGTTTCTTTTCTTCCGGTGTTTTCGCAAGGTTACGGTCAATGAGTCGAAGATTAGATGCCTTGAGGGCCTCATACATGCCGCCTTCTTCAAATGTCATAGAGCCGCCGAAGCTTACTGATGCGTCTTTGGGTATCATGCTCATGGCAAGAGAAACGGCTTCTGCGCTTGTCTCACAATAGTAGCCCTCCATGTTACGCCTTTCCAAATTTTTAATCATTGTGGCGGCGAGTTTTTGGTAATGTTGTTTTTTCGGATTCATATGTATTACCTCCTAGTATTATAGAAATTGTGAACCGGTCATTTTGGCTTCTGCGTGAAAATGCCGGCGCAGATTTTATAACAGTATTATACTATTTCTTGGGGACGATTACTATTCTAATATATTTCCTGTCTTGGTGTGCTGTTCTGTGTGTACGGCTACTATTAAATTTTTAGCTGGCTGCAATTCTGCAAATCGGGATTTTTCGCAATGTGTTCGCATTATCTCTTTATATTCCTCGCCTTATCTTACCAGCTGAAAAGAACATCCTACCGGCTTATTGGGGCAACGATATCATAATGATATTTGTTACCCGCTTAATCCTTTATAAAATCGGTTCAATAACAGCACGAAAATAGCAATATAATTCTTCAGGCGTATGTGTTTTCTTGTCTTTCAACCACCATAAAACCATTTCTACAAAGCTGCCCGAAATATGATTAACAAGATATTCTTGGGGTAAGTCTTGATTTGGTTTGCGGTTGTGATTTACGAATTGTGTTTGTATCAATTCATTTAAGCTGTCCTTAAAATAACGAAGAAAAATCTCGCTACTTTCACAAGACAGTAATCCCCAAATATTGTTGTCATTTTCCTGCAAATGCTGTAAAAGATGGCAAAAAACAGATTGTGGTGTTTCTTCATTTGAGTAAAGCCCGTGTGTATGAGTTTTATCCATAGCACTGTCGATAATATGTTCGAATAGTTCCTTGCAGACAGCGTTTAACAATTCGTATTTAGTTTCAAAATGGGCATAAAAGGTACTTCTGCCGATGTTTGCGGTATCAATTATTTCTTGTACTGTGATATGATTGTAACTTTTCTTTTCAAGTAATGTGCTGAATGCTTGAAAAATTGCTTCCCGTGTCTTTTTCTGTCGTCTATCCATTATCTTCCTCCGTACAAATTTACAAAAATGTTTAGTGACTTACATTTCTTTTGATTTAGTTATTGTTTCAAAAAACAATCTCATGATATAATCGAACAAGATGTTAGATAACATACATATTATAATGTATTGTTTTAGGAGTGTTAAGAAAATGGAAACAGAACTAAATATCAAGAAAGGGATAACATTTGCGATACTTGCGGCAGCACTATATGCTATAAATGCTCCTTTTTCAAAAATCCTATTGGATTTTATATCTCCCACTTTAATGGCAGGTTTTCTCTATGTTGGTGCAGGCATAAGATTGCGTTTTATTAGGAAAACACACTGTCAAAAGGATTTTATGCTTTGG
>CANAZK010000036.1 GCA_947366105.1 uncultured Lachnospiraceae bacterium | reverse complement strand
TTGATGTGGTTGTAGCGAAAAACTATCTGACAGAGGATGAATTATCTGCAATGGCAAAGATTGTCAATGCCTATTTGGATCTTGCGGAATTGCGGGCAGAAGAACATGTTCCGATGACGATGGAAGATTGGGCGGAACAGTTTGAAGGAATTTTGCGATTATCTAAGAAAGAGATTTTGACACATGCAGGGATTATTTCAGCAAAAATAGCAGAGCAGCATGCGCTGAGTGAATTTGAAAAATACCGTATAAAGCAGGATCAGTTGTATCAGAGTGATTTTGACCGTATGCTATTGGAAATGGAGGAAGAAGGCAATGAAAAATGAAAAAGAAGAGATTGTATATTATTATTGTTCTCTTTAAGGATTTCTAAGTATTATTCATGTCTGATATCAGTAAGTCAAACGATTGTTTAGAAAGTATTTATATTCGTAATAAGATCAAAAATAGGATCAAATGCGAGTTAGAGGTTGATTCAGAAAATTTGCATGCATGGGAAACAGGCGATAGGATAAGTGGGGAACTAGATGATTCAATGCTAACGTATGTGGTATGTTTTTCTGAAAAAATGGATTGTCTTAGTCAATGGAGAGGTTATGCAGATGATGGGAAAGGGATTAGCATTGGATTTTGTAAAAAGATGTTGGAGTCATTGCCTAAAATAATGCATCATAATTTGAGTTTTTCTAAAGTTATTTATGATGAGAAGCAGCAAGAAAAATATGTAAATAAGGTTGTTAAAGAAATTTTCAGTAACATGGAATTTAAAGGAATTGGACTGACTGGGATAGAATGGAATTCGAAATTGATTACAAAATCGTCAAGTTTTTATAGATGATTTATATAAAATGGATTGTTTTGATACACCCGGAACATTGATATACAAAAGATATTGATGAAGTAATCCCAAAGGAAGAAAGTGAAAGCGGTACAGATTTTTCACAGGATAATTATATAGAACAAATTAGTGAATTTCTTGCATGAAACTAAGATACTGGCATAAATGAATCGCATTAAAAGATATATTCATCCGGGCATCCCGTAATACATGCCCCTGAAGGGGCGGGCGGACTACCATTCGATAAGGTATAAAAAAGTACAGAACAAAAGTTCGGTTTTGCTCTGTACTTTTTTTGACTTATATGTTATAATGAAAAACCAAATGATTGGATAATACTATCTGTACTGGTTGGTGTTATTCAGTGTTGTTTCGTTTCAAAAATACGGTTTTCCCAAAGGGATACTACGTAATGTGATTTGCATTCGTGTAATTGCTATTTTAATGCTTATTTGCCAGCTTTACAAGTTCATTTTACACGAATATAAAATCAAATTTTGTTCGAATGAGGTATTTTAAAGTATATTGATATTTAATTGTGCAAGATATTTGCACAATTAAGTAGGAGAACTTATACGGAGTGTACTATTTCCAAAATGGAAATAGTCTATATGGAGATTATTATTATGGATCATTTTGAATTAGTATCACAATACGCCCCGACGGGTGACCAGCCGCAGGCAATTGAGGCGCTCGTCAAGGGCTTCAAGGAAGGCAACCAATGCCAAACTTTACTGGGGGTTACGGGTTCCGGCAAGACATTTACGATGGCGAATGTCATTCAACAATTGAATAAACCAACACTTATCATTGCTCACAATAAAACATTAGCAGCTCAGCTTTACGGCGAGTTTAAGGAATTTTTCCCTGAGAATGCAGTGGAATATTTTGTGTCCTACTATGATTATTACCAGCCGGAGGCCTATGTCCCGTCTTCAGACACGTACATTGCCAAGGATTCGTCTATTAATGACGAGATTGACAAACTGCGTCATTCTGCGACAGCAGCATTATCTGAGCGGAGGGATGTAATCATTGTAGCCAGTGTATCCTGCATTTACGGTTTGGGTTCGCCGATTGACTATCAGGAGATGGTAATATCACTTCGACCGGGTATGATTAAAGACAGGGACGAAGTGATTGCAAAATTAATAGAAATTCAATACGAGCGTAATGAGATTGATTTCAAGCGGGGATCGTTCAGAGTACACGGAGATGTGCTGGAAATATTTCCTGCATATTCTGAGAAAATTGCATATAGGGTAGAATTTTTTGGAGATGAAGTTGATCGGATTACGGAGATTGACACATTGACAGGGGAAATTTTAAATGTAATCGGACATGTTGCGGTTTTTCCAGCGTCACACTATGTTGTGTCTAAGGAATCTATGAATAGGGCAACTCAAGCGATTGAAGAGGAGCTTGAGGAGCGAATTAAGTACTTCAAAAGTGAGGACAAACTTTTGGAGGCACAGAGGATTTCTGAAAGAACCAATTTTGATATTGAAATGATGCGGGAGACAGGATTCTGTTCGGGGATTGAGAATTATTCAAGACATTTAACCGGTTTAGAGCCAGGGCAGTCGCCGCACACGCTGATAGACTATTTCCCGGATGATTTCCTTATCATGATTGACGAGTCCCACAAGACGATTCCGCAGATTGGCGGTATGTACCACGGGGATCAGTCGAGGAAGTCAACACTTGTGGAATATGGTTTCCGTCTGCCGTCAGCGAAGGACAACAGACCGCTGAACTTTGAGGAATTTGAAAGTAAAGTGAATCAAATACTGTTTGTGTCGGCGACGCCGGGAGAATATGAGGAGCGTAACGAGCTTTTAAGAGTAGACCAGATTATACGCCCGACAGGACTTCTTGACCCTGAGGTTGAGGTTCGTCCGGTGGAAGGACAGATTGATGATCTCGTTGGTGAAGTGAACAAAGAAATTGCAAATAAAAACAAGGTACTTATCACAACTCTTACGAAACGCATGGCGGAGGATTTGACAGATTATATGAGGGAACTCGGTATTCGTGTAAAGTATCTGCATTCGGATATTGACACGCTGGAACGTACGGAGATTATCCGCGATATGCGTTTAGATGTGTTCGATGTGCTTGTTGGTATCAACCTTTTGCGAGAGGGACTGGATATTCCGGAGATTACTCTTGTAGCGATTTTGGATGCAGATAAGGAAGGATTCCTTCGTTCCGGAACGTCTTTGATTCAGACGATCGGTCGTGCCGCGAGAAATGCGGAAGGGCACGTTATCATGTATGCGGATAATATGACGGATTCCATGAAGACAGCAATTACGGAGACTGAACGGAGACGTAAAGTGCAGATGGCGTATAATGAGGAACACGGCATTACGCCGCAGACCATTAAGAAGTCTGTGCGCGACCTGATTAGCATTTCTAAGAAGGTTGCGGCAGAAGAGCTTCGTATGGAGAAAGATCCGGAATCAATGAGTGCGGAAGAATTACAGAAATTAATCAAAGATATTACGAAGCAGATGAAGAAAGCAGCGGCAGAACTTAACTTTGAGATGGCGGCAGAGCTGCGCGACAAGCTGGTAGAATTGAAGAAGCGGCTGCTGGACACGGAGGAGTAGCGGATAGAACGGACGCATGTTATCATAAAATATAAAAATCAGGAGTAAAACATGGCAAAGAAAACGGACAACAGACAATATATTAGAATCAGAGGTGCAAATGAGCATAATTTGAAAAACATAGATTTGGATATACCGAGAAATGAATTGGTAGTTCTTACAGGACTTTCAGGATCGGGAAAATCCTCTCTTGCATTTGATACGATTTACGCGGAAGGGCAGAGAAGATATATGGAATCTCTTTCTTCCTATGCGAGACAGTTCCTGGGACAGATGGAGAAACCGAATGTGGAGAGCATTGAAGGACTTTCGCCGGCGATTTCTATTGACCAGAAGTCGACGAATAGGAATCCGCGTTCTACAGTGGGGACTGTGACGGAGATTTATGATTATTTCCGTCTGCTGTATGCCCGTATCGGAATCCCCCACTGTCCGAAATGCGGTAAGGAGATTAAGAAACAGACAGTTGATCAGATGGTTGACCAAATTATGGGGCAGCGGGAAGGAACGAAAATTCAGCTTCTTGCGCCGGTAGTGAGGGGCAGAAAGGGAAGACATGAGAAGCTGTTAGAGAGGGCGAAGAAGAGCGGCTATGTGCGTGTGCGCGTGGATGGTAATATGTATGAACTCACAGAGGAGATTCCTTTAGATAAGAATATTAAGCACAATATTGAAATTGTTGTGGACAGGCTCGTTATCAAACCGGGAATCGAGAAACGTCTTACCGATTCCGTGGAAAATGTTTTAAGTCTTGCAGAAGGGCTGCTCACGGTAGATATAATCGGCGGAGAACCAATGAATTTCAGCCAAAGTTTTTCCTGCCCGGACTGTGGAATCAGCATAGAGGAGATTGAACCGAGAAGCTTTTCGTTCAATAACCCGTTTGGGGCATGCCCCGAATGTTTCGGACTTGGCTATAAGATGGAATTTGATATAGACCTGATGATTCCGGATCAGAGTCTTAGCATCGATCAGGGAGCAATCGCTGTTATGGGCTGGCAGTCAAGTTCGGAGAAAGGAAGTTTCACAAGAGCCATCCTAGAAGCGTTGAGCAGAGAATACAAATTTGCACTGGACACGCCTTTCGGGGAATATCCGCAGGAAGTGAAGGGCATTCTGATTCATGGAACAGATGGAAAAGAAGTGAAAGTACATTATGTCGGGCAGCGCGGAGAGGGATTTTATGATGTTGCCTTTGAGGGGATTGTCAAGAATGTGGAGCGGCGTTACAGAGAAACATCCTCGGAAACGATGAAAGCGGAGTACGAGTCGTTTATGCGGATAACGCCGTGTCATGAATGCGGAGGGCAGAGACTTAAAAAGAGCGCCCTTGCCGTAACAGTGGGTGATAAGAATATTGCAGAGGTGACGAGTTTTTCTATCGAAAGATTACAGAAGTTTTTGGATGGCTTGGAGTTGACGAAAACACAGGAGATGATAGGCGGACAGATTTTAAAAGAAATTAAAGCAAGAATAGGATTCCTTATGGATGTTGGGCTTGATTATCTGACGCTGGCAAGGGCCACAGGCAGTCTGTCAGGCGGGGAAGCTCAAAGAATCCGTCTTGCTACACAGATTGGTTCGGGCCTGGTGGGTGTTGCTTACATTTTGGATGAACCGAGCATCGGCCTTCATCAGAGAGATAATGACAAATTATTGAAAACTTTGAAACATTTGCGGGATTTGGGGAATACTCTCATTGTGGTAGAGCATGATGAGGACACCATGTGGGAAGCAGACTATATTGTGGATATCGGACCTGAAGCGGGAGAACACGGCGGAGAGGTCGTTGCGGTGGGGAATGCGAAGGAGATTATAAAGAACAAGAAGTCTATCACCGGGGCATATTTAAGCGGACGCATTAAGATTCCGGTTCCTGAAGTAAGAAAGGCTCCGACAGGCTGGATCAAGGTTATCGGAGCGGCTGAAAATAATTTGAAGAATATTGACGTTGAGATTCCGCTTGGCATTATGACTTGTGTGACGGGTGTATCAGGCTCTGGGAAGAGTTCTCTTGTAAATGAGATTCTATATAAGAGACTTGCGAAGGAGTTGAATCGTGCCAGAACTATTCCGGGCAAACATAAGAAGATAGAAGGAATGGATCAGCTTGATAAGGTTATCAATATCGACCAGTCGCCGATTGGAAGGACTCCGCGTTCCAATCCGGCAACTTATACGGGTGTGTTTGACTTGATACGTGATTTGTTTGCCGCAACGCCGGATGCGAAGGCCCGCGGATACAAGAAAGGTAGATTCAGCTTTAATGTAAAAGGCGGACGATGTGAGGCATGCGGCGGGGACGGCATTTTAAAAATAGAGATGCATTTTCTTCCGGACGTGTATGTTCCGTGTGAGGTCTGCGAAGGAAAGCGTTATAACAGAGAGACTTTGGAAGTGAAATATAAAGGAAAGAATATTTATGATGTGCTTAATATGACTGTGGAGGAAGCGCTTCATTTCTTTGAAAATGTTCCGACTATCCGCAGAAAGATGGAAACGCTTTATGATGTGGGACTTTCCTATATTCGTCTCGGGCAGCCGTCAACCACGCTGTCGGGCGGGGAGGCTCAGCGGATTAAGCTGGCAACGGAACTGAGCAAGAGGAGCACAGGGAAAACAGTTTATATTTTGGATGAGCCTACAACAGGACTGCATTTTGCAGATGTGCATAAGCTGACGGAGATTCTGCAAAGACTGTCGGGAGATGGAAATACGGTTATTGTAATTGAGCATAATCTAGATGTTATTAAGACGGCAGATTATATCATTGACATAGGACCAGAGGGCGGCGACAGAGGCGGAACAGTTGTGGCACAGGGCGTTCCGGAGGATATTGCAGCCGATTCAAGGTCGTATACCGGAAAATATATTGATGCAATCCTTAAGAAAAACTAAATTTAGAAAAAAAGACTTTCCATTTGTTAGAAATTTGATTATAATAAAAAATACATGTAATGATATAAATATCGACAGGTACAAATGATATGACAATAGATAGATTGGGAAAGGAGAGTTTGGATGTCAGTAGATATCGGAATCGATTTGGGAACTGCGAGTATTCTCGTATATGTTAAGGGTAAAGGTGTAGTATTAAAAGAGCCGTCAGTGGTGGCATTCGACAGAGATACAAATGTAATAAAGGCTATTGGAGAGGAAGCAAGACTGATGCTTGGAAGAACTCCGGGCAATATCGTAGCGGTAAGACCATTAAGGCAAGGGGTTATTTCCGACTATACCGTAACAGAGAAAATGATTAAATATTTTGTGCAAAAAGCAATGGGCAAACGTACATTTAAAAAACCGCGTATCAGTATCTGTGTGCCGAGCGGCGTTACAGAAGTAGAAAAGAAAGCGGTAGAAGAAGCCACGTTTGCAGCGGGGGCCAGAGAAGTACATCTGATTGAGGAGCCGGTGGCTGCTGCAATTGGAGCCGGCATCGATATTGCAAAGCCATGCGGCAACATGATTGTAGACGTAGGCGGAGGTACTGCCGACATTGCGGTTATTTCTTTGGGAGGAACTGTCGTTAATACTTCCATTAAGATTGCCGGCGATGATTTTGACGAAGCGATTGTCCGCTATATGCGCAAGAAACATAATCTGTTAATCGGGGAGCGTACGGCGGAAGATATTAAAATTAAAATTGGGACAACCTATCCGTTGGTAGAAGATGAGACGATGGAAGTTAGGGGGCGTAATCTTGTCACCGGTCTTCCAAAGACAGTAACGGTTACATCTTCCGAGACGGAAGAGGCGCTCAGAGAGACAACGGGTCAGATTGTAGAGGCAGTTATTGCCGTACTTGAGAGAACGCCGCCGGAGTTATCGGCAGACATCCTTGACCGAGGAATCGTTCTGACCGGCGGAGGAGCTATGCTCCGAGGTCTTGAGGAACTGATTGAAGAGAAGACGGGAATTAATACAATGACAGCGGAAGATCCGATGAAAGTAGTCGCTATCGGAACCGGGCAGTTTGTAGAATTTATGAGCGGAAGAAAAGATTTATAGAAGGCAAGAGGGCGAGGGAAAATCCCTTGCCTATTTCTTTCGTAAAAAGGAGGCGGGAAATTGGAGACAGTGAAAGGCTATGTGGAGCATATAGTTTACCGCAATAATGATAACGGGTATACTGTTTTTCATCTTAACAATGATGATGGAGAATTGACCTGCGTCGGAAATTTTAACTATATTGGCGAGGGTGAGTTGCTGGAATTAGAAGGAGAATATGTAATGCATAGCTCCTATGGTCTGCAGCTTCAAGTTTCCTCCTGTGAAGTGAAAGAACCGGAAGACCTGATGTCCATTGAGCGTTATTTGGGGTCGGGAGCAGTGAAAGGGCTCGGGAGCGCCTTGGCAGGACGAATTGTACGCAAGTTTAAAGAAGACACATTCCGAATTATTGAGGAAGAGCCGGAACGGCTAGCAGAGATAAAGGGGATCAGTGAGAAGAAAGCGCGGGAAATTGCAGAGCAGGTAGAAGGAAAGAAGGATTTGAGGAAAGCTATGATTTACCTGCAGAAATATGGCATTTCCACTACGCTTGCTGCAAAGATATACCAGCAGTACGGACAGAGGATATACCATATTTTAGAAGAAAATCCATATCAGCTTGCGGATGAGGTTCAAGGGGTGGGGTTTAAAACCGCTGATGAAATTGCGATGAGGATTGGCATACATACAGATTCCGATTTCAGAATTCGGAGCGGAATTTTTTATGCATTGCTTCAAAGTGTATCGGAAGGCCATATTTATGTTCCGGAAGAGTTTCTTTTGAGGAGGGCGGCCTTTGTTTTGGAAATAGACATTCAGGATATCCGCAAATATCTGATGGATTTGTCCATTGAGAAAAAGATTATTTTAAAACAGGTGGAAGAAGGGGTGCGGGTTTACCCGGCGAATTATTACTATATGGAGTTAAATGCGGCGAAGATGTTTCATGATTTGAATGTGCATGCCGATGTTCAGGAAGAAGCCGTTTACAGAAGGCTCTCGCTTATTGAACATGATGCAGAGCTTGTATTGGATGAAATGCAGAGAAAAGCGGTAGTTGAAGCGGTAAAGCATGGGATTCTTGTTGTCACAGGAGGCCCGGGGACTGGAAAGACGACTACGATAAATGCCATGATTCATTATTTTGAGAGCCAGGGACTGGATATTTTTCTTGCGGCGCCGACGGGACGCGCGGCGAAACGCATGACGGAGGCAACAGGGTATGAGGCGCAGACCATACACCGTCTTTTGGAAGTAAGCGGCAATCCTGAGGAAAATGGGGGCAGAAGCGGATTTGGGAGAAATGAAGAGAATCCTTTAGAGGCGGACGTCATTATTATTGATGAAGTGTCTATGGTGGATCTGCCCCTTATGTATGCGCTGCTCCGTGCTGTTATACCGGGAACAAGAGTTATACTTGTGGGGGATGGCAATCAGCTTCCGTCTGTCGGACCGGGAAGCATATTAAAGGATATCTTGAAATCGAAGTGTTTCCCGAGCGTACGGCTGACCAAAATTTTCCGTCAGGCGACAGAAAGTGATATTGTTATGAATGCCCACAAAATAAACGAAGGCATTCCGGTCGTTCTTGATAATAAGAGTAAGGACTTTTTCTTTTTGAAGCGGCAGGATGCGAATACAATTATCAGTGTGGTTATTACGTTGATTCAGAAAAAGCTTCCCCAATATGTAGAAGCGGAGCCATACGACATTCAAGTGCTTACGCCGATGAGAAAAGGACTTTTAGGTGTGGAGCGTCTGAATAAGATTCTTCAACAGTACCTGAATCCTCCGGAGAAGAAAAAGGAGGAGAAGGAGTATGGCGAGAAGATTTTTCGCAAAGGCGATAAGGTTATGCAGATAAAGAATAATTATCAGCTTGAATGGGAGATTGCAACAAAGCATGGACTGGTTGTAGATAAAGGCGTGGGGGTATTCAATGGAGATACGGGAATTATCCGGAATATCAATGCTTATAACGAGACAGTGGAAGTGGAGTATGATGAAAAAAGAAAAGTGACCTATCCGTTTCAGTTATTAGACGAGTTGGAGCTTGCATACGCTATAACAATACACAAGGCCCAGGGAAGCGAATATCCGGCTGTTGTGATTCCTCTTCTTCCGGGACCAAGACAGTTATATCATCGGAATCTTCTTTATACAGCAGTTACAAGGGCAAAGAAGTGTGTCACTTTGGTTGGGAGTGACAGCGCGTTTTATGAAATGATACAAAACGCAAATGAACAGAACCGCTATACCAGTTTGGCGGAACAGATTAGGGAACTGATGTAAGGGTGTGTCAGAGTCTGAAAATAAGATGATTGAAGCAATACTTGAAATTTTATATCCGTCTACCTGCATATTCTGCGGGAGAATCTGCAAAGAGGGAATCTGTGAAAGATGCAGAGCAGAGAACCCGTATATCAGGGAACCGCGTTGTAAGAGGTGCGGGAAACCGATTTCTTCTGAGGAAGAAGAATTCTGCCATGACTGCATAAAACAAAAATTCTGCTATGAACAGGGGCGGAGTCTGTGGCTTCATAAAAATTCGGTGAAGCAGTCCGTCTATGCGTTTAAATATAAAAACCATCGTATATACGGCCGGGTGTATGCGAGAGAAATGGCTATAGAGTTTGGGGAATTAATCAGACTGTGGGGCATTGATATTATAGTACCAGTGCCGCTGCACAAAAAGAAAGTGCGGAAGCGTGGATTTAATCAGGCGGAGATTATTGCAAGAGAGCTTGGAAAAAGGATTGGAATACCGGTAGAAACATCGGCAGTAATCAGAGAGAAATATACATCCCCTCAAAAGGAGCTTGGGCAGAGTGGAAGGCGCAGGAATTTAAGGGGCGCATTCCGGGCGCGGGGAAGGAGTGTGAAAGGGAAAAATATCCTGATTATTGACGATATTTATACAACAGGAAGTACAATTGATTGTATATCGGAAGAACTGAGGCGCAATGGGTGTGAAAAAACATATTTCCTGACTATAAGTATTGGACAAGGGTTCTGATTAATGATATACTAGATATAGTGTCCGCGGATGAAATGCGGGTATTGAGGTGATGAAAATGTTAAATGAAAAAAGAATAAGACTCATGTCTCGAATGGCCATGTACGAACAAAATGAAGGAAAAGAAGATTTAAAAATCAGCGCATATTATCAGAAAGACTATGCAAGCCTGAACGCATGGATAACTGTTATTTGGATAACAATAGGATATGCTGTTATAGCCGGCGGCGTTATGTTTGTTTTTCTTGACCAGATTTTTAATGAGGCAACTATATCGACGCTGCTTATTATAGTAGGCGCGGCTGCGGGGGGATATCTTGTAGTGGCAATCATAACAGCCATCTTTGCTTATGACTTCTATCGTAAAAAGCATGTAGAAGCCAGAAAGCGGGTTAAAAAGTTTAATCAGAATCTGAGCCGTTTAGGGAAGATGTATGAAAAGGAGAGAAGATAAATGAGCAGTCTACTTGAATGGAGAGAAAAAATACAGACATTGTATGCACAATATTCAACATATATCGATAAAGGAATTCGTTTTGCTTTGGCGCTTACCAGCTTTCTGTTAATCACCGGCAATATTGGATTTATGAATAAACTGACAAATCCGGTTGTCTCGGTGGGGCTTGCGGTTGTATGTGCATTCCTTCCGGCAATTATGACTGCTGTTATTGCAGCGGGATTGATGTTGGCACATATGTTTACGCTGTCCATTGGCGTAGCGGGGATAGCGGCGGTAATGCTTCTTCTTATGTTTATATTCTATTTTAGATTTACCCCGAAAAAGGCTGTTATTCTATTATTAACACCGATTGCATTTGTATTGAAAGTGCCGGTTTTGATTCCGGTTGTATACGGTCTTATTGGAACACCGATTTATGTTATACCGATTACGTTCGGTACGGTTGTGTATTTTCTTATCAAATATACGAAAACGTTCGCCGGAACTCTGAAAGGTGCAGACAACTCAAGTCTCATGAATGTAATTATAAGCTTTGTAAAACAGATTATGATGAGCAAGGAGCTGTGGGTTGCTGCAGGGGCGGTTATAATCTGCTTTATTCTTGTATATGCGATTCGTAGGATGTCTGTTGCCCATGCATGGGAGATTGGAGCAGTTTCAGGTGCGGCGGCATATATTGCAGTGATGGCGGCGGGTAACATTGTGCTGGATACGAGCATAGAATACATTTCGCTGATTGTCGGATGTTTTCTTGGAGCTGCAGTCGGCTATGGGATGGAACTTATGATATTTTCCGTGGATTATGCAAGAACCGAGAATTTACAATTCGAAGATGATGAATACTATTATTATGTAAAAGCAGTACCGAAAGTTTCTGTTGCGCCGTCTGAGAAGCGTGTGAAGAGAATCAACAAGCATCAAGAGACGGAACCGATTGACACAAAGCGTGTACACAAGGCTGTAAAGGGCGGCTCAGGGCAGAGAACACAATTGACAGGCGATATGGATATAGATAAGCTTATTGAGAAAGAGTTGACAAAGTAATTTCATAAAAAAATATAGAAAATCGGAATTCGAGTACAAGGAGGTGACAGAATGAAAGAATGGGCGGCAAAAGTTCTCAATGAGTACTTTGTATATATGCCAAGACTGAAAGTAATAGATATTGTTGAAATTATTATTATTGCATTTGTTGTGTATAAAATAGCCCTTTGGATTAAAAATACAAAGGCGTGGATGCTGTTGAGAGGAATTCTCATGCTGGCCGTATTCGTTTTTGTCGCTGTGCTTTTTAAAATGAACACTATTCTGTGGATTGTGCAGAATTCTATCGGTGTGCTGGCGACAGTTGCCATTGTTGTATTTCAGCCGGAGCTTCGGAGAGCGCTTGAAAAACTTGGAGAGCAGGATTATTTGGGCATGATGGTTCCGTTTGATAAATCGAAGGAGAGGGAAAAATTCAGTAGGGAGACTATTGACGGTATCGTAACGGCAACATTTGAGATGGCAAAGGTGAAAACCGGGGCGCTGATCGTTGTAGAGGATATGATTCAGCTTACGGAATATGAGAGAACAGGTATCAAGCTGGACAGCGTGGTTTCCAGCCAGCTACTTATTAATATTTTTGAACACAATACACCGCTTCATGACGGAGCGATTATCGTAAGAGGGAATAGAATTGCAGCTGCAACATGTTATCTACCGCTCTCTGACAACAGAGAACTGAGCAAGGCGCTGGGTACCCGGCACCGTGCGGCGGTAGGAATGAGTGAAGTGAGTGATTCGCTGATCATTGTGGTTTCTGAGGAAACCGGAGCTGTGTCGTATGCGCAGGGAGGCAGAATCGTAAGACATTTAGACGAGAAACAGCTTACGGATAAGCTGAATGAAATTCGCAGGAAGGATATGGAGGCGGCTGGCAGTAAATTATTCAAAATGTGGAAAGGTAGGGCGAAGGATGAAGGACAGATTAACGAATAACGTCGGTCTTAAGGTGATGTCGGTTCTTTTCGCAATACTGCTTTGGGCGCTGGTTGTAAATATCGACGATCCTATCAATGAAGAAACGTACCGTTCTGTTCCGGTGAAAGTGCTTCATGAAGAGATATTTACTTCAAAAGCAAGTACATACAGAATTATAGACGGCTATGACACGGTAAATGTTATAGTACGTGCAAAGCGTTCTGTGCTTTCGCAGATTAAAGCCTCTGACATAGAAGTAACGGCAGATATTAAGGACAGGGTGAGCAATTCACTGAGCGAAGCTACACTTCCGATGGAGGTTGTAATAAGAGGTTTTGAGGGGGACTATGTGGAAGCATATACAGCTCCTAGAAATTTGGAGATAGAGATTGAACCAAGTACACAGAAGGATTTTGTAATCAGTGTTACGACAATCGGTACGCCAAGGGACGGCAATGTGCTTGGGAAGCTCAAAGCAAATCCAGAATCCATCAGGTTAGGCGGCGGCGAATCACAGATTAACAGAGTGAAGCGCGTAGTTGCCCAAGCGGATGTTTCAGGAATTTCCAGCAGCGGAATGGTAGAGGCGAGACTGTATCTCTTTGATTCTAATGATAAAGAAATTGAGCAGGAGCTGTTCGAGAATAATCTTGGAAGCGAAGGCTTGAAAGTGGAAGTGGAGGTTCTGAAGAAAAAGGATGTTCCTTTGGAACTTGAAACTGACGGTATTAAACCGGCTGCGGGGCATGCGCTTGGCGACATAAGCTATGAACCCCGGACAATTGCGGTGGCAGGAGGAGAAGAAGACATAAAAAGTCTTACTAAGATTACTATTCCGTCAGAAGCTTTTGAATTGGACGGAATATCATCAACGCAAGAGGTCAGCATTGACGTAAGCGAGTATCTTCCGGAAAACATTTCTCTTGTGGATGCTACAGCGGGAACGGTTATTGTAACGGTGGCAGTAGAGAAATTTGGAACAAAGGTGTTTAATATTCCAAGTAATAATATTATTTTTGAAAATGCCCTAATAAGTTTGAAGCCAAGTGTGGCAAAAATGGAAAATATAGAGATTCAGGTAACAGGTTCGGCTGAGGCGCTGGCCAAGCTTACCGAAGTTCCCAGGGTATTTGTGGATTTGGAGAAATACACAACTGCCGGAACAGCGGCAGTAACGATACAGGCAGATTTGCCGCCGGGATGTACGCTTGTAAAGAATGTGACAGTGCAGATTGTATTAACTCAGCAGGAACAGTAGGAGGAGTCTATGATAAGTAAAGCAGTAAAGATAAAAAACCCGACAGGGCTCCATTTGAGGCCGGCAGGAATGTTCTGCAAAAGGGCAGCAGAATTTGACGAATGTAATATTACATTCCACGTTGACAATACTACGGGAAGCGCAAAAAGTGTATTGAGCGTGCTGGCTGCATGCATAAAACAAGGGGATGAAATAGAGATCATCTGTGATGGTAAAGATGAAGAAAAAGCGCTGGAAGCGATGGTTCATCTTATAGAGGTTGAATTAGAGGAATGAAACAATAAAATGAAAGCGGATATCCCGAAGTTAGAAATGACTTCGGGATATCCGCTTTTTACGTCACAGGCAATTCGTGGGGAGCCCTGCGAGACCTGATTCTTTTTGACATAAACAAGACAGAAAAATGTCAAATGGTGAAAAATTTATATGAATCTATATTAAGTATGTAATACTGGTTGTAGAAAAGCTTTTCAAATAATACAAAACAAAAGAGAAGAAATGAGTAACAAAGGGAGCATGAAGACAGAACTGATAAATCAAGTATATATACGTGACGAGGATAATTTTCTAAAAAAGGTGCATTTGAAAGATATCTATTATATAGAAACAATAAAGTCAACCCACTACTGCAGGGTGGTGCATAAGCAGGGCGAAGGGAAAATACATGCAGACATTACCCCGTTGGAAAAACAGTTTGACGGAAAACTGTTTAAAACAAGATCTTCTACGCTTATCAACGTGGACTTGGTACAGAAGATTGACACGAAAAACAGATTGATTTATTTTAACAAACATATCTGCTGCTCCTACGCTCAGCGGATGAGCAGAAAACTCAAAGAAAAATTAGGA
This sequence comes from uncultured Lachnospiraceae bacterium, assembly GCA_947366105.1. Lineage (GTDB taxonomy): Bacteria > Bacillota > Clostridia > Lachnospirales > Lachnospiraceae > Faecalimonas. The sequence goes on along the minus strand of CANAZK010000036.1, from coordinate 5,154 downwards.
ATAGCTGATTTAAAAAGGAGATGATTAATATGGCAGAAACAGAAGTAGCGGCTCCGGAGAACGGGGCGGCTATGAAAGCATTACTGGGGGTTGAATTTAAAATATTAGGTTCTGATCTTATAGCAGCATATGAAAAGATGGATAAGGGTTATAAGATGCTTGTACTGCCGGTAAACCAGCACAATAATAACGGCATTACCATTGATAAGCTGTTGCAGGATATAGATACTCTGATGGGCAAGACACATGAACCCGGAAAAATAGATGGAAATGAATTGACCGATCAGCTAAAATCGGCATTGCCGTCCACGGTTTCGCTGGAAAAATTATTAATTAAGCTAAAGACGGCCTACCTTTACATAAATTCAGAAGATGGGAAGGAAGCAAAGGTTGAATATGCGTTTTCTCTCGATATAGTAACAGAAGGCGTACTGCCGGAGGGCATTGAGATGGTGGATGTCAAAAGACTATCGGTATCGGTATGGAATACAGAGAGGGAAAAAATTCTACAGTTAATGTCACTGCAAAGTATTGACACATATTTAGAGGGATAATTTTATGCAAACTAAAACGCCGAATTTTGGGTTAGGGATTGAAGGAGAAATCTGTGGTTGTAAAGCAAATCTAATAATTGCAAAAGAAAGCGGCGATTGGAGCTATGTAGGGAAACTTTACGTTCAAAATAAAGGCGTAGATGAACTGCTTCCTATAATAGATAAAAATCTTGCTGAAATCAGCAGTGAATATAGTGAAGTCATAGGTGTGATAAATGAAGAAGCAATTATATCCCATAGAAAAGACAAATATTATCTAACCATCCAAAGTGGCGGCGGGGGAATTACAGCGCTTTCATCGAAGGATGGCGCTGTGATTACAGCAGAAATCAAAAAGAGCAGAGTCGAAACAGAGGAGGGGAAGCAAAAGGGATTTAAGCAGGCAGTAAATGAGGCGGCGGCTGTTCTTGGAATAGAGCATTTGTCGCTTTTTCTAAGGTCAGGAACTATGCCGCTGTCGAAGCTGCCAGCGTCAACTTCTATTGAATTTCCGCAAAATACCAGCATAGTTTCCAATTGCAGTATGTTTGTCTATGGGAAATTTCAGTTTGGCAAATCTAATGTTTTATTTAAAGAAATTATTGGTGAGCTGTTCGGGTTGAAAGATATGGAGATGTTTCTTGCATATGGGAATGCAGATAAAGCATTTGTATGCTATATGATGTTTCCATATATTGATAATAAACTTATGATGTGCAAGAACATGTACCTATATCTGAGATTTCAAAGACAAGGAAATGAATTTGGGATTTGTGGGGAATTCAAGTTACATTTTCTTGGAAATATGGAGTTTGGGTTGGACTGCATTATAGGCAGTAAGGGATTTTTTATTGTGGCATCCAGTAAAGCGGGACAAAGATTTGAATTGATTCCCGGGTTCTACATACAAGATACTGCCTTGCTGATAGGTCATGATACAGGTTTCACATTCGGATTGATAACACGTTTGGTAATACGAGACTTGGAATTATTCAGCGGAATCAAATTAAGTGTCCAGGGAGGAGCAACCACCCTGTCTCTTATTACAGCAGCGCTATATGAGTTGACTTTGCCCCTGCTTTTAGACAATCTTCTAGGGTTTCATATTCCGGGGGTGGAGACGTTGGACTTTATACAAATTTGTTCGTTTGATTTAAAGCTAGAAAGCAGATATCAAGGAAATCAGGATATTGTAGAATATATTAACCAAAATGCAATTGATGAGAGCTGGAGACTTGATAAAGAAAGAACACAGATCCGAAAGCAGAAAAAAGGTGTTTCCATTCTAGATGAAAGCCGGATGTGCCATTATTATATCGACCATGAAGGAGTATTGTCGCTTCAGGCACAATTTTACTACGCGACAGAAAATTGCAGATTGGGGACTTATGAGATAAAAAAAGGTATTTTTATTTGTGCGGTTCTGACAATTTTCGGAAAGAAAATGAAAGCCCTTCTGTCAATGAAAGAAGGGGAAGGAATAATTGCCTTTGCCCAAATTGAGGAGATGGATTTGGGGTATTTAAAGATTTCGCCTTCCACAGTCGGAAGCGAGATGAGGAATCCGATGCTGGCGGATGGCAATACAATGCTTGCCAAATTTGTAGAGCCGACAGATAATAGCGCAGTATTCTTTTTGTCGGCAAATAAGAAAGATGTATCGTTTTATCTTGACGGTAGAATTGAAATATGCAGGATTTTTTCGGTGGATGCAAGGATTATTTATATGCAGGGCAATATTGCCGCAGATGTGAAATTTGAGCTTATGAAGGTGTTGGAGGTACATCTGAAATTAGAAGTTCAGTATGGAAATTTTCTTAATGGAAATTTTAAGTTTATACTGATTGTAGATGAAAGAAAGCTGGAAGAGAAATTAAAGGCAGTAAAGAAAAACATCAATAATGCGATTGAGAAATGCAGAAAGGCAGTCCAAGATGCAGAAAAGCATCTAGACGATGCGAAGGCGCGGGTAAATGGGCTGTATTGCGAAATTTCCAGTCTTGATAGTAAAATTGAGGGGTGCAGGAGGACAATACGTAATACGTCAAAGTGGAAACGGTGGATAGTTGCCATTTATAAAGGGGCGGAAATTCTTGCTTACGAGGTGGCAAAGGGAGCCTTATATGTAGCAATCGGCACGGCAAAGGCGGCGCTTGAAGTGGCGAAAGCGGCGGTACAGTTTGGAGGTATTTTGGGAGAGGGAGTGCTCCAAATTGCAAAGGGAGTAGTAACGGCAGCGTTGAATATATTTTTCTTAAGGAGAATTGAGCTTCGCATTGCTGCCGACAAAAACGCGCAGAGCATCGGCGGGCGTATTGAGTTTGTGGCGTTGGGGAAAGAATACGCATATGATGCGGTCTTTAGTACCGGACTTCTAAAGAGCGGCAGACCGGAGGATGCGATTGCAGATAATATCAATGGTAAGATGGAGAAGGATTTGGAAAACATTGATAAAGGAGCTTTCAAATCAAACCGAGATAAATATCAGAGGCAGGAAGATTTAAGAAAAGGCAGAAAGCATTTGCAGATTGGAATTGGAGAAATGCAAAAGGCGGTCGGCCTTATTTCGGATATACAGGATATTTATGTAAACGGTACAAAAGAAATAATGCCTGAGTTTGAAACAATGAACGGCGAATATGAAAGGGCGATTGCAGGTATAGAAAATACTATGACATCTATTGCGAAGCACATAAAGTTAGACGAACTCGAAAATCCAATGCAGACGCTTGATAAGGTGTTGAATGAGGGAGCGGAAATTGACAGGGAAAAGGCAAAAGAAACTCTTGCACATTATAAGGAGGCAAAGCTTTCATTTGAACAATTAAAAGAGAATATTAAAGAAATCCAGAAAATGAAAGCGGAAGCCGTATACAACTATCAGGGACAGCGACGTACGGCAGACAATATGATGCAGGCGGGAGAACAAAGTGAAGGTGATGTTATGGAAGATATTGTGAATTCAGTGGAGGAAACAATGTGTACGGTACATTTCAGAGTAACACCGCAGGACAGTGGTTATATTAATTTGTCGAAGGAGAAGGCAATTGCAGAATATTTCCGTGAATATAGAAAAGAAAAAGGATATGAGGTTCCAAAGTCGGTGGGGAATGCCAGGGGAGAGAGAAGAACAATCAGATATACAGACAGGATATAAAGGAAGTTATATATGAAGAATACAAAGAAAAAAGTAACCGTTATAATTGCAGCCGCAGTACTCGTCACTGCCGGAGCCGCAGTCATCACGCCGTTGGTTCCGAAAAGGACAACAAATAGGATTGTAGGAACAGAGATAAGGGATGATTACAAACCGTTGGAAGAAAAAAAGGAGTATAGTGTTCTTGTTTATATGAATGGAAGCAGTTTGGAGAATGAGCAGGAGCAGTTGGCTTCTGAAGATATAGAAGAAATGAAGAGCGTGACGGACGGGGATGAGAATTATCATCTTGTGGTGGAGCAGGGAGGAAGCAGCGTGTGGGAGAAGCAGTCAAGATTCTCCATCCAGTCATCAGGATTTCGGCACTTTGAAGAAATGGCTCCGCGTAATATGGGGGATAAAAGTACGCTTGCAGATTTTTTAAATTATGGTATAATGTCATATCCGGCTGAAAAGTATCTGTTAATTATGTGGAATCATGGCAATGGTCCGGTGGAGGGCTTTGGTAGTGATGAGCTTTACCAAGGCGATTCTTTGGAGCTGTGGGAAATACGGGAAGGCTTCGAAATGTCGGAGATGAAAAAACACAGCTTTGAGTTGGTCGGGTTTGATGCATGCTTGATGGGAACGGTGGAAACCGCCTATATGATGCCTGATAATGTGAAGTATATAGCGGCATCCCCGGAAGTAGAGCCGGGGGAAGGCTGGAATTATAAATGGCTTGATATTTTGAATCAAGAAAAGACAGGAGAAACAATTGGAAGAGAAATTGGACTGCGGTACGCGGAATCCATAAAAGGCGAGGAAATTCCGCTGTCACTGAGTGTGGTGAACGTTAGTAAGCTGAAAAGAAAATGCCGTGAATGGAATAAAATTTTGGAAAAGAAGGAATGGAATCGTGATGAACTGACGGAACTGCTCATAAGAGGATCCGCCATGCAGGGATATCAGAGTGACGTAATGGGGCTGAAAGAGTCAGAACTGGTAGGATGCGAAGAAATGATGAAGGAGTTGTGCGGAGAAAAAGGTGAAGCAAAACAGCTGCTGGACGGAATATCAGTAAATTATGGGAATGAGGCGGCGGCTTCAAAAAACAGTACATTATCTATATATTTTCCGAATGAGTACCTGAGCTATTAAAAATTAAGTATATATGAAAACTGTGGTTTTATAAACGGATATTTTAAAATGCTGAAAGAAATGTATGATGAGCTGGGAGAAGGCGGTATTACATATGAAGAGCAGCGGGTAAAAGCAGAGGGGGAAACGATTGTGACAAGTGTTCCCGCCGAAGCTGTGGAAAATATCTTGTGGGTGGTTCAGACGGCTGTATATGTGAATAATGGCCAAAGTTATATTATCAGTACAGACACGGATGTAATAATAGAAAAAAATGGAAATATCAGTGCAAAAGTGCAGATCGGAAGAGCACACGTCTGAACTCCAGTCACGGACTCCTATCTC
>CANAZK010000035.1 GCA_947366105.1 uncultured Lachnospiraceae bacterium | reverse complement strand
ATAGGATACAAAATCCTTGAGGAAAATGTGTCAACTAATCTTGACAAAATCAGATTTTGATAAAATAGTGGCTTCTTTAACTTTGGAAGAACTGGCGAAAACAGAGGCAGAATTAAATCTGTCATATTATGTAACATTGTCTATGTATGATACGTTTAAGTCATTACTAAGTATGGGTCAATTACGATTTGCATAATTCACAAAGCAGCGGCAAGCGTACAATACGCTTGCCGCTGCTTTGTGCGTATAGAAGGGGTACCCTTGCCTTGTCCGTAAACTGTAATACAGCGTCAAGTCCTCTTTGCAGACCTCGAAGGTGTCCACGCAGGTTATATCGTAAAGAACGCCGCTTTGCTAAAAATGAGAAAACGCTACAGTATCTTCAATGGCACAGTTTCCCACATAAAAGCATCCATATCTGGTGTTGGCAAAAACTGACGTCTCTTTCTTTTTGCCCAAAAGCCTATTGAATTTTCCTAGAAATAAAGTATAATATATCTATCTGAAACGAAGCGTTTTGCATAGAAAAGAGAGGTGAGTGGCGATGAGGAGTAAGAGTTCGGAATTGATGAATAAGATATTGAAATTTGCAGAGAGGTATTATCTTGACAATGGTCACTCTCCGGCGACTTCTGCAATAGCGGCTGGACTCAGCATTTCAAAGGCGACAGCTTACAGATATTTGATAGAAATGAACGACAAGGGAATGGTCGAGTATGACGGTCAGGAAATACATACTGCTGTGACGAGGAAACTGAATAACGAGGTTAACCGCACAGCGATTGTTGGGTCTATTCCCTGCGGCGGCCTTGAGTATGAAGAAGAAAATATTGAGGAATATATTTCGCTTCCGACAGCCATTTTCGGTAAGGGAGATTTCTTCATATTAAGAGCCGGCGGTCAATCAATGATTGAAGCCGGAATTGACGACGGAGATTTAGTTGTCGTAAGGAAACAGAATACTGCTCATGAGGGTGATATTATTGCTGCCCTTGTGGATAATCAGAATACGCTGAAGCGCTTTTACAAAGATGAGGAAAATAAAAAGATTATTCTACACCCTGAGAACCGGCGGATGAAAGATATTATTGTTGACGAGTGCTATATCCAAGGCGTAGCCTGCCATATTATAAAAGCGTTATAAACGAGGTTGGTATGATGAATGATTTTGAAGTAAATAAAATCTATATTGCAATCGATTTAAAATCGTTCTACGCTTCTGTGGAGTGTAGAGAACGAAACCGCAATCCGCTGACAACCAATCTTGTAGTTGCGGATCCCAGTCGGACGGAGAAAACAATTTGCCTTGCGGTATCCCATTCACTGAAAAGTTATGGGATACCTGGAAGACCGCGATTATTTGAGGTTGTGGGAAAAATAAAAGAGGTAAACGCAGGGCGCAGATGGAATGCAGCAAATCAGACATTCACAGATAAGTCGGATGATTATGAGAAATTAAAAAATAATCCGGATTTGGCCATAGATTATATTGTTGCTCCGCCGCAAATGGCGCTTTATATAGATTACAGTACAAGGATTTACAATGTGTACTTGAAGTACATTGCACCGGAGGATATTCACACCTATTCTATTGATGAGGTGTTTATGGATGTGACTCATTATCTAGCCGCTTATCAGATGACTCCGCGGGAACTTGCAATGGCGATGATACAAGATGTTCTAAAGACGACCGGAATTACAGCCACGGCAGGAATCGGCACAAATCTGTATCTGTGTAAGGTGGCAATGGATATTGTTGCAAAACACATTGAGCCTGATAAGGACGGTGAGCGGATTGCGGAACTGGATGAGATGTCATATCGCAGAATTCTTTGGAATCATAGACCGCTTACGGATTTTTGGCGTGTTGGAAAAGGGTATGCAAGAAAATTAGAAGAACATAATATGTTCACAATGGGAGATGTTGCAAGATGTTCCGTTGGGAAGCCGAATGAATATTATAATGAGGAACTGCTTTATAAACTTTTTGGCGTCAATGCAGAGCTTCTTATCGACCACGCTTGGGGGTATGAGCCTTGCACAATGGAGTTAGTAAAGACATATAAGCCGGAAACGAACTGCGTAAGTTCCGGTCAGGTTCTACAATTTCCCTATGATTTTGAAAAAGCGAAACTTGTCACAAAGGAAATGACAGACCTTATGGTGCTTGACCTTGTTGACAGGGGACTTGTGACAGACCAGATTGTGTTGACCATAGGTTATGACATTGAAAATTTGACTGACTCTGAGCGGAGAAAGAAATATAGAGGTGAAGTTACAACGGATCATTATGGAAGAAAAGTACCGAAACACGCTCACGGAACAACCGATCTGAAGCAGAAAACCTCATCCACCCGCGTAATAATAGACGCTGTGATGGAGCTTTATGACAGGATTGTGGATAGAAACTTGTCGGTTAGACGTATTACCGTCAATGCCAACAAATTGGTTGCAGAAAACTCCGTGGTTCAAACCAATAAATATGAGCAGTTGGATTTGTTTACAAATTATGAAGCACTGCAGAAGCAACGCGCCGAGGAAGAGGCTGCATTGCAGCGAGAGAAAAATATGCAAAAGGCAATGCTTACTATTAAGAAAAAATATGGAAAGAATGCAATTTTGAAGGGAATGAACCTTCAGGAAGGCGCTACGGCGAAAGAACGTAATGCTCAGATTGGAGGGCATAAGGCTTGATAGGAGGAACGACTGAATGAGAGAAGAAACAAGTATCCATAAATATGATGATATTATCAATCTGCCGCATCCAACATCAAAAAACCATCCACGTATGCCGCTTTATGATCGTGCGGCACAGTTTTGCCCTTTTGCCGCTTTAACCGGATACGATGCAGCCATTAAAGAAACAGCCCGCTTGACAGACGAGAAGAAAGAACTGGATGAAGATACCATTAGTCATTTAAATGAACGATTGAATATTATTAGGGAAAATATCGGTTCCAATCAGCCGATTACAATTACCTATTTTGTGCCTGACAGGGAAAAAACCGGAGGGACGTATGTTTCTTATTCAGGGGTTGTGAAAAGAATTGATGAGTATGAGCGGACAATTATTATGACAGATAAAAGGATTATTCCCATTGAGCAAATTAGCGACATCGAAAGTGAGTTTTTCAATAGGATTAGGAGGGAAGAATAAACGTAAATCCGTCAGAGTATATGATGAACGTAAGATAGGAAAAGAAGAGAAAAAGTAACAGTTCAGCCGCGCCATTCGCAAAACCGCACCTACGGTGCTTTTCGCTGTTTTACAGCTGTTTTTGCTCATAAATGGGCGCTCAGCTCATATCCGATATGCCGTGCGCCTTTATGCAAGCATAATCCGCCCGTCATATCGGATATGGCTGAACTGTTACGAGAAAAATGCTATTTTTAAAATCCTGTATGGATTTATTCTTTTTAATGTATTATAATAAAAGTAAAAAGAAATGGATTGCTGGGAGGTTATAGGGCAAATGAAAAAATTAAGAGCGCTTGGGGTGGCAGGCGTACTGTCACTGGCAATGGGAATGCCGGTATTTGCCGCTGATTTTGCAGGAGGACATATAGGGTTTCACACAGGCAGAGGAGTAGGACATCATATGAATTTTGCAGTATGTATGACCGCAAATTGTGTAAAACCGTTTTGGGGTGTGGCAGCTGTACAGTGTAATGTGGGAAATCGCGATTTAGTATGTCAAGATTGGAGCGGATATTGCAGTAATTATGCGGATGTTGACAATAACGGCGTATGCGATAATTACACAGGAGCAGGAAGCGGAGCCGGATACCGCGGAGGCGGACACCACGGAGGTGGAAATGGCGGCGGACACCACGGAGGACGCAATAGATAGGGTAATAGACAAAAAAAGTAATAAAAAGGATAATCTACAGGCAGGGACATGTAAAGGTCTCTGCCTTATGTGCGTTTGCCGGGGAAGGATAAGAAGAGCAGATAAACCGCGTGGGAGAAGAGGCTGCAATTCGAGAATACACTTGTTTTTATTGGCGCGGTGAAGTATAATTTTAACAACAAATTAATTCCCACGGCAGGGCAGGGATAAAGCAACTGCAGGGATTACAGGAGGAAACGGTTATGTACCATTGCCATATTAATTTTTATTTATCCGGCCGCTGGTGCGAAGAATTTGAGGTTATAAGAAAAATGCCGCCGCTTGAGCACTTTACACATGAATATCAAACAAGCGACGTACCGGAGGCGGCATTAACAGAGAGGGCGGATGTAATCATCGCCAATCTGATGAATACGGATGCAAAAACTTTTGTACAAGAGCTTGCTTTGGCTAAGAAGAAGGAGGCGGATTTGATCCTGCTTACAGACAAGGATCAGATTGATATGCTTTTGGAAGAGTTTTCCGGAATAAAGGATATATGGGTCTGCCCGATGACTGAAGAAGAAGTTGGTTTTCGGTTTCTGAAGTGGCAGCAGACCTGCAAGATGAGTTGGGATTTTTGGCAGACCAGTCATTATCTCGAGACAACGATTAATTATGTACCAAATCTTATATGGTATAAAGACAAAAACGGGATACATAAAAAAGTCAACGACAGCTTCTGCAAGACGGTCAATAAGACAAAGGAGCAGGTTGAGGGGCGTGGTCATGCATATATTTGGGATGTGGAGCAGGACGACCCGGCATGTATTGAGTCCGAGCGTGAGGTAATGGAAAGCAGAAAGACTTGTGTTTCGGAGGAAGTGATTAAGACCGGAGCAGGCGAAAGGGAGCTTACGGTTTATAAATCCCCGCTTTATGATGTAGACGGCTCTGTAATGGGTACTATGGGCGTGGCAATCGATGTGACGCAAGAGAGGGCGTACGAGCAGGAAATTATACAAAAGAACAAATCGCTTGAAAAGATTTTTAATACAATAGACTGTGGTGTGATGTGTCACACAGTGGACGGTTCGGATATTCTTAGCGTGAACAAGGCGGCTCTTGATATTTTAGGATATGAGTCATTGGAAGAGCTGGCGGCAGACGGATTTGACATGATTGCAAAAGCTGTCGTAGAAGAAGACAGGGAAAAGCTTCGTAATTGTATTTTGAGCTTACAAGAGGTTGGTGATAACGGCAGCGTGGAGTACCGAATTCGGCAAAAGAATGGGGAAATCCGCCATGTAATGGGGAATGTCAAGCTGCTGAGGGAAGACGGACAGTCGTTTTACCAAAGGTTCCTTTTGGACTGTACAGAGCAGAAACAGCAGGAGAAAGAGAAGGAAAAACGCCAAAGGAGCATGATACAAGCGTTAAGTATTGACTATAAGATGGTCTGCTTTTTGGATTTTGACACGGGATGGAGTATACCGCTGCGCAGTAATGTGGAGAATGGTCATATGTTTGCTGCCGCTGCCGACGGAGGAGTTTCTTTTAAAGAAAGTATGGAACGCTATATTCAGGAATTTGTACATCCTGAGGACAGCGATATGCTGCGTCGGTCAACTTCGGCAGAGTACCTGAAAGAGGAACTTGCAGATAAGAATTTATATTATGTGAATTACCGCGCTATTATTGAAGGAGAAGTGAAATATTTCCAAATGAAAGCGGTTCGTGCCGAAAACGGAGGGGAACACTACGGCGCCGTTATAGGTCTGCGCAGTGTGGACGAAGAGACGCGGAGTGAAATGGAGAAGAAAAACCTATTGGAAAATGCATTGATGCAGGCAAACAGAGCGAGCAAGGCAAAGAGTATTTTTCTGTCCAATATGTCCCACGATATCCGTACGCCGATGAATGCGATTATTGGATTTACCGCGCTTGCGATTACACATATTCAGGAACAGGAGCAGGTAGAAGAATATCTGAAAAAGATTATGACGTCGGGCAATCATCTGTTGAGTCTGATTAATGACGTGTTGGATATGAGCCGCATCGAGAGCGGGAGAATGCATTTGGACGAAAAGCCATGCCGTCTGCCGGATATTCTGCATGGACTGCGCAATATTCTGCAGGCAGATATTCGAGCAAAAAATTTGGACTTTTATATTGATGCGGTGGATATTTTAGATGAGGACATTTACTGCGATAAGCTGAGGTTGAATCAGGTACTTTTGAACCTCTTGAGTAATGCGGTAAAATATACAGGAGCCGGAGGTATTGTCAGTATACGAATTACGGAAAAGAACGGTGCGCCGGACGGTTATGCCAATTATGAATTTACAATTAAGGATACGGGAGTCGGCATGAGCGAGAAGTTTGTGGAGCATATCTTTGAGCCGTTTGAGCGGGAGCAGAGCAGCACGAACAGCGGTATACAAGGTACCGGGCTTGGAATGGCGATTACAAAGAATATTGTAGATATGATGAACGGTACAATTTCGGTGAAGAGCGAACCGGGAACGGGAACGGAAGTAACGGTTGGATTTATGTTCCGTCTGCATGAGGGGTCAAAAGAGCCGCAGATTATACCAAAGCTGAAAAACTGCAGGGCGCTTGTTGTAGACGATGATTTTAATACGTGCGACAGTGTTACCTATATGCTGGGACAGATAGGGCTGCGTGCAGAATGGACTCTGTCAGGGAAAGAGGCGCTGCTGCGTACACGTCAGGCGGCGGCAAGGGGCGATATCTACACGGTATATGTGGTTGACTGGATGCTGCCGGATATGAACGGTATAGAAGTTACCCGCAGAATACGCAAAGAGATGGGAGATGATGTGCCGATTATCATCTTAAGTGCGTATGATTGGGTAGAGATTGAAGAAGAGGCAAGAGAGGCAGGTGTTACGGCATTTTGCAGCAAACCGTTATTCTTATCGGAACTGCATAGATGTCTGCATACAATTGTAGATGACCATGAGTTGGAGAAGCAGGAAAGCGAGGAGCCGCAGAAGCGGCGTACCGGGCATATACTGCTTACGGAGGATAATGAACTCAATCAGGAGATTGCAAAGGCACTTTTAGAAGATGCAGGATTTTCGTTGGGGATTGCCGGAAACGGGCAGATTGCAGTGGATATGCTCAGAAATTCAAAACCAGGCGATTATCAGCTTGTACTGATGGATATTATGATGCCGGTGATGAATGGTTATGAGGCGGCAAAGGCGATACGAAGCCTTGAGAATAAAGAAGTAGCGTCTATCCCGATTTTGGCGATGACGGCCAATGCGTTTGAGGAAGACAAACAGCAGGTGCTGCGCTGCGGCATGAACGGGCATCTGTCAAAGCCGATTGATGTGAATGCGTTGTTTGAGGCGTTGGATCAACTATTGGCGTAATATATAGCAATGATAGATTGAAAAAGGTTATTGATTTATATGAGTAAAGAAAATAAAGAAAGAAAAAACGGAAAAAAGTTTTTTTTGTTTCCGATTTTGTTTGTCTTCGTAATATTAGGCGGCTTTGTATTTCATATTTCGGCAACTATTTCAGAAGAAATGTCGCAGTCGGCAATCGGAAACTTAAGCGAGAGTTTGGAACTGATTAAAGGCACTTTAGAGGAGCTTCTTGACAGGGAGGCGCAATTTCAAAAAATGATAGCGCAGGAACTTGCCATGTCGGATGATCCGGAAAGCTTGATCTGCGCATATGATACAAACAGCACAATGGTAAGGCTTTCCCTTGTTTATTCGGGGCAGACGGAGGGTGTTTCTAATAGTGAGGGGAAGTTTATCCCGGCACAACTGGATTTTTCCCACGGTAATACAGTGGAAGGACTTCCGATCTCCACCGCCTATTTGAACGAGATGGGGACATGGGCATATACAATGGTATGCCCTGTTGTAAAAGACGGGGAAGAAATTGCCCTGCTTTATGCAGAGTACATCTATGATTCCTTTGAAGAGGTACTGCCGGATCAGCTTTATAACGGCAGCGCTACGATTTATATTATGGATGCGGAGAGCAGGAAGTTTTTGGTGAGGCCGAAGGCAGGCGGCTATAGGACGGCGGGGAGCGTAAATCTTGAGGAATTTTGCCACGCCAACCGGATTTCGGAATCGGAAATCAAAGAAGAAATAGAGGCTAGCATAGGAAGCGGCCAAAATGTGATGTTTTACCATGACGTCAGGGAAAGAGAATCGTTGATTTATATGTGGGCGATTAATGACGCTTCTGCTTATTTGATAGGATATGTGCCTATAGAAGCTATTCAGAGAGAAGGAAAGGCTGTCAACCAAAATATTTTAATCGTGGTCATTGTGATGTTGTCGGCATTTTTCCTGTGCTGTACCGGCTATCTTTTTTATGAAAAGCAGCAGAGCAGGATGCGGAAGGAACGGGAAGAGGAACGTGAACTGTATAATGAACAGTTGGCTGACGCCCTTGCGGCGGCGCAGGCGGCAAACAGTTCAAAGACTATGTTTTTGTCCAATATGTCACATGATATCCGTACGCCGATGAATGCAATCATAGGGTTTACCGCATTGTTGGCAAAGGACGCGGATAATGAGACGAAAGTAAGAGAATATACAAAGAAAATTATGGCTTCGGGCCGGCATCTTTTAGGGCTGATTAATGATATTTTAGATGTATCGAAGATTGAAAGCGGGAAAGTGGCGCTGAACCTTGAAGAGTTTATGCTGAGCAGCATGGTTTCATCTGTGGATGCGATTATCCGTCCGGCAGCGAAAGAGAAGGGACAGCTTTTTGAAGTGAGTGTGACGGGAATCAAGAATGAACATCTAGTGGGAGATGTGACCCGGTTAAATCAGATTTTAATCAATCTGCTTTCAAATGCCGTTAAGTATACCCAGCCCGAAGGACATATTTGGTTTCGCATTATCGGACTGCAGCAGCATTCAAGTCAGTATGAACATATACGTATCGAAGTCGAGGATGACGGATATGGAATGACGCCGGAGTATTTAGCAGTTATTTTTGATGCGTTTACCAGGGAGGAGAACAGTGTTACAAACAAAATCCAGGGTACCGGCCTTGGAATGGCGATTACGAAAAGTCTTGTGGAGCTGATGGGCGGAACGATAGATGTTGTCAGCGAGGTAGATAAAGGAAGTAAATTCAAGGTGGAATTGGAACTTCGTATTGCAGAGCGGGAGACAGACGCACAGTTTTGGAAAGATTGTGGAATATCTCATATTCTTGTGGTAAGTGAGCACGAGGAGATGGGAAGAGATATCTGTTCTCTTATGGAAGCAGCCCAAATATCCGCGGATATGAGAAAGTATAGTTTAGAGGCTGCCGAGGCAGTTCGAGAAGCGGATGAGAGGGGCGAATCATATCAGATGATTCTGCTTGATCAGACGGCGCAGGGATATGAAGCAGCAAAAGTCATCGGACAACTGCGGGAAAGCATAAAAAATGAAATGCTGATTTTACTTCTCTGTGATTCCGGCGAGGAAGAAATGGTCAAAGACGGCAATTGTGAAAATATAGACGGAATACTTACGAAACCGTTTTTTGTCTCAGCGCTGAAAGAAAGGATTGCAGAGATCCGAACCGTACAAGAGGATGAAAAGGCGCAGGAGAGTTCAAACGAGGCGGAAGAAAGCGTTTTGGACGGGTGCCATTTTTTAGTTGCGGAGGACAATGAGATTAATTCAGAGATTCTGCAGGAGATATTGGGGCTTGTAGGGGTGGACTGCGAGATAGTGGAAAACGGCGAGCAGGCAGTTGCATGCTTTGACGATGCGCCGCCGGGACAATTTGATGCAATTTTAATGGATGTTCAAATGCCGGTGATGAACGGCTATGAAGCAACAAAGCGTATTCGTGCGCTCGCACGCGACGATGCGAAAACCATTCCAATCATTGCAATGACTGCAAATGCTTTTACGGAAGATGTACGGGAGGCATTGAATGCGGGAATGGACGCACATTTGGCGAAACCGATTGATTTGGAGTTATTGAAAAATACATTAGTTCAATACATTGGAAAGAACATTGGAAAGAAGGGATAGACCGATGGGAAAAGCAGGAATAAGATGGCTGAGCTTGTGGGTGGCAGGAGCAATGGCAGTTGGAATGGCTGCCTGCGGGCAGAAGAATACTTCCGATATTAATTTGGCAAAGAACGAAAATGACGGAGGAAAGACCATCGCTTTATTTGCGCCCATTGGGAAATCGGATCCGGAGGCGGAAAATATATCAATTGCAGCCCAGGAACTGACGGTGAAGATGGCGGAAGAAGAGCTGGGGCTTACGGTTCTGTATAATACGTATACAGCGGAGACCTACAAGGATAAGACGTATGATGATGTTACGATAGACAGGATCAATCATCAAATGGATGACTTTTATCTGTTAAATCCGGACACAATCCAAAAGCTTGGGTCAGAGGGAAAGCTGGCGGATTTATCGGGACTTAAGAACGCAGAGAACTTAAGAGACGTTGTTAAAACCGCGAATACAGTAAACGGGAAACTGGTTGCAATTCCACAGGAAGTGGTTGCGTACGGCTTATTTGTCAACAAAGATATGTTTGACCAATATCAGCTTCAGCTGCCGGAAACACCGGAGGAGCTGTTGGAATGCTGCAGGGTGTTCAAGGAAAACGGAATTGAAACGCCGATCGGAGCCAACCGGTGGTGGCTTGAAAATTTTGTTTTGGCGCAGGCATATGCGGATTTGTATAACGGGGGCGACACCGTTGCACAGATTGAGGCATTAAACAGCGGAGCGGCAAGGTACAGCGAATATATGCGGCCGGGATTTGAGTATTTAAAGCAGATGATGGATCTTGGTTATATTGACGCAGAGACGGCGCTGACTTATGAGGCGATTGAAGGGGAAGGAGTTGATTTTCGGGCGCAGAAAACGCCGATTGTTATGGCGTACTGGGCAGCAGCCAATGCGGATACCGCATATGGTAACACGGATTTTAACCTGCAGGTTATCGGATTTCCAAGTTCCCGCGGGCAGATGCCGGTTATGTCCATGAGCGGTTATGGTGTCAGAGCCGATTCGGAACGATTGGAGGATACACTGGCAACGCTTGATATTATGATTTCTGATGAGGCTCTTTCGATATATGCGGAACATAATCAGGTGATCTCACCTTCTAAAAATGTGGAGGTGGATTGCATTGATGCTTTAAAGCCATTAAACAATAGAATTAATGAGGGCGTTTATGTACTGGGCTCCAATGCAAATATGAAAGTAGAACAATGGGGAAATACATGCCTGATTGTCAGGGAACTGTTGGGCGGTGCGTCTGTGGATGAGTGTATGGCGCAGTTTGACCGGCTGCAGGAGGAATCTTTACAGAGCCCTTAGGAATCTTAGGAAGAAGAAACGTAACGGATTTATAATAATTATAGAGCAAATCTATAAATAATTCATAATTATCAGTATTTTCAATTGGGAGCATTTGGCGGAGTGTGGTATGCTGATACAAGATAACATGCATACAACAAGGAGGAAATATAATGGAGATTATTAAAGATTTGCCTGAGGTATTTGAAGAATTTGCGGAGCAGCGCAAGAAATCATTTTTGTCAATAAAAGAAGTGAAGGACAAGGGAATTCCGGTAGTGGGCGCTTATTGTACGTATTTTCCAAAAGAAATTGCAATGGCTATGGGAGCTGCCACCGTAAGCCTTTGTTCGACTTCCGACGAGACCATTCCTGAGGCGGAAAAAGAGCTTCCGAAGAATCTGTGTCCGCTTATCAAATCAAGCTATGGATTTGCGAAGACGGATAAATGTCCGTTCTTCTATTTCTCGGACGTAGTGGTTGGCGAGACGACATGCGACGGAAAGAAGAAAATGTACGAATATATGTCCGAGTTTAAAGATGTATTTTTGATGGAGCTTCCAAATACACAGAGTGAAGAAGCTCTGAAGCTGTGGAGAAGTGAAATTGTACGTTTTAAAGAGTATTTGGAGAACAAATTTGAAGTGACAATTACGGAGGATGACATCCGTGAGGCCGTAAGGATAGAAAATGAAGCAAGAAAGGCATTGAAGAAACTTTATGAATTGATGCATCATGACCCGGCTCCGATGATGGGTTACGATTTATTTAAGGTTCTGTACGGAAGTACATTTAAACACGACAGGGCATTGATTCCGGGTGAGATAGACGCAATTGTGGAAAAGGTTGAGAAAGAGTATGCGGAAGGGAAAAATGTAGGGAAGAAGCCGAGAATCCTTGTTACAGGATGCCCGATCGGAGGCGCTACTGAGAAAGTCATCAAAGCCATTGAGGATAACGGCGGCGTAGTTGTTACATACGAGAACTGCGGCGGCGCAAAGGCCATTGACAAGATGATAGATGCGGATGCAGAGGACATTTACGATGCGGTTGCAAGGCGGTATTTGGATATTGGCTGCTCTGTTATGACTCCTAACAAGAACCGTTTTGAGTTATTAGACAGACTCATTGATGAATATAAGGTGGACGGCGTAGTGGAGATGACGCTTCAGGCATGTCATACATACAATGTAGAGTCATTGGCTATCCGACGCCATGTGAATGAGAAGAAAGGAATTCCGTATATTAACGTGGAGACGGATTATTCTCAGGCGGACATCGGACAGCTGAATACGAGAATTACAGCGTTTATTGAGATGCTGTAAAGTTTTTGGAGCAGGATTCGTTGTTGAGTTCTGGTATTACCGTTGCCAGCATGGTTCCAAAGCACGCAATGCCTCCTATAACATTAGATATAGGCTCGGCAAGGAATACGCCGGCTACGCCAAGACCGCCGATATGCGGAAGAATCAGGGTGAGGGGAACAACGATAATTACTTTTCTGAGAATCGAAAAGAAAATAGCGTTTTTCGCTTTCCCAAGAGACGTAAATGCACATTGGCCGGAAAACTGCAGCGACATCATAAAAAAACCGAAGAAGTAAATATGCATGGCCGGGACTGCCTTTTCAATGAGGGCGGCGTCCCGGCTAAAAATTTTAATAAATAACTCGGGAAAGAAAAAGATTGCTCCCCATATGCAGATTGTATATGTGATTCCCAATGTGGTTGAAAACCAGATTCCGCTCTTGACAGCTTTGTAGTTCTTCTTTCCGTAATTGAAGCTGAGTACCGGAGAGGTACCGTTTGAGAGTCCGCCCACAGGAGTTTGGGCAATTTCACGCACAGAATTTAATATCGTCATAATACTGATGTACAAGTCGCCTCCAAACTGGCGAAGTGTTGTGTTACAGGCAACCTGTACGATACTGTTTGTAAAAGACATCATAAATGAAGAAAGTCCTAAGGCGCAGATAGAGCTTACCCGCTGCAGGCTTAATTTCAGCGTGGCAGGCTGAAGCTTTAAGGTCGCTTGTTTTCCGGTCAAAAATTTAAGAACCCACAGAGCGGACAAGGTTTGTGAGATGACAGTGGCGGTAGCCGCGCCCCGCACTCCCATTCTAAATACAAAGATAAAAACCGGATCAAGAATGATGTTTGTACATGCTCCGAGAATAACAGTCAGCATTCCGATACGGGCAAAGCCTTGACTGTTAATATACGGATTCATTCCAAGGGCAATCATAACCGAAAGCGTGCCGAGAAGATAAATAGTAATATACTGGAAAGCGTAAGGATAGGTAGAATCACTGGCGCCGAATAAATACAGAATCGGTCTGTGTAACGTCAAGCCAACGGTCATCAGAAGCGTTCCGGCTATAAGAAGAAGGGAAAATGCATTCCCCATAACGAGGGCTGCCTCTTCTTCGTCATTTCTCCCAAGGGCAATTCCGCAGAGCGGAGACGCCCCGCCGAACAGATTTGTAAATGCAGAAACAAGCATGATAATCGGGAAGCACAAGCCAAGCCCTGCAAGGGCGGTCTGTCCTACATCCGGTATCATACCGATATAAATTCTGTCTACAATATTATAAAGAAGATTAAGAATCTGTGCGGCTGTCATTGGCACGGCAACCGAAATAATATTTCTGCTTACGGTTCCTTTTGAAAAATCTGTGTGATGCGCTTTCATAATAATTTCCTTCCTATGATATTATAATAATATAATAGCAGAATAAGAGAAATTTGCCAATGAATTGTGAGAATATCGGGATATAAGACTTGACGACGGGGGATGAAATATGGTAAACTGTATGGGCGAATGGAAGTAGGTCTTTTTTTTATGCCTAAAATCGGGTAGTCTCGCAAACTACCGGTAACTAAGAAACGAGATTATAAAAAGCGAGGTGGAAGTTGTGCGCACAAGAATTACATTGGCATGTACAGAATGTAAACAACGTAACTACAATATGACGAAGGATAAGAAAACACATCCTGATCGTATGGAGACAAAGAAATACTGCAAGTTCTGTAAATCACACACATTGCACAAAGAAACGAAGTAATCGTTTGAAGTGAAAGGATGTGACGGTATGAGCGAAAAGTCTAGTAAAGAAAAAGCTCAGAAGAAGAGCTGGTTTAAAGGTCTTAAAGCAGAATTTAAGAAGATTATCTGGCCGGACAAAAAATCACTTGCCAAAGAGACAACGGCAGTTGTTACAGTTTCCGTATTCTTGGCGGTATTAATATCAGTCATTGATGTAATCGTAAAGTATGGAATTGATTTATTAGTAAAATAATAACTGTTAATCATTATGAAAGGTGAGTTTTATGTCAGAGGCAAAATGGTATGTAGTTCATACTTATTCAGGGTATGAGAACAAGGTAAAAGCTAATATTGATAAGACAATTGAAAACAGACACTTGGAGGAACAGATTTTGGAAGTCAGAGTTCCCATGCAGGAAGTGGTGGAACTTAAGAATGGAGTGCAGAAAGCAGTTTCCAAGAAAATGTTTCCGGGATATGTTATGATTCATATGATAATGAACGACGATACGTGGTATGTTGTAAGAAATACGAGAGGCGTCACGGGATTTGTCGGACCAGGGTCAAAACCGGTTCCACTTACAGAGGAGGAAATGGCTCCGCTGGGCATCCAGGAGGAAGAGATTGTCGTGGACTTTGCAGAGGGCGATACCATTACCGTTACAGCCGGTGCATGGGAAGGAACCGTAGGAGTTATTCAGTCCATGAATACTCAGAAACAAAGTCTTACTATCAATGTTGAGTTGTTTGGGCGTGAAACCCCAGTCGAAATTAGTTTTAAAGAAGTTAAGAAAATGTAACAAGAATAAGTGGGAGGGAAATCCCCGCAAATACCACAAGGAGGTACACAAAAATGGCAAAAAAAGTACAAGGTTATATTAAATTACAGATTCCTGCTGGAAAAGCAACTCCGGCTCCGCCGGTTGGTCCTGCTCTTGGACAGCACGGTGTAAATATCGTTGAGTTTACAAAACAGTTTAACGCAAGAACAGCAGATCAGGGAGACTTAATCATCCCTGTTGTTATTACAGTTTACAATGACAGAAGTTTCAGCTTTGTTACAAAGACACCGCCTGCAGCAGTGCTTATTAAGAAAGCATGTAACATCAAATCAGGATCAGGTGTTCCGAATAAGAATAAAGTTGCAACAATTACAGAGGCTCAGGTTAGAGAAATCGCTGAGTTAAAGATGCCTGACTTAAATGCTGCAAGCGTAGAGGCAGCTATGAGCATGATCAAAGGTACATGCAGAAGTATGGGTGTCAAAGTAGCAGAGTAAACATTAATGTGGGAGGGCTCGCTCCCGATATTACCACTAGGAGGTTATTTGAAATGAAAAGAGGAAAGAAATACGTAGAAGCTGCTAAAACAATTAATAGAGGAAATCTTTATGAAAAAGCAGAAGCTATCGAATTAGTTAAAAAGACTGCAGTAGCAAAATTTGATGAGACAATCGAAGCTCACATCAGAACAGGCTGTGACGGACGTCATGCTGACCAGCAGATTCGTGGTGCAGTTGTACTGCCGCACGGAACAGGTAAAAAAGTTCGTATCTTAGTATTTGCAAAAGGCGCTAAAGCAGAAGAGGCTCAGGCGGCAGGAGCAGATTATGTAGGAGCAGAGGAATTGATTCCAAGAATTCAGAATGAAGGATGGTTTGAATTCGACGTGGTTGTAGCTACACCGGATATGATGGGCGTTGTCGGCCGTCTTGGACGTGTACTTGGACCAAAGGGATTAATGCCGAACCCTAAGGCTGGTACGGTTACAATGGACGTGGCAAAAGCTATCGCTGATATCAAAGCAGGTAAGATTGAGTACAGATTGGACAAAACAAACATTATCCATGTGCCGATTGGAAAAGCTTCTTTCACAGAGGAGCAGTTAGCGGACAACTTCCAGACGCTTATCGATGCGATTATCAAAGCTAAACCGTCGGCTGTTAAAGGACAGTATTTAAGAAGCGTTACTTTAACGGCTACAATGGGACCTGGCGTTAAGATTAACCCGGCAAAATTAGTTTAGTTAATAGCTGAATCGAAAATAAATTTAAATAGAATGTGTTTCGGCACATTCTATTTTTGTATAATAAAAATTCCTTTGGAAAACGGTTGACATTACCAGGGGATTGTGGTAGTTTATTATAGTAACTGCCGAAGACAGTAGGTGCCGTAAGGCATAAGTTGAATACGCCTACCGAGGAGATATGAATTCTTATTATGAATTTGCAGAACCTCTATGTCGCGGACACAGAGGTTTTTTTATCGGCGGTGCCAATAGAAAAATATATAAGGAGGTGCACCATTCGTGGCAAAAGTTGAATTAAAACAACCGGTTGTACAGGCAATTGCAGATGACGTAAAGGACGCTCAGGCTGTTGTATTAGTGGATTACCGTGGATTAACAGTAGCACAGGATACAGCAATGCGTAAAGAGTTGAGAGAAGCAGGCGTTATCTACAAGGTTTGCAAGAACACAATGATGAGAAGAGCTTTTGAGGGAACAGAGTTTGCCGGTCTTGACGAGTACTTAGAAGGACCTAGCGCTATCGCAATCTCTAAAGATGACGCAACAGCTCCGGCAAGAATTCTTTGCAAATTTGCGAAAGACGTGAAAGCGTTAGAGCTTAAAGCAGGTGTGGTTGAAGGAAGCGTTTATGACAGCAAAGCATTGGAAGAAGTTGGAAAAATTCCTTCAAGAGAAGTATTACTTGGAAGATTATTCGGAAGTATGCAGTCACCTATTACAAACTTTGCCCGTGTTCTTAATCAGATTGCAGAGAAGAACGGCGGAGGAGTTTCAGAAGAGGCTCCGGTTGAAGAGTAATTAGAATTAGAAAACAAAAATTATTAAATGGAGGAAAATAATAATGGCAAAATTGACAACAGCTGAATTTATTGAGGCTATCAAAGAATTATCAGTATTAGAGTTAAATGAATTAGTTAAAGCATGTGAAGAAGAATTTGGTGTATCTGCAGCAGCAGGCGCAGTAGTAGTTGCAGCAGCTGAGGGCGGAGCAGCAGAGGAAGAAAAAGATGAATTTGATGTTGAGTTAGTATCAGCGGGCGCTTCTAAGGTTAAAGTAATCAAAGTTGTTCGTGAAATCACAGGACTTGGATTAAAAGAAGCTAAAGAAGTTGTAGACGGAGCTCCTAAGGTAGTTAAAGAAGCTGTTTCTAAGGCAGAAGCTGAAGAAATCAAAGCTAAATTAGAGGCAGAGGGAGCAGAAGTTAAATTAAAATAAGACTTTCTGACGTGATAGAAGGATGTGCAGGTTTGCACATCCTTTTTTGTATAGGAGATTTCTTTTTTTATAATCAATATAAAACGTATTATATATACAAAATAAAGTCCAGCTAATAAATGTCAATAGGAAAATGAAAAAACATTGATTTTATTTTGGGACTAAAAAAGGGCGATTGTATTGTTTGATGTGTTCCCGTGGAGTGATGATTTCAAATGGTTTATTATCTCTAAGTATGGCAAATATCATGTTGCATACTTTATGTGACACAGCTCCTATAGCAACAAGCTTTGGTTTAGATTCACACTTTTTAAGATAGTAATTTCTTAACACTGGATTTTTGGCTTCGCCATTTCGTGAAGTACTGATGCTTTGGAGTGTTAATGTATGGATGACTCTTCTGGCGCTAGCGGAACCTCTTTTAGACATTTGCACTTTGGTTCCTTCAAATTTTCCAGACTGTTTCACAGCAGGATCAAGACCAAAGTAAGCAAAGAGTTGTATCGGTTTGCTAAATGCCGAGAAATCGCCAATCTTACCCATAAGGGATACTGCAGATAAGAAACCAGCACCTTTAAATGTTTCAATTAAATGGATTTGCTTCACAAAATCCGTATCCTGATTGGAGCCTACAAGTTCATGCAAAGCTTCGATGATACCTGCGATTTCTTCATCGTATATACGGATGAAGCCTATATAGAGGCGGATATGTTTAATATTACTATCAAAGATGTAACCGAACTCATTTGCTTTATTAGCAGCCTGGATAATTGCATTATACTTGTTTTGGGCATATGTAAGCCCCAAACGGGCAGTTGACTTAATGATATCAATAATCTCTTGTTTGTCTGCTTTAATAAAGGCAGATGGAGAGGTATAAGTTTCTAATAAGGTAAGAGATGTATTGATTGTAACCTTGGAGAAAATGCCAAGATACTGCGGAATTGCCATACGCAGTTCACCTTGAAGTTTGTTCACGTAAGCACTGCGATTATCCATTAAGTCGTAGTATTCGCGGCAAAGGTTTCTGCAGTTAAGGGCAAGGTCAGAAGGCATAAGAGAAATCTTCAAATCAGGTTTCAAACCAACTAACGCAGCTTTTTTAGAATCAAAACGGTCATTATGTACTTTTCTTATGTTTATGTTTGTGCTATTCTTAGCGATGATAGGATTTATAACCGAGCAGTTAAAACCCTTATCACGAAGATAGCAGAAGAGTGGGTAATGATAAATTCCCGTGGATTCCAGGAAAATGCGACTTTCCAAAGAATACAACTCTTCTGCTTCTTTTATTTTAGAAACAGCGGTTGTAAAGGAATGCATGCTATTGTGTAGAATTTTATAAGGCTTTCCTACGAATTGTTGGTTGGGAAGTGCGATAGACATCCAGGAGAAGTCAGCACCGCAAGGCGGAGGCTTCTGCATGAGAAATACTGCCGGTTTCCTTACAATATGGCGATGATCGTTGTGAGGTGCCGGAAGGAGCCGACATTGTCCTTAAGAATAATAATCATTCTATTCTGGCCGGCCTGCCACTGGAATGGCCGTATATTTTAGGGTATAATAAAACAGTAATTAAAGAGGGGGGCAGAGCTTTTGGCTGAATATACAGGAGCCCCGATTCTCGCAGTGTGGGATATAGGAAAGGGAAGAGCTGCGGCTTATACAACGGACTGCAGTCCTCATTGGGCCCCTAGAAGTTTTTGTGAGTGGGAGTATTATCCTACTTTTTGGAGTAATATGATTCATTGGCTGGCAAACAAAATCGGATATCGTCCTAATCTTGCGGCAGGGATGCTGCGGACTCAGAGATCGAATACGATTGCTGTTATTATTCCTACTGATGAACGTAATAGAAATGCAAACTTCTTCTATATGGATATTTTGCTGGGAATCCAGCAGAAATTATGGGAGATTGGATTTAATGTGATTGTTTCAAATTATAATTCAAGTACCTCTGGAGAGAGGAGCTTAAACGCGCTGGAGGTTTGCCGCAAGCAATGGGTAGACGGCGTGATTTTTGTACCGTCTTCCAGAAGCGAAGCTCAGTTGAATGTTTTAAAAGAAATGAATGTTTTGTGTTGGTGGACAGGCAGGCACAAGGGACAGATAATTACAGTTTTGTAGTTTCAGACCACGAACAGGGCGCGTATGATGCAGTTCAACTGTTAGCAAGAAATGGATATAAAAAGATAGGGTTTATAGGCGGTGCGCTTAGAGTATCTTCGGGATATGAACGTTATCAAGGATATGTTAGAGCAATTGGAAAACGGATGTAAGATTGTGGGAATTACGGGAAATAAAGACAGCTGGCTGGCAAAACTGCGCCAAAGCGAAGAGTTCAATCGGCTGTAAAAGCGGCTGAAAAGCGGAAATTAAAAGTCCCCTTTTGTTAGACAAAAGTCTAACAAAAGGGGTTCTTTAATGCAGCTTCTGAATCAACTCTCCCGCAATGCTGATTGCGATTTCCGCCGGTGTTTCTGCATGAATGTCAAGACCTATCGGCGACTTGCATCGGGCAATTTGTGTTTGTTCAAATCCGTCTGCCAGCAATTTCCCGCGGATAATCTGTGTTTTTTTCCTGCTTCCCATTACGCCGATATACTGGGCCGGAGTATGGAGTATCTGCTTTTGTACTATATAATCGAATTCGTGGCCTCGGGTCATAATGCATACGAAATCCCCGGATTCAATCTGAACATAATCGCTGAGTTTTGCAAAATCTCCCACAATACATTTTGCAGCGTCGGGGAAGAGGTTTGAATTGGCAAATTCCGGTCTGTCATCAAATACTATGCAGGAAAAATCAAGGTGATTCAGTACAGGCACCAGCTCCTGGGCTACATGCCCTCCCCCGAAGATATAGACGCATCTTCCCGGCTTCATCATTTGTTCACGGAAGTATGTGTAGAATTGTTCATCCTCATGTGAGACATACTGAAAATGAATAGTCACCCTGCCGCCGCATATCATGCCGAGTTCAGCCGCTTTGCTGT
>CANAZK010000034.1 GCA_947366105.1 uncultured Lachnospiraceae bacterium | reverse complement strand
ACAAATACCGAATTGTAGTAATGTTGCATTTGAAGCGGACGCCGTTACATACAGCGTTTATAAGTCGCTGGAGGATAAGATTAAAGTTGAAATGATTCCGCAAAGCGGAGTGATTGAGGCGTTTCGTTCTGTGAAGACGAAAGAGGAGATTGAACTGCTTCGCATTTCGGCTGACATTGCATCAAGGGCGTTTGAGAAAATTTTAAAAGATATCCGCGTAGGCGTTACGGAAAAAGAGCTGGCATCCAGATTATCACACTATATGGTGATGGAGGGCGCCGATACGAAACCGTACGGAGGTATTTTGATTTCGGGAGCAAGAACATCGCTGCTTCACGGAATTCCTTCTAATAAGGCATTGGAATATGGTGACCTTGTGCTTATGGACTACGGCTGTCAGTATAAGGGATATTTGTCTGATATGACGAGAACGGTTGTTTTGGGAAAGGCAACACCGAAACAAAGAGAGGTGTATGAACTTGAAAAGCAGATGGTGGCGGACTGCGAAGCGGTTATAAAAGCAGGGGCGACCGGCAGGGAGGCATATGAGGCGTCCATCCGTGCGATAAAAGGAACTGAGTATTTTGATTATCATTACACGGGAATCGGACATGGAATCGGCATGTTTGTACATGAGGTTCCGTTTATGGGACCGTCTTCAAGCGCTGTGTTTGAAGCGGGCAATGTAATTACGGTAGAACCGGGGATTTATATTCCGGGCTGGGGCGGTGTCCGTATTGAAGACGAGGTGCTGATTACAGAGAACGGATGTGAAAACCTGATAAGTGCTACAAAGGAGCTTATAGAGTTATAAGCAGAAAGTGAGGAGATGTTTATGAAAAAGAGAATGGTTGCTATTGTGATGACAATAGCTATGGCTGCATCACTTGTTGCCGGATGTGGTGTGCCGAAATCAGGCAACGACGACGGAGGTTCAGGAGACTCTGGTGAAAAAGTGTTCCGTTACGGTACAAGAACAGAACCTACAACTCTTGACCCGACAAAAGCAAACTGTATTCCGGACAGTGAAATTCAGAACGGAATTACCGAAGGTCTTGTACGTAACGTAGGCGGAGAGGTTCTGCCGGGAGTTGCAAAAGAGTGGGAAGTTTCTGAAGATGGACTTGTTTATACATTCCACTTAAACGAAGATGCAAAGTGGAGCGACGGAGAACAGATTAAGGCTCAGGACTTCGTATACAGCTGGCAGAGACTTATGAATCCGGAGACGGCAGCAGCATACGCATATATTGGCGAATATATCAAGAACGGTGTGTTAGTTGAGAAGGGTAAAATGGATCCGTCTGAATTAGGCGTTGCAGCAAAAGACGATGTTACATTAGAAGTAACATTAGAGCACCCGACAAGCTATTTCTTAAAAATGATTGGTGTTCAGCCGCAGTTTGTACCGCTTCGTCAGGATATTGTTGAAAAATACGGCGCTGATTTCGCAGCGGATTCAGAGAAAAACGTATATTCAGGTCCGTTCGTTCTTACAAGCTCCAAAAATCAGAAATGGGTATTCGAGCCGAACGAGAACTACTGGGATAAAGACTCTATCAAACTTGACCGTGTAGAATTATCTTACATCCAAAATCAGGAAACTCAGCTTGCTATGTATGAGAATGGTGAATTGGATTTTACAGAACTTCCAAAAGTATCTGTTGAAAAATACAAAGATAAAGCTGTACAGTACAAAAACGGAAATACAGATTATTTCTATATTAACTGTGACGGAACAAATCCGGCGCTTAAAAATGTAAACTTCCGTCTTGCTCTGAACTATGGTTTTGACAGAAATACATACAACCAGTTGGCAAGCGAAGGTATCGGAGCGCCAAGTAATGTTTTCACATTCAGAGGTTTAAAAGGAGTAGATTCTGACGACTCTACATATGGTGAAGAAAGTAAGTTGGAATCTTATCCGTTAGACGGCGATAATGATAAAGCAAAAGAATATCTTGCAAAAGCAGAAGAAGAACTTGGCATGAAAGCATCTGACATCACGGTAGAGATTACAACAACAGACAATGATGCCGCTAAGAAGCAGGCAGAAGTTGTTCAGGAACTTTGGGTAAAAGCGCTTGGAATCAACGTAACGATCAATCAGGTAACATATGCAGAAATGCTTCAGCGTCATAGAACCGGCGAGTTCGAAATCGGCTGGGGAGGCTGGGTAGGAGACTACGATGATCCATATACATACCTTGAACTCTTCAAAACAGATTGTCCTTACAACAACAGCAACTACTCTAATCCAAAGGTTGATGAATTGTTAGAGGCATCACAGTATGAGACGGATCCGAAGAAGCGTCAGGAACTTCTTGTACAGGCAGAGCAGATTGTCCTTGATGAAGGCGCTGTTCTTCCACAGGCAGAAAGAGAAGTCTATTACTTAATCGACGATGACGTAGAAGGACTTGTGACCTACTATGTAGGAATCAACTACGATTGGAGATATGTAGACATCGTTAAATAGAAGTTTCGATAAATCTGAAAGGTAAGTATACAAATCGCCGCCCGGCGGTAAGCTGGGCGGCGATTTGTTAAACAAGAGAACAAAAACAAGGAGGAAAAAGGATGCGTAAATATATATTTAAGCGTCTTGTAGCGGCTGTCCTTACAATGTGGGTTTTAATCACAGTTGTATTTTTCTTAGTTCGACTTATGCCGGGAGATCCATTCCAAAACCCGAAGATGACAGCAGAGATCAGGGCGAATATGGAAAGTTATTATGGCTTTGACAAGCCGCTTATTGTGCAGTACGGTAATTATATGAAGAACCTGTTCAAAGGTGATTTGGGATATTCGATGAAATTTACAAACAAAACAGTAAACGGAATTATTGCAGAGTCTTTCCCGTTTTCTGCTGACTTGGGAATCCGTGCTCTTGTGTTTGCGGTTTCATTTGGTTTGGTGCTTGGTATTATCTCAGCTAGAAACAGAGGAGGAAAGCTGGACTTTTTCTGTGTTATTGTTGCAGTTCTTGGAACCAGTATTCCCGATTTTATCATGGGCGCCGTCCTCCAGTATGGATTTGGTATTAAGTGGGGACTGTTGCCGGTAGCGCAATATCAGGGAATTGAATATACGATTCTTCCGGCATGTGCAATCGGTTTCTATACGCTTGCATCTGTTTCCCGTATCATGAGAGCAAGCATGCTTGAAGTTGCGTCACAGGATTACATAAAGACGGCGCGTTCTAAAGGTGTTTCAGAATTTAGAATTACTGCGAAACATCAGATTCGAAATGCGATTATGCCGGTAATGACGATTATGGGGCCTACGGTGGCGTCTGTTCTTACAGGTACGTTTGTCATTGAGTCTATTTTTGCGATCCCTGGAATGGGTAAATATTATGTGGAAAGTGTTTCAAATAACGACTATTCCATGGTTTTGGGTATGACCATATTCTATGGCGTATTTTTGATATTCTGTAACTTGGTGGTAGACGTTCTGTACGGCGTGGCAGACCCACGTGTACGTATCGGTGAAAGGTAGGTGAGAGAAATGGCAGAATTAAATAGAGAATCTTTTGTAATACGAGGTAAAGACACTGTTCGTATGGAGAGTATCAGCAGGCCGTCTCTTTCCTTTTGGCAGGACGCGTGGAGACGTCTCAAGAAAAATAGAGCAGCGTTTATCGGGCTGTGTGTTGTAATTTTTTATACTATAATGGCCGTTTTTGCACCGATGTTCAGTCAGTATTCGCTGTCTGATATGGACGTGACATCAAGGAACGCATTTATTTCAGCCGAGCATTGGCTGGGCTGTGATGCCACAGGACGTGACCTTTGGGTACGAATTTGGATGGGAGCCCGTGTTTCCTTAAGTATCGGTTTTATTGCGGCTATCATTAATGCCTGCGTAGGCGCCGTAATCGGAGGATTATGCGGCTTCTACGGCGGTAAGCTTGACATGATCGTAATGCGGCTTGTAGACCTGCTGTATGGAATCCCGAGTTTGATTATAACCATTCTTGTTGTTATGGTTCTCGGAAAAGGAATTACTCCGCTTATCGTTGCGATGTGTGTTGTAGGATGGATTGGAACATGCCGTTTTGTGCGCGGTGAAGTTTATCGAATCAAGGAACAGGATTTCGTAATGGCTGCGAAGGTATTAGGTATTCCTGATTTTAAGATTATTATTAAACATATAATTCCGAATATTCTCGGTATGCTTGTTACCAATCTTTGTATGGCAATTCCGGGAGCAATCTTCCAGGAAGCATTCTTAAGTTACATCGGACTTGGTATTACACCGCCGAACTGCAGCTGGGGTGTTATCTGTAAAGAGGGTATTACATACCTCAGATATTATCCGCATCAGGTTTTCATTCCGGCATTCTTTGTTTGTACAACAATGCTGGCGCTGAACCTTCTCGGCAATGGTTTGCGTGATGCAGTTGACCCGAGATTGCGTGGAACGGAATAGGAGGAGACGAAAATGGCAGATAGAGAAAAATTTCTAGAATTAAAAAATGTTGTGTACTCCTTTCATACATATGGCGGACAGGTAAAAGCGGTTCGCGATGTAAGCTTTGAAGTTCGCAAAGGAGAGATTCTTGGAATCGTAGGAGAGTCGGGATGCGGTAAAAGCGTAACCGCACAGTGCATTATGAGGCTGAACCCGGAACCTCCGGGATTCTTTGAAGGCGGGGAGATTCTTTTTGAAGGAAAAGACGTTCTGAAGATGACGAATAAAGAGCTGAGAAAAATGCGCAGGGAAGATATCGGATTTGTATTTCAGGACCCAATGACTTCTCTGAACCCGACAATGAGGGTTGGAGCGCAGATTGAAGAGGTATTTTTAGGACGTACAGATGTTTCCAAAAAGGAAGTAAAGGAAAAAGCGTTGGAGATTATGAGACTTGTAGGTATCTCCGACGTAGAAAAGCGTTATAAACAATATCCGCATGAATTGTCAGGCGGTATGAAACAGCGTGTTATGATTGCGATTGCTCTTGTCAGCCGTCCAAGCCTTGTTATATGCGACGAGCCGACAACATCTCTTGACGTAACGATCGAGGCACAGATTCTTGACCTGCTTTTAGAGTTGAGAGAGAAGCTTGGAATGTCAATTATTATGATTACACATGACTTGGGCGTTATTGCACGTATGTGCGACCGTGTTATTGTTATGTACGGAGGAAAAATTGTAGAGAAGGGTACTGCACAGGAGATTTTCTATGACACGGCACATCCTTATACAAAGGGGCTTATGGGTTCTATCGCAAAGCTTGACACAGCAAAAGGTGAGAAGCTTACTCCGATTGAGGGTACGCCTCCGGATCTGTTCTTCCCGCCGAAGGGATGTCCGTTTGCAGCCCGTTGTGAATATGCAATGGATGTATGTAAAGATAATCCGCCGTGTTCGTACCAACTTTCAGGTGAGCATGTTACAAACTGCTGGCTGCAGCATGAATTTGCGCCGGATACGGATTTAAAAAAGGAAAATGCCGCAGAGCTTAAGGAAGGAGAGGTGAAATAATATGAATAGCAATGAAAAACAGCCTCTCGTACAGGTGAAGGATGTTTGTAAATATTTCCATGTAGGAAAACATGCCGACTTAAAGGCAGTAGACCATGTATCCTTTGATATCTACAAAGGTGAGACGGTGGGTCTTGTAGGGGAATCCGGATGCGGAAAATCAACAATGGGACGTTGTATGATTCGTCTCTATGAGCCGACCTCCGGGGAAGTGATTTATGACGGAAAAGATATTACAAAGCTTTCAAAAGCAGAACAGAAAGAATTCTGCCAAAAGGTACAGATGATCTTCCAAAATCCATATGCTTCCCTTAATTCCCGTATGACTGTTAAGGAGATTGTAGGAGAAGGGCTGAAAGAGCATGGTATGCCAAGTAAAGAAGCGGACGAGAAAGTACAGCAACTTTTGGAAACGGTAGGTCTTAATAAGGACCATATGTCCCGTTTTCCGCACGAGTTCTCAGGCGGACAGAGACAGCGTATCGGTATTGCCAGGGCGCTTTCCGTGAATCCTGATTTCATTATCTGTGATGAGCCGATCTCCGCTCTTGACGTGTCCGTACAGGCACAGGTAATTAACATGCTGAAGGAACTTCAGGAAGAGCGCGGACTTACGTATCTTTTCATTGCTCACGATTTGAGTGTAGTAAAATATATTTCTGACCGTGTGATTGTTATGTATCTTGGAACCGTTGTGGAGACGGCGGAGACAGAGGAACTTTACAGCAATACGCTGCATCCGTATACAAAGGCGCTGCTTTCAGCGATTCCTGAGGCAGACCCGGATAAGGCGAAGGCTAATAAGCGTATTCAGATTAAGGGCGAGATTCCAAGTCCGATTAATCCGAAGAACTGCTGCCGTTTTGCAGAGAGATGCCAGTATGCCACGGACAGATGTTTTAATGAGATGCCGAAACTTCGCGAAATGGCTCCCGGACACATGGTTGCATGCCATCTGTGCGATGAACAATAGACAGAAAACAAAAAAGAATCTCGCAGCCGAGATTCTTTTTTGTTTTCTGCAAAACCAGTTTAATTATTGTCTTCTGTGTTGGTCATGGTATAAACTTGACGTTTTCTTGCCATTTCGTCATTTGCAAGATATTCATCATAAGTCGTAATCTTGTCGATTAATTTGCCGCCCTGTACAATTTCCATGATGCGGTTTGCGGTTGTCTGTACAATCTGATGGTCGCGGGAAGCAAACAAAATAACTCCAGGGAACTTCACAAGTCCGTTATTGAGCGCGGTGATAGCTTCCATGTCAAGGTGGTCGGTCGGTTCGTCAAGGATTAAGATGTTGGCGCCGGAAATCATCATCTTAGATAATAGACAGCGGACCTTCTCGCCTCCGGAGAGAACTCTGACTTTTTTCACGCCGTCATCGCCGGCAAAAAGCATTCTTCCAAGGAAACCGCGGACATAAGTCGCGTCTTTTTCTTCCGAATATTGTGTGAGCCAGTCGACGATTGTGTAATCGTTATCAAATTCTTTTGAGCTGTCTTTCGGAAAGTAAGCCTGGGAAGTAGTGACGCCCCATTTGTAGAAACCTTCGTCCGGCTCCATTTCTCCCGTAAGGATTTTGAATAATACTGTTTTCGCAAACTCGTTTCCGCCGACAAATGCAACCTTTTCTTCACGCGTAATAGTGAACGAAAGATTATCCAAAATCTTTTCGCCGTCAATTGTTTTGGAAAGATTCTCCACAGTAAGGACTTCATTGCCGATTTCACGGTTTGGGCGGAAGTCGATATATGGGTACTTACGGCTTGAAGGACGGATATCGTCAAGCTGGATTTTCTCAAGCGCTTTTTTTCGTGACGTTGCCTGCTTTGATTTGGAAGCGTTGGCGCTGAAGCGTGAGATAAACTCTTGAAGTTCTTTGATCTTTTCTTCTTTCTTTCGGTTCGCTTCCTTCATTTGACGGATAATCAGCTGGCTTGATTCATACCAAAAATCATAGTTGCCGGCATAAAGCTGGATTTTGCCGTAGTCAATATCTGCAATCTGCGTACATACTTTATTTAAGAAGTAGCGGTCATGAGATACAACGATAACGGTATTGTCAAAATTAATTAAGAATTCTTCCAGCCATGCAATAGCGTCCAAGTCAAGGTGGTTGGTCGGCTCGTCGAGAAGAAGAATGTCAGGGTTACCAAATAATGCCTGAGCAAGAAGTACTTTCACTTTCTCTGCGCCGGTGAGATCCTTTAAGTATTTATAATGTAATTCTGTTTCGATTCCAAGTCCGTTCAGAAGCGATGCGGCGTCTGATTCAGCCTCCCATCCATCCATGGAAGCAAATTCAGCCTCCAGTTCGCTTGCTTTGATTCCGTCCTCATCCGTGAAGTCTTCTTTTGCGTAGATTACTTCCTTTTCCTTCATAATTTCATACAGTCTTGCATTTCCCATGATAACCGTATCAAGTACAAGGAACTCATCATATTTAAAGTGATCCTGCTGCAGGAATGAAAGACGTTCGCCGGGCGTGATAACGACTTCTCCTTTTGTAGGCTCTAGCTGACCGGAAAGAATTTTCAGGAAAGTTGATTTGCCGGCGCCGTTTGCACCGATAACTCCATAACAGTTTCCGGAAGTAAATTTAATATTTACTTCTTCAAATAATGCTTTCTTACCCAGTCTTAGTGTAATATTATTTGCGCTAATCATAAGTAATTCTCCTTTATCTTAAAAAATATTTTCCTATATCATCAACGCTTATCTTAGCATGAGAACGATGAAATGGCAAGGATTAGTAGAACTTTATTAAAATCAGGGTTGCATTCATTCTAAATGGGTATATAATTAATAAGACAGAAAGGGGAATGGTTATGGAAAAAGCAACTTTGATATTAGAAGGCGGAGCTACAAGAGGGGTATTCACCTCAGGGGTATTGGACTATCTGATGGAAAAGGATTTATATATGTCGCATGTCATCGGCGTATCGGCAGGTTCATGCAACGGGGTTGATTATGTATCAAAGCAGATTGGAAGAACGAAAGACTGCATGATTTATAGGGATGGAGAATTTGATTATTATTTTGGCGTACGTAAATTTATGAAAGAGAAAACAATCATAAATATGGATTTGATTTTTGATAAATTTCCGAACGAAATCTACCCGTTTGACTATGATACTTATTTTGATTCCGAAATAAAAGCAGAGTGGACGGTCACGAACTGTGAGACAGGAAAACCTGAATATATGGACAGCAGGGACGACAAAGAGAGATTGATGAAGATTTGCAGGGCTTCATGCAGTATGCCGCTGCTCTCACCGGTTGTTAAGATTGGCGGCACGCCTTATCTTGACGGAGGCTTGGCGGATTCCGTGCCGTTGAAACGCGCCATGACCTACGGGAATAAAAAGATAGTTATTATTTTAACTAAAAACAAGGGATATCGGAAGAAGCTTGTGACACGCGGGAAGAGAAGGTTCTATGAACGTGCGTATAAGAAATATCCTGAGCTTGTGAAAACAATCGTATACCGCCCGTTTATGTATAACAGTGTTATGGCAAGGATTGAAAGACTGGAAGAGGAAGGTAAGATTTTTGTAATCCGCCCGGAAAAGCGTTTGATTTCAAGACTGGAAAGGAATATGGAAAAGCTCAACGAATTTTACGATCATGGATATGAACAAAGCGAACGATATTATGAAAATTTATTAAAGTATCTTGGCAAATAAACAGCCGGCAAAATAAAAGGAATCTCCTCTGCGGGATTCCTTTTATCTTGCCCGTCGTTTAAAGTATTTTCCTATTCATATAATACTTCCTGAAGATACAAGCCTTTCGGGTCGCAGGGCGCGCTTGCGGCCGTCTCGGAATTGCCGTTTAATATTTGTTCTATATCTTCTTTTGTGCGCAAGCCGAGCCCGATATCAATCAGAGTGCCGATGATCATTCTTGGCATATTATGCAGGAAGTCGCTGGCGTGGATGGTAATCTGAATTTCCTCATTATCTGAGTAAACGTCGATGCTGTAAATCTCCTTTTCCGTTGATTTATTTTTCTTTACGGTGGAGAATTTTTTAAAGTCATGTTTACCGATGAGGGGAGCAGCCGCCTGTTTCATAATATCCACATCAGGTTTTTTGAAACAGTAGTATGTATATTTGCGCTCAAATACACTTGGAACCTCACTGACTGCAATGCGGTACATGTATATTTTGGAAGAGGCGTTTAGGCTTGAGTGAAAGCGTTCCGGTTTCTCTTCGATATCGGTAACCGCGATGTCCATTGGAAGGTAGCGGTTCAGATAGTGTTTGATTTCATAAAGCTTCATTTCGGTCGTTGTCTTGAAGTTGGCAGTTTGGGCATACGCATGAACTCCCGTTTCCGTTCTTGCTCCGCAGAAAAGCTCAACGTCTTCATTGGTCATTTTTTTAATTACTTCTATGATTTTGTTGGAGATGGTATTTTGGGATTCTCCTTTTCCAAGCCGCGACCATCCCTGGTAACGGGAACCGTCGTATTCGATTGTTAATTTTATATTTCTCATAAAAATCCTTTCTGTTGTTCATTATTATTTGCACTCTGTGGACAGTATACATTATAATAGGGTATTATGTCGATAGAAAATTAATTAAGTGAAAGGAAGAAAGAACATTGGATAGAGAATTGAAAAGAGTGGAGGATTCCCGGGTGGAGACCATGCGCATTGTACGTCCCAATCATTTAAACAGCGCCGGAAGGCTGTTTGGAGGAGTTCTGATGCAGTGGATTGATGAGGCTGCCGGACTTGTGGCAAAGCGTCATGCGAGGAGAGACGTCATTACGGCGTCTGTTGACAGTTTAAAGTTTTTGAAGGGGGCATATCAGGGTGATACGATTGTCATTGTAGGAAAGATAACGTACGTAGGAAACACCTCTATGGAGGTTCGTGTGGATACTTACTGCGAGAATATAGAGGGAGAGAGAAGACCAATCAACCGGGCGTATTTTTCTATGGTGGCCCTTGATGAATATGATAAGCCTACGCCGGTTCCGGGGATTTTGCTTGAAACAGAGGTTCAAAAAGCAGAGTGGGAGAATGGAGAAAAGCGGCGGGCAAACCGGATGATGCGCCGTGAGGAAGGATTTTAAAAGGAAAATCATGCCCCCGAGAGCGGAGCCGGCGGAGTCCGTTCCCAGGGGTGTGTTTATACGGCGCGCTTACCGCCGGTGTTTTTTAAGAAAAGATTCTGCCATTTGCGCCGTTTTATCAATCTGCGCTTTTTCTGACGGGCTTTTCCCATCTTTCATCATTTCCATAATCAGTGATACTTCATCCGGTGAGAACTGGATGCCTTTTTTATTGGCGGTCGTAATTAGGGAAAGCAGAATCGGCGCAAGTGCGTTTCCTGTTTTTCCGCTTGTCTGTGAAACGGCGGTTTTAATCAGCTCCAGTTTGACCGGGTCAATATTCTGCATTCCGGGATGGTTTAACCAGCTATCCATTATTATCATCATCTCCTTTCACGTCGGAATCTTGGGATTCCATTTCATTAAACATCGTACTGTACATATCAAACATTCCCTGCTGCTCCGGCGTCAGCATCCCTTTCATCATATCCATCGGATTGAAGCCGCCTGTGCCGGGGTGCCCGTCTCCGTCAGAATTCATCTGCTCCATTGCAGAAACCATTTCCATCATATTTAAAACGTTCAGAATGGAATCTATGGAATTACGCTCATTTTCAGGCATATAGGGCCGCAGCTCATCAAAAATATCAAGCGGTGACGACAGCGTTTTTTGAAAAGCCTGCGTGCGAATGTCTTTGTGGAAGCTTTGAAAAAACGATATTGTATGCTGAAGCTCCAAAAATTTCGCATATATGGCAAGCATACGCTGGCTGGAAGGAGGAGTATAGGGAATCATAAGCTTTAACATCTGTAATTGTCTGGAAGAGATAATCCTGTCCAAAGGCGTCATTTTGTCAGATTCTGATTGTTCCATAGGCACTCCTAAATATAGCGTTGTAAATGTATATGAATAAAAAAGCAAAAATATGAAATCCTCATATACTAAGATGAAAGGAAGTGAAATAAAATGCGGCAATTAATCATTGACGGAAATGCTGTTTATGAATTAGACGAAAACTGCATGCTTACAAAGGAAGCAACTGTAAAGAAAGACGAACAAAAGGACGAGAAAAACGTTTATGGAGAAGAAAACGAAAAGCGTTCATAATTGAATGCCTATCATATGAAAACAGGGATATCTTTCGATATCCCTGTTGATTTTACAGGTAACTTTGTTATCTGTAAAATAAAACCCTCCGGGGGCTCG
This sequence comes from uncultured Lachnospiraceae bacterium, assembly GCA_947366105.1. Classification (GTDB taxonomy): domain Bacteria; phylum Bacillota; class Clostridia; order Lachnospirales; family Lachnospiraceae; genus Faecalimonas. The sequence continues at coordinate 8,879 of CANAZK010000034.1, read as the reverse complement.
CACTGCGGCGGAACAGAATTATGTCGCTTAGGCGACCCGCCGCAGGCGGAGAATCTCGCAAAGCGAGATTCTTTGTTTTATTAGCAGCAGCCACAGTCGTCGTTTCCACAGAAGAAGCCGTTGTTTCCGCCGCAGCAGAAGAGAAGTAAAAGAATGATTAAGCAGCTGTCGTTACCGCATCCGTTACCGTGTCCGCCGAATCCATTACCGCAGCAGCATAATAAAAGAATAATGATCCAGATACAAGAATTGTTGCCGCATTCCCTTCTTTCGTTACATCCACATCCACAGTTTGTTGCACTTAAGTCGCTCATAATAAAGCCTCCATAATTTGATTGTTTACAATGTTATAGTATGTAGGAGAGGTTATCCGTGTTTCTGAAAATATAAAAATATTTCAAAAAAATGAAAAAGTAGCGAAGTTTCATTATTATGAATATTCTAATCAAAAAGGGAATATAGAATGAAGCAGGTTAAGAAAATAACGGATTACTGGTGTGAAGATACATTGGGTGGAAAATTTCTTGGCCAAGGGGTCGGTGTAGCAGTTTTTGATACCGGTATTGGGCTTCACCCGGATTTTGACGACCGGATTGCAGCTTTTCAAGATGTTATTAATGGAAAGCGGATGCTTTACGACGATAACGGACATGGAACCCATGTGGCGGGAATAATAGGGGGGAGCGGCAGACTTTCAGACGGCGTTTATGCAGGAATGGCGCCGCTTTGTCATTTTATCGTTGTCAAGGTGCTGGATGAAAAGGGGGACGGAGATATTGAAAATGTAATCAAGGGTATTCGCTGGGTACAGGAGAATCAGAAGAAATATAATATTCTCGTTGTGAATATCTCAGTGGGGACGCTGCCCCATGTGGGAGACAAAGAAGAGCAGCGTCTCCTTCAGGCTGTGGAAGAGCTGTGGGATGACGGGCTTGTTGTGGTAGCGGCGGCGGGTAACTACGGTCCCGGCAGAGGAACGGTTACCATTCCGGGAGTCAGCAAAAAGATTATTACGGTGGGATCTTCCAACGACCAGCAGGAGCCTTCCGTGTTCGGTCGGCAGAAGAAGAACTATTCAGGAAGAGGACCTACAAAAGAATGTGTGGTTAAGCCTGATTTAGTAGCGCCTGGGTCTAATGTGTATTCCTGCAATTCAAGATATAGAAGGAATATGAAAGCATATGTGCCTAAAAGCGGTACCTCTATGTCAACGCCTGTTGTGGCAGGTGCAGTGGCAGTCCTGCTGTCGAAATATCCGGATATGAGTAATGTTGAAGTGAAATTGAAACTGCGTCAGAGCTGTAGAGATTTGGGACTCCAAAGGAATCGTCAAGGATGGGGGATTTTGGATGTGGAAAAATTGCTTGTGACGTAAGAGGAAAAAGCAATTGAAAATTGAATTTTTGAGTATGAGAAAAGACTATCGGTAGTGAACCGGTAGTCCTTTATATATGGTGCGTCGTATACTGAATGGCACATACGTTGGCGTTCAATTAAAGGTTGATTGCCTGCTATATTGGATAAGATGTTGGTAAATAATGATTTTAATGAATGTGATTATGTATATTGTACAAAAAATGAGCTTAATATTTATGGAAATTAACAAAATATATCAAAATATTATCGAAAAAGATTGACGATTAAAAGATTATTGCTATAATGAAAATAAAGTTAACACGTGTAAATTGAAAAAAGGAGGAAATACGGAGGAGGAAGGGGATATGATAAGGACGAGCCGAAATAGTATTGAGATTCTCCGGGAGGGAGAAGTCGTTCGACTTGAGATATACGGAGCAGACGTTATCAGAGTGCGTGCAGCGGCATCGAGGATTGAAGAGCTCGACTGGACATTGTTACAGCAAGAGGAAGCGATAGGTGAAATTCAAGTATGTGAAGACGGCTATCAGCTGACTAATGGAAACATAAACGTAAGAGTGACCGGTGAGGGTAAACTTTCATTCAGAAATCATAGAGATGAAGTGTTGTTTGAAGAATTTTGGACGAACGAGCGGGATATGGCGGCTAGAATGATAAAAGGAAAGGCGGGAGGATTGTTCCATATCGAACAGAATATATGTTCCTATGTGGGAGAACATTTCTATGGTTTAGGACAAGAGGCTCACGACTTATTTGATTTAAAAGGAGCAACTCTTGATTTATGTCAGCAGAATACAAAGAGTACAATTCCTTTCGTGATTTCCTCGAGAGGTTACGGTTTCCTTTGGAATAACCCGGCAATCGGTCGTGTAGAGTTCGGAACTTCAAGGACTCGCTGGGTGGCTGAGAGTGCAAAACAGCTCGACTATCTTGTGTTTGCGGGGGATACTCCGGATGAGATTGAAAAGCTATACTGCAGACTTACAGGATATTCGCCGGAACTTCCGATGTGGGCGACAGGACTTTGGCAGTCAAAGCTCCGCTATGAAACTCAGGAAGAATTACTTGGCGTAGCGCGGGAGTATAAGCGAAGAGGAATTCCTCTTTCACTTATTGTATGCGATTACTTCCATTGGCCGCAACAGGGAGAGTGGAAGTTTGATAAAGAATATTGGCCGGATCCGAAGGCAATGATAGAAGAACTGAACGAGATGGATGTAAAATTTCTCGTATCCATATGGCCGACGGTAGACCCACGAAGTGAAAACTTCCTTACAATGCGGGAGCAGAACATGTTGATTCGTACCGAGAGAGGACCGGGGCCGCTTATATATTGCAGAGGACCGGAGACCTATTATGATTCGACAAATCCGGAGGCAAGGAAGTTTGTCTGGGGCAGAGTGAAAAAAAATTATTATGAACTGGGAGTTCGAAACTTTTGGCTTGATGAAGCCGAGCCGGAGATAGGTCCATATGATTATGATAACTTAAGGTACTGGCTTGGAAACGGTATGGAGGTAAGCAGTCTATACCCATTCTATTATGCGAAAACTTTCTGGGAAGGTCAGAAAGCAGAAGGTCAGGATGAAATCGTGAATCTGATTCGATGTGCATTTATCGGAAGTCAGCGTTTCGGAACGGTTCTTTGGTCGGGAGATATAAGAGCAGACTTTGATAGTTTAAGAAGACAGATTAAAACAGGACTTCATGTAGCGGTAAGCGGTATTCCGTGGTGGACGACAGATATCGGAGGATTCCACGGAGGAGACCCGGATTCACCGGAATATCGGGAGTGCTTCGTGAGATGGTTCCAGTTTGGGACGTTCTGTCCGATTTTCCGGATGCATGGTTTTAGATTCCGTGCGGACAGACCGGCAAGTTCTCCGGTTAGTCTTGATGGTTTCTGCGCGTCGGGCGGACCGAATGAGATTTGGAGCTACGGTGAGGAAGCATATGAGATTATGGTGAAGTATGTAGCAGTCCGTGAGCGGCTGCGACCATATATTCATAAACAGCTACAAAAGGCATCGGAGGAGGGCACTCCTCTGATGCGCCCCCTTTTTTATGATTATCCGAAGGATGATGTCTATGACATTTACGATCAGTATATGTTTGGACCGGATATCATGGTTTGTCCGGTGCATGAAAAGGGAGTTCGAATGCGGAACGTATATTTTCCGAAAGGTCAAAACTTTATAGATACGGCGACAGGAAAGGAATACGAAGGAGGAACAGTTGTGAATGCGGAGGCGCCGCTTCATACGATTCCTGCATATTTGAGAAAAGGAACCGAACTTACATGTGAAATGTTCCGATAAGCGACGGTCATACTTGTGGCGACACATGATGATAAAAAAAGAAAGGAGAAAGATTATGAAAAAGAATCTGAAAAAAACTTTGGCACTCGTAATGGCAGCAACACTTGTGGCAGCATCATTTGCAGCTTGTGGATCAAAGGAGAAAGAAGAGGGCGGCGACAAACCGACAGTTTCCAAAGAGAACACAAACTGGGAAGGAGCTGAGAAAGCAGCTGAGTTAGAAGGCAAGCTTACTTACATGCATTCAGGAGATGACTATGAGCGTGAGATGTACGCTAATGTATTCAAATCTTACATGGAGTACGCTCCGAATGTAGAAGTAGAGCAGATGTATGTTCCTTCTGATTATGACACAAAGTTAAAGACACTTGCAGCAGCAGGAAACCTTCCTGACTTATTTTGGTCAGGTGAGGCCGGAATCAGAGCTTATAATGAAGCAGGAATGCTTTCTGATTTAACTGGATATCTTGAAGAATACCCACAGTTAACAGAAGGCATCCTTGATGGAGTTCTTGATTTCGGTAACTTTGATGGCAAACAGGTAGCTTTCCCGAAAGACTGGACATCATATGTTATGTACCTCAACTTAGATATGTTCAAAGAAGCAGGCGTTGAAGTTCCGACAAATGACTGGACAATCGACGAATACAAAGATCTCGCAGCGAAACTTACAAAGAAGAGCGGAGACCGTGTAGACGTTTATGGTACAGCTATCAACAACTACCGTGCCGACTGGGTTAACTGGATGGGTAACTACGGTGCAGAATGGTTCAAAGATGGTAAATCAAACATCTCTTCACCAGAGGCTCTTCAGGGACTTAAGTTAATGTCTGACCTCATCGAGGCAGGCTCAGCTCCGTCACCTGGTTCAGTTTCCTCTACAGGAGAGTCTGAGGACCGTCTCTTCATCATCGGTAAAGTTGCTATGTATCCGTCAGGACGTTGGGTAATCCCATCATTCCGTTCAGAAGTTGACTTTGAGTGGGATGCAAGAGAAATGCCACAAGGAACAACACGTACATGTCCGTTCATCTGTAGTATGGTATGTATCGCTGATACAAGTGAGAACAAAGACGCAGCAGCTAATCTCTTATCTTACCAGATGAGCGATGAAGGTTTGGCATTAGTTATGGAATCTGCTCTTTCACTTCCGGCATACTCAGACTTAATGGAGAACGAAAATTACGTGAATACACCACCTTCAGCTGATGCATTTATTAACTCTTCAAAATACCTTGGAAACGCTTCCCAGCTTGAGGCTAGTAAGACGGGTAAATGGTCAGAGTACAGTTCAATCATTACAGCACACCTTTCTGACGCATTCGAAGGAAAGATTTCTATCGAAGAAGCAGTTGAGAAGATTGACGAGCAGGCAAACTCAACAGTATTCAACTAATACTTAAAAAGCAAGGGGCATCCTTGTGTGGATGTCCCTTAATTTGCCTAGAATATGAGAGGTGGAAATTATGAAAAAATTGTTGGGTAAAAGAACATTAAAGCAAAAAGAAGCGATAACCGCTTTTTTGTTCATCTTATTACCGTTAATTAGTTTGATTATTTTAATGTATTATCCGATTATCAGGTCGTTTTTAATCAGCTTCTTTGAATGGGATCTCCTTCGTGAACCTACATTCACAGGAATACAGAACTATAAGACATTGTTTAAGGACGAAGTCTTTCTTGAGGCTTTGGGAAATACGGTACACTGGGTAATCATGTATGTTCCAATGTCAGTAATTACATCATTTGCATTAGCAATGCTTTTGGACCGCAAATTAAAATTTGCAGGATTTTTTAGAACATTATATTACTTACCGGTTGTATGTCCCATCGTAGTAGTATCACTTCTTTTCGTATGGATTTACAATACGGACTATGGTATTTTAAACTTTATTTTGAGCAAACTATTTCATATGGACCCGATTGGTTGGATTACCGACGCGAAGTACTCGTTGTTCTCAATTGCTATTATGTCTGTATGGAAATGGGCAGGTTATAACATGCTTATCTTCCTTGCAGCTTTACAGGGAATTGATGAATCCTTATATGAGGCGGCAGCGCTTGACGGAGTCACACCTTCGCAGTTATTGTTCAAGATTAAGATTCCGCTTGTTATGCCGTCTATCTACTTTGTAATGCTTACGGCAGTAATTGATGCATTCCAGATGTACACAGAAATCTTTATCATGACAAAGGGTGGTCCTGGATATTCAACATATACTGTTTCCTATTATCTTTGGTCTAATGCGTTTGAGTACTCTAAGATGGGTTATGCCTGTGCTATGGCGGTTGTTATGTTTGTTATTATCATGGCGGTTACTCTCGTACAGAACAAGATTATGGATAAGAGAATTGAAGTATAACACGCAAAGGGGATAAAGATTATGATTAAGAAGAAAAGGAGCAATTTTTTTGCCTACGTAGGCGTAATTATCGTCGCAATACTTGTCATCCTTCCGTTTGCGTGGATGGTGGTATCTGCGTTTAAGAGTCAGAGAGAGCTTTTTGCTTTCCCACCGACGTTTTTCCCGTCAGAGTGGAAATTTGAGAATTTTACTGAAGCAGCTTCCAGAGGAAGCATAAGCTTCGTGCAGATGTTTTTCAACACATTGAAGATTGCGGTTCCAGCTACAATATTTAACATTATTTTCTCATCATTAGCCGGATATGCATTTGCAAGACTTAAATTCCCGGGAAGAGAGAAAATTTTCATGGGATTCCTTGCAGCTATGATGGTACCGTTTGTTATCACATTGATTCCAAGATTCCTTATGTTCAAGGATATGGGATTTTATGATACATACGTACCGCTTATTGTACCTGTAATGTTCGGTACACCGTTCTCCATCTTCCTTACAAGGCAGTTCTTCATGACCTTGCCGAAGGAACTTGAAGAGGCGGCTATCGTGGATGGCTGCAGCCATGTGCGTATTTGGGCACAGATATTCCTTCCACTTTGTAAGCCGATTATCGCAACGTTAACAGTATTCCAGTTTCAGAGTTCATACAACGACTTTATGGGACCGGTTATTTACATCGCTTCTGATGCAAAATTTACCGTGCAGATGGGATTGTCTTCATTTAGAAATTCCTTTACTTCACGTTATGACTTAATCATGGCCGGCTCAATTCTTGCTTTGATTCCGGTAGTAATTATATTCATCATATGTCAGAAGTACATCGTTCGTGGTATCGCCATGAGTGGTGTGAAAGGATAACAAAGATTTTGGGAAGCTTCTGTCGGGACAAATTGTACTGGCAGGGGCTTTTCATATACTATGAAAAAATTCACTTGGAGAGGGAAAGATGATAGAAGTAAAAGAACTTGTAAAAAAATACGGAAATAAAACAGTGCTGGACCATGTAAGCTTTCGAGTGAATGAGGGGGAAGTTTTGGGACTTTTAGGGCCAAACGGTGCAGGAAAATCAACAACAATGAACATTATTACCGGAAATCTCTCGGCGACGGAGGGAAGTGTGACTATCGATGGCCACGATATTTTGGAGGAGCCGTTAAAAGCGAAGAAACAACTCGGTTATCTCCCGGAATTGCCGCCGCTTTATCAGGATATGACTGTAAAAGAGTATTTGAATTTCGTTTATCGACTTAAGAAGTGTACGCTTCCGAAGAAAGAGCATTTGGAGTCTGTATGCAGGGCTGCGCGTGTGTCGGACGTGTATGACAGAGTCATCAAAAATTTATCGAAAGGTTACAAACAGCGTATCGGAATTGCACAGGCGCTTATCGGTGCGCCGAAAGTATTAATCTTGGATGAGCCTACGGTTGGATTGGACCCCAAACAGCTTATTGAGATTCGTACCTTGATTCAGGAACTCGGAAAGAAGCATACAGTTATCGTGTCTTCTCATATTTTATCTGAGATTCAGGCAGTTTGTGACAGGCTTGTTGTAATTAGCCGCGGGAAATTAGCGGCGGATGATACGCTGGAGAATCTTTCCGTACAATTAGAAGGAAATTATCTGCGTATTCGTATCGAAGGACCGGAACGAGAAGTAGAACAGGCGCTGTTAAAAGTAGGAGGACTGAAAAGCGTACAACGTCTTCCGTGTAAAGAAAAGAGATGTTGCGAATTTGAGGTGCGGGCAAAGGAACAGATGGATGCAAGAAGGATTATCGCATCCTTTATTAAGAAAAGCCCATGGCTCTTGCTTGAGATGTCAGGCGCTGATATGTCATTAGAGAATATCTTCCTGAGACTTACCGGGTCAAAGGCAGAATAAAAGGAGGAGAAACAGATGACGGCAATATTTTTGAGAGAATTCCATTCTTACTTTATCTCACCGGTAGGATATGTGTACTTGGCGGCGTTTTACATTTTGGCCGGCTACCAGTTCGCAGTTATGATTTTGAGTGGACAGGCGGATATCAGCGCCGAATTTTCATTCTTATATACAGTAATTCTTCTGCTCACGCCGATTCTTACGATGAGGCTGATGAGTGAAGACAGAAAGCAGAAGACGGATCCAATTCTGTTTTCTGCCCCGGTAACGCTTAACGGGATTGTGGCAGGAAAATACTTTGCCGCAGTAGTGGTGTATGTTATCGGAGTTTTGGTGACTTTGGTTCATGCGGTTGCGATTTCACCCTATGCGGAGATTAACTGGATGATTTTCTGGGGAAACATGGCAGGAATTATTTTTACGGGAATGGCGGGTATCGCCCTTTGTATGTTTATCTCGTCGCAGACGGAGAATCAGATTATCGCGGCAATCGGAGGATTTGCCGCCATGATTCTTGTGATTTCCCTTAATTCTATCGCGGGAATTATCAGTATTGAACCATTAAAGAAATTGCTGTATGGCGTGTCGTTTTATTCACGTTACTACAATATGACAATGGGAATCTTCAGCGTATCGGATATATTTTTCTTTGTAAGCTTTGCGGCGGTATTCTTCTTCCTTACGACAAGGGTACTTGAGAAGAGGCGCTGGGGAGGTAATGTGCGTTATGGAGCGCTTGCTACAGTTATTACTGTTCTTGGTATCGTCCTTGTCATAGCAGCCAATGTGACTGCAGGTCAGCTTACAGAGAAATTTGGATTAAGCGTAGACCTTACGGCGGACAAGCGGTATGCGATTTCTAAGGACACAATCGAATATATTAAGAAATTAGATAAGGAAGTGAAAATTACGGTTCTCGTGGATGAGGAATCTATGGCTTCC
>CANAZK010000033.1 GCA_947366105.1 uncultured Lachnospiraceae bacterium | reverse complement strand
GCGGGATATTTGATGAACAGCTATGAGATACGCTCTCCGTTCACTTATCCGGCAGATGTAGGGCTCACGGAAGAAATGTTCCCAACGTTCTTTGATATTAAGGCGGTGGAGATTGCCGCGGTCAATGTAGAAGAAACGGATTATGGAAAATACGATTTGCAGGAACCATATATGAAAGTAACGCTTAAATATACAGCTTCCGAGAAGGAACAAGGCTTGACATTAAATATATCAAAACCTGATGTGAGTGGAAACGTCTTTATTCAAAGAGATGAGATTCCGGTTATTTATAAGTGCGCGGCAGGAACGTTCACATGGCTTACGGCAGATGCGAAATCCATGGTAAGTAAAGAAATCCTTGCACCGGACTTAAGAAGTCTTGCGGCTCTTACAATCGACGCAGGCGGAAAGCATTACGAAATTCAGATAAAAAATGCAGATGAAGGTAATGAAGAAGTGCTTTTGGACGGCAAGAATGCAGAAATGGAGAGTTTTCGTAATCTTTATTACATGCTCATTGTCCAAAGTGCGGACGAAGTATTATTCGACGGTATTCCAAATACAAACAGTATGGAGAAGAAAGCAGAAGTTACATTTATCTATGCCGACGGCAGCAAAGAAGCAGATAAGGTCGTATATTACGGCGAATCTGCGAGAAAACTTTGCGTTGTATTAAATGATAGAGAACGGGGTTACCGTGCGAAGGCTTCCGGTCTGGAAACATTTCTTCAGAATCTGGAGAAGTTCGCAGCCGGAGAAACCATTGAAGCAAGATATTAAGACGGGATTTCGGAAGATTCTTCTTCCGGACTCTCCGTTGGAGTGATTTTAAGAAGAGCAGGCTCAATCAACCTTTCGGCAGCAATCATGCAGCATACCGGAAGAATGAATACGGAACCGGGAATCAGGTAAAACGTGATACCGCAGATTGTGAAGATTAATGCAAGAAGCAGAGTGCAGCCGATTCTTGTGACCGCAAGAGCGATGGCAGCTTTCATGATATCCATCGTCTTCATATAGAAGCGGGATAATACTGCAAAACCGTAAGTGACAAGGATCAGCATCAGGAAGATGACTAAAATCATGATTCCGTAATAAAGGTAACCAATCATATTTCCTTTCGGTAAGCTGCTCGAAAAGTTATAACAAACGAAAGCGAATATACCAAGAAGAACAAAAAGGAGAGTTAAGAAAATACTCTGCTTCAAGTTCGCTTTAAAAGATTTGAAAAATGTGCCGAACACATATCCCTCACTTTTCATAATGACTTTGTGAGTCGCGTGATATAAAGCCGTGGTGGCTGCGCCGATAGTAACAATCGGGAGGGAAAACAGCACCCAAAGAACACTTAAAATAACCACGTCGGCGATTTTATTTATGATAGTAAAAATAGGTCCTTCCATGTTAAAAATAGTATTCATATCCATTCTTCTTTCTGTTTATAGCGTTGGGTTTCATTAGAATAATTTTAACATAATTATTTCAGGACTGCAAACAAAGACAAAGAGAAATAAAAAATTACATACATAAAAGGAGACTATTATGAGCGAAAACAAAAAACACACAACACAGGAGATTCTTCAAAAGGATTTGGAAGCAATCTACATCGGCAACTTAGGTACAGTTGACGCGAACCTCATTTTCCCAAGTGAAGGAAAGTATGGCTCCACATTCACATGGAGTACAGGCGAGAGCCGTTTTATCGACGAGAACGGAGAGGTACAACGTCCGCTTCATGGCATGGGCAACAGAAAGGTAACACTTACAGTTGCAGCTTCTTATGAGGGAGAGACTGCCATGAAGGAATTTGTGGCAACCGTTCTTCAGGAGGAGAAGATTGTTGTTGTAAAAAAAGTGCGTGATACGAATGTATGTGCAAAACCGGGAGAAATGGCAAAACTTCCATCTGTAGCAATTGTAGACTGTGAAGACGGGCGTAAAATGACGCTTCTGGTAGCTTGGGAAGTCTATGAACCGCTGAAAGAAGAAGGGGAGCTCACGGTAAAAGGAACTATCGAAAATACAGATAAGATTGCGGTGGCAAACATTTGTTACTGTAATGAAGAAAAGACAGAAGATGGTCCTGAAGAGTTGGTAAAATATTTTCCTATCAATGATGTAAAACTTCTTGAGGGAACGGTTTATTATGAGTACCAGCAGAAAATGACAGAGTTTCTCTTGGCTCAGAACGACGACCAGATGCTATACAATTTCAGAGTGGCATGTGGTCTTGATACATTAGGCGCTCCGCCGATGACAGGATGGGACGAAGAGAGCTGCAAATTGAAAGGACATACGACAGGTCATTATTTATCAGGACTTGCTGTTTGCTACGGCGCAACACACAACGAGAGAATCTTAAATAAGATTCACTACATGGTGACAGAACTTAAGAAATGTCAGGATGAATTTGCAAAATATCCAAAGCAGTATCATGAAGGTTTCCTTAGCGCATATTCGGAAGAGCAGTTCGACCTTTTGGAAGTATTTGTGAAATATCCGGAAATTTGGAGTCCATATTATACGTTAGAAAAGATTATGTCAGGACTCTATGACTGCTATGAAATCGCAGGCGAAGAAACGGCAAGAGAAATCTTAGAGCCCCTTGGCGTATGGGTATACAACCGTCTTTCCAGACTTCCGAAGGAGACGCTTAATAAGATGTGGTCTATGTACATCGCAGGCGAGTACGGCGGAATGATTGGTATCATGGTAAAAGTATACTTGATGAGCGGAAACGAGAAGCACTTACAGGCAGCTCGTCTCTTTGACAACGAGAAATTATTCTATCCGATGGCAGAGAACTGCGATACACTAGAAGATATGCATGCAAACCAGCATATCCCGCAGATTATGGGCGCTATGGAGATGTACCACGCAACAGGAGAAGTGAACTACTGGAAGATTGGTAAGAACTTCTGGGAAATCGTTACAGGCGGACACATCTACTGTAACGGTGGATTTGGTGAGACAGAGATGATTCACCGCGCAGGAACAACATGTTCTTACTTAAGCGAGAAATCCGAAGAGAGCTGCGTAAGTTACAATATGCTTCGTCTCACAGGGCAGATTTTCGCATATACGGCTGACGGAACAATGATGAATTATTATGACAACACGCTCCGCAATCATATACTTACATCCTGCAGTCATGAGCCAGACGGCGGTACAACATATTTTATGCCGCTTAATCCGGGCGGATGCAAAGAGTATTCCACAACAGAGAATACATGCTGTCACGGAACAGGTATGGAGAGCCGTTACCGTTACATGGAGAATATCTACGCTTACGATGACAATCATGTATATGTAAACGTACTTGTTGACTCGGCATTAGACGGGAAATTAGAGCTTAAGACAGTTGAGGAAGGAAAGATTCAGCTTACAGCTCTTTCCGATATGGATAAGAATCTGAAACTCTTCGTTCCAGAGTGGGCTTATGATACATACAGCGTAAGCGTAAACGGAGCAAACGCCAGGACAACTGTAGAGAAAGGTTTCGTAACACTTGAGGCATTAAAGGCAGGAGATGTGGTTGTTCTTGAAATGGCAATGGAATTCCGTTACCTTGAGAACAACTCCGATAACACTCTTGTAAATATCGCATATGGTCCGTATATCTTAGCGGCAGTTTCCGAGGAGACGGACTTCTTAAAAGCGCCGGCACTTTGCGACTTAAAGGCGACGGATAAGAAACTTCACTTCGAAGCAGACGGCGTAGAGTTTATGCCGTTTGCACTTGTGGACTTAGAGCCGCATCATGTATATTATAGAAAATAAGCAGATTGTTTTTTTAGTGGATAATCCCCTGTAAAGCAGGGGATTATCCTAATTTCATATATATCTATGGTCAGGGTCAGAGAGTCGGATGAAGTAATAGGGAAATACTGGGGAAATCTATTGCAAAATGTGGTTCGGATAGGGTATATTAATATTAAAAGTATAAAGATATGAGGGTAAAGGATACATATATGAGTAGTACGAATTTGAAGAAGCGGATGACAATGAATCAGCTGGCACAAGAGCTTAATATTTCGAGGACTACGCTCTATAATATTATGCATGGAAAAGGGGCGTTTTCAGCGGAAACAAAAGAAAGAGTATTTCAGGCACTGGAAGAACGAAATTTTAGAATGAATAAAAATGCTAGAAATTTAGCCAAAAATCAAGAGTATAAAATTGCCTTTGTAGGTTTTTATTCTACTCGTTTTGGCTACTTTTTTGATGAAATTGAAGCAGGAATTGACAGGGCAGTCCAAGATTTCGAAGACGATGGATTACAAATAGTAAGAGCGTATTCAGATAGAGAAAAACCGGAAAAACAAATCGAGGATTTGAAAAGATTGGAAGAAATAGGAATTGAGAATTTTATTATATTCAGTTATCATTACGAGAATATTTATCCTTATATAAAAGACATGTTGACCAGAGGAAAAAAAGTAATACTGTTTTCCAGGCGTATTCCCAATATAAAAGCAACTTGTACAGTAGGGTGTAACGATTACTTAAGCGGGAAATTGATGGGGGAACTTTTGGAGAAATTGTCTCCGGCACAAAGCAGGGTACAGTTACTCATCAGTGAACATAATCATCAAGATAAGCTTGTTGTCGGTGAACGATTGGAAGGATTTAAGGAAGCATTAAAAAGTGTGAAGAAAGAATTGGAGATTTTGGATTATGCATGGATATCTCCGGTCCCGGAAGACGAAAGAAACGAAATCCGAACGATCCTAAAAGAAAGAAAGCCGGATGTAATTGTGGATTTTGTCTGCAATCTTGGGTGTGTGGCAGAATATTTGAAAGAATCAGGAAATGAGAAAACCATCGTATTAGGGTACGACGTATATCCGGAGATAGTTCCATATATAAAGGATTCAACTATTGATGCAGTTATTTATCAGGATCTCGCATCTCAAAGTTATAAGGCAATAGAGCTGATGTTTGACTATATGTGTTATGGAGTAAGGCCGAAACGGGAAAATTACTATTTATCTCTGAATGTAGTGTTTGCAACAAATTGTGAATATTTTGAAGCAGAACTGTCAAGAAAAAATACTTGACAGCGCTTCCGTTACGCGTTATGATAGCAAAGGTGATAAAAATGGATGAGATTTTAGAGCAGGCTTTATTGTATGATTTTTATGGTGAATTACTTAATGAGCATCAAAAATCGGTCTATGAGCAGTTTGTGTTGGAAGATTTATCGTTAAGTGAAATTGCTGTGTCGGAAGGAATCAGCAGGCAGGGTGTGCATGATATGATAAAGCGTTGTAATAAAACGTTGACAGGCTATGAAGAGAAACTGCATTTGGTTGCAAAATTTCTGTCTGTTAAAAACAAAGTTCATCAGATTAACGATATTTTAGATAAAGAAGCAATGAAAGATAATAGAGATGCTAAAGATTTAATTAATAATATAAAGAAGATTTCTACAGAGATTTTAGAGGAGTTATAGTATGGCGTTTGACAGCTTAACCGAGAAACTACAAAATGTATTTAAAAACTTAAGAAGCAAAGGACGTTTGACAGAGGATGACGTCAAGGCGGCTCTTCGGGAAGTAAAGATGGCGCTATTGGAAGCAGATGTTAATTTCAAGGTCGTGAAGGGCTTCATAAAAGACGTACAGGAGCGCGCTGTCGGTCAGGACGTAATGAACGGTCTGAATCCGGGGCAGATGGTAATTAAGATTGTAAATGAAGAACTTGTGAAATTAATGGGTTCTGAGACTACAGAGATAAAACTTCAGCCGGGACGGGCAACGACGGTTATTATGATGGCTGGTCTGCAGGGGGCAGGTAAAACAACTACCACTGCAAAGCTTGCCGGGAAGTTTAAATTGAAGGGCAAGAAACCGCTTCTTGTTGCCTGCGACGTATATCGTCCCGCGGCGATAAGGCAGCTTCAGGTAAATGCAGAGAAGCAGGAAGTGGAAGTATTTGCAATGGGCGACAGCCACAAGCCGGTGAACATTGCAAAGGCGGCTATGGAGTATGCGGCAAAGAACGGCAACAACATTGTGATTTTGGATACTGCCGGGCGTCTTCACATTGATGAGGATATGATGGCAGAACTTCAGGAAATAAAAGATGCGGTTACAGTACACCAGACGATTCTTGTTGTGGATGCAATGACAGGACAGGACGCGGTGAACGTGGCAGGAAGCTTTCACGATAAAATAGGAATTGACGGTGTTATCGTTACAAAGCTGGACGGCGATACAAGAGGCGGCGCCGCGCTTTCCATTAAAGCAGTAACCGGAAGACCGATTCTGTATGTCGGTATGGGAGAGAAGCTCTCTGATCTGGAGCAGTTCTATCCTGACAGAATGGCATCCCGTATTTTGGGTATGGGAGACGTCTTAAGCCTGATCGAGAAGGCGGGCGCCGAGATTGATGAAGACAAAGCCCGTAAGATGGCACAGAAGATGAAGAAAGCCCAGTTTGATTTTGAGGATTACCTTGACAGTATGAAGCAGATGAGAAATATGGGAGGACTTTCCAGTATCTTAAGCATGATGCCGGGAATCGGCGGACTTGGAGGGAATCAGTTAAAGGAACTTGATTCTGAAGAAAATGAGAAAAAGATGGCAAGGATGGAGGCAATGATTTATTCCATGACAGTCAAGGAACGCCAAAATCCGGATATTTTAAATCCATCGAGAAAGCACAGGATCGCAAAGGGCGCCGGGGTGGATATCAGTGAAGTAAACCGCATGGTGAAGCAGTTTGAACAGTCGAGAAAGATGATGAAACAGCTTCCGGGTATGCTGGGCGGCAGAGGTGGTAAGAAAGGTAAATTTAAATTTCCTTTTTAACACATAGATAACAAAACAGAAAAAGAAAAGAAAGAAGAGGAAAAGAATATGGCAGTAAAAATCAGATTAAAAAGAATGGGACAGAAGAAAGCTCCTTTCTATCGTATTGTAGTAGCAGATTCAAGATTTCCAAGAGACGGAAGATTCATCGAGGAAATCGGAACTTATGATCCAAACCAGAATCCAAGCGCAATCAAAGTAGACGAGGAAGCAGCTAAGAAATGGTTAAACAACGGCGCTCAGCCTACTGAGACGGTTGGAAAAATCTTTAAGGTAGCCGGAATCGAGAAATAATTCCGGCCGCGGAGGTGCGCGTATGAGAGAGTTAGTTGAAGTAATTGCGAAAGCATTAGTTGACGAACCTGACAGTGTTGTAGTTACAGAGAAGAAGGAAGGAAAGACTATTGTTATCGAAGTGCGCGTGGCAGATTCTGACATGGGCAAGGTGATCGGTAAACAGGGTCGCATTGCGAAGGCAATTCGTTCCGTTGTAAAAGCAGCCGCTGCCAAAGAAGACAAGAAAGTTGTAGTAGACATCGCGTAAGCGGTGTCTATTTGCCGCTTTGGTATCAATATAAGAGGAGAATATATGGAGCAGTTATTACAGGTGGGAGTGATTTCAACCACACATGGAATCAAAGGGGAAGTCAAGGTATTTCCGACTACAGATGATGCGAAGCGTTTTAAAAAATTAAAGCGGGTTTATTTGGACACGGGAAGAGAAAAGCTTGTTTTGGAAATAGAGGGCGTGAAGTTCTTTAAACAGTTTGTAA
This sequence comes from uncultured Lachnospiraceae bacterium, assembly GCA_947366105.1. Classification (GTDB taxonomy): domain Bacteria; phylum Bacillota; class Clostridia; order Lachnospirales; family Lachnospiraceae; genus Faecalimonas. Next base: position 13,275 of record CANAZK010000033.1, on the reverse strand, counting down.
TCTTGAAGTTTAAAGGAATTGACGATATTAACAGCATTGAAAAATATAAAGGCAGGAGTCTTTTTGTAGATAGAGAACATGCGGTAAGACTAAAAAAGGATGAGTATTTTATTGCGGATATGATTGGAATGCATGTTGCAGCGGATGACGGTCAGGATTTCGGTATATTAAAGGATGTGATTGAGACGGGGGCAAACGATGTCTATGTCATTGACACCAAGAATCACGGGGAAGTGCTTGTGCCGGCAATTAAGCAATGCATTTTGAACGTAGATATTGAAAATGGAGAGATGACGATCCATTTGCTGGAAGGACTGATTTAAGATGAATTTTCATATAATGACATTGTTTCCTGATATGGTGATGGACGGACTTAACACGAGCATTACGGGACGCGCTATTGCAAAGGGACTTTTGTCCATAGAGGCGGTAAATATCCGTGATTTTGCAGTGAACAAACATAACCGGGTGGATGATTACACCTATGGCGGCGGAGCGGGGATGCTTATGCAGGCGGAACCGGTGTATCTTGCTTATAAATCAATAGAAGAAAGATGCCGGGTAAGACCGCGGGTTATTTATCTTTCGCCGCAGGGTAAGACATTTTCGCAGAGTATGGCGGAGGAATTCGCAAAGGAAGAAGAGCTTGTGTTTTTATGCGGACATTACGAGGGAATTGACGAGAGAGTCTTGGAAGAAATTGTGACAGACTATGTTTCCATTGGGGATTATGTACTGACGGGCGGCGAGCTTCCGGCCATGGTGATGGTGGACGCGGTATCCCGTCTGATTCCGGGCGTGCTCCATAACAATGTGTCGGCGGAGTTTGAGACATTTCAGGATAATCTTTTGGAGTATCCGCAGTACACAAGACCGGAAGAGTGGAGAGGTAAAAAGGTTCCCCCGGTTCTTCTGTCGGGACATCATGTAAACATTGAGAAATGGCGGAGGGAACAGTCTGTTCTGCGGACTGCAAAAGCAAGACCTGATTTACTGGAGAAAGCGGAACTGACAGAAAAAGAAAAGAAAATCCTTGCAAACTGTGATGAGTTGTGCTAGTATATTGATGTTGTGAAAAAAAGAGATGGTCCTCTGGTACATAAATTGTATTAAGAACGTCCAAATTATAAGGAGGTCACACAAGATGAATGAAATTATTAAGAAAATTGAAGCTGAACAGCTGAAAGCTGAAGTGCCTGCATTCAACGTAGGCGACACTGTGAAGGTTTACGGTAAGATCAAAGAGGGAAACCGTGAAAGAATTCAGGTTTATGAAGGTATTGTAATCAAAAAGCAGGGCGGAAGCACAAGAGCTACATTTACGGTAAGAAAGAATTCTAACGGAATCGGTGTTGAAAAAACATGGCCGTTACACTCACCGAACGTGGAGAGAGTAGAGGTTATCAGAAGAGGTAAAGTAAGAAGAGCTAAACTTTACTACTTAAGAGACCGTGTAGGTAAGAGAGCAAAAGTAAAAGAATTAGTAAAATAGTAAATGTGAGAGAGGGACAAATACATAATGTACTTGTCCCTTTTTTGAAAGTATAGGTTATCAAGAATGAAAAATAACGAATTGAGGTTTGGAAAAGAAAAAAAGCGAATCAGTTTTGACTGGGTCAATGATGTGTTTTCGTGGCTTTGGAAAATTGCAATTGTATGTGCAGTTGCATTTGTTCTTGTATGGTTTTTCGGAAAACGTGTCAGCAATATTGGGGATTCTATGAATCCCGCGCTTAACAACGGCGATATTGTATTGGTTAATACTCTTATATATAACGCAAAGAATCCGTCGAGGGGCGATATTATTGTGTTTAAGCCCCAAGGGGACGACAGTATGCATTCTTATATGAAACGTGTAATCGGGCTTCCGGGAGAGACTGTGGAGATTAAAGAGGGCATTATCTACATTGACGGCGAGGAACTGGAAGAGGATTATGAGACAACGGCAATTAAGGAAGCGGGACTGGCGGCAGAGAAGGTGAAGCTTTCGGAGCAGGAGTATTTTGTGCTTGGAGATAATAGACTGAGCATTGCAGACAGTCGTTCGGAGGAGGTAGGCAATGTGAAGAAAATTGATATAGAGGGCAAGGCGTGGTTTGTCGCCTCGCCTGCAAAACATATAGGATTTATAAAATAAGGAGAGAGATTATGCATTTTCAATGGTACCCTGGACATATGACGAAAGCGAAGAGAATGATGCAGGAGAATATCAAATTGATAGACCTTGTTATTGAGCTTTTGGACGCAAGAGTTCCCATCAGCAGCAGAAATCCTGACATTGACGAGCTGGGGAAAAATAAGGCGAGACTGATTTTGCTGAATAAGTCAGATCTTGCAGAGGAAAGGCAGAATGATGCCTGGATGGAATATTTTAAAGCGAAAGGATTCGCCGTTGTAAAGGTGAATTCTAAAAAGGGCGGAGGAATGAAGTCTATTCAGGGCGTCATTCAGGAGGCATGCAAAGAGAAAATTGAAAGAGACAGAAAGCGTGGAATTTTGAACCGCCCTGTCAGAGCGATGGTTGTGGGAATTCCAAATGTGGGCAAATCTACATTTATCAATTCGCTGGCAGGAAAGGCGTGTGCAAAAACGGGAAATAAGCCGGGGGTAACAAAAGGAAAGCAATGGATAAGGCTTAATAAGAATGTGGAGCTTTTAGATACGCCGGGAATCCTGTGGCCGAAGTTTGAAGATCAGAAGGTCGGGCTTCATCTTGCGTTTATCGGCTCGATTAAAGATGAGCTGCTAAATGCAGAAGAACTGGCTGCAGAGCTGATACGGCGCCTGAGGGTGTATTATCCGGGGGTGCTTGCAGAGAAATATGGTATTGAAGAGACAGAGGATTCTTATGAATGTCTTTCCCAAATTGCTGAGAGCAGGCACTGTCTTCTCAGGGGAAATGAGTTGGACACGGAGAAAGCGGCGCTGCTTCTTATGGATGACTTTAGAAATGGAAGGCTGGGAAGGCTGACGATGGAATTCCCGGAGGATTATGAATAGAAGGGAATGTAACGTATGATGGAGCAGAAAGAGGAACAAAAAAGTATTTACAAAGAGATATTAGAATGGGTTTGGTTTTTGGCAATCGTGCTTGTTGTATCGTATTTGATTGTTACTTTTGTTGGAATCAGAACGAAGGTAGAAGGGGAGTCCATGCTCCCCGCGTTGGAGGACGGCGACCAGCTTTTGGTGGATAAGCTGACATATCGGTTTCGGGATCCGCAGAGATATGAGATCATAGTATTTCCATATAAGCATCAGGAAAACACGTATTACATAAAACGCATCATTGGCCTTCCGGGAGAGACACTCCAGATTATTGACGGGTGTGTGTACATCGACGGTGAACAGCTTGCAGAGAATTACGGAGCAGAGGTTATGCTGGATGCAGGAACCGCAGCTGAGCCTGTTTCGCTTGGTGAAGACGAATACTTTGTTCTTGGAGATAACCGTAATCACAGTTCGGACAGCCGTGTTCCGAATGTGGGAATATTAAAGAGAGAGGATTTGCTTGGAAGGGCTTGGCTCCGCTTGTGGCCGGCAGACCATATAGGGGTGGTTGCACATGGGGAAAAAAATTAGTGAAATTAAAACAGAATTTGAGAGGGCTGACAGACAAAGCCTGCCGTTCTTGTATGAAAAGTATAAAGAGGATGACAGAGCGGGCGTTGTCAGCCTGATTGCTAAATACAGGAAGCAGGAGGAAAGACTCCTGGATGAAATCAGAAGAACAGAATTATTGAGCGTCTATGAAAGAGAATACGGCCGTTTCGGATATGTCTGCGGAATTGATGAGGTTGGGAGAGGTCCTTTGGCAGGTCCTGTTGTCGCGGGGGCGGTTATTCTTCCAAAAGACGAGACGATCCTATATCTGAATGATTCCAAGAAGCTGTCGGCGAAGAAAAGGGAAGAATTATATGATGTGATTATGGAAAAGGCGGTTGCCGCAGGTATCGGTATTGTAAGTCCGGCAAGGATTGATGAGATTAATATTCTTCAGGCTACATATGAGGCCATGAGAACTGCCGTTGCCAACCTGAAAGTGAAGCCGGACGTTCTTTTGAATGACGCAGTGACTATCCCCGGGGTGGATATCCGGCAGGTGCCGATTATCAAGGGGGATGCCAAGAGCATTTCCATCGGCGCGGCAAGCATCATTGCCAAAGTAACAAGAGACCGGCTTATGGTGGAATATGACAAGGTACTGCCGGGCTATGGATTTGCATCTAATAAGGGCTATGCTTCGGCAGAGCATATAGAAGCGTTGAAAAATTCGGGACCGACCCCGATTCACAGACAGTCATTTATAGGGAATTTTGTTTAAACATATGAAAAAGAATAGACGTACAATTGGAAGCGGCTATGAGCGGCTTGCAGGAAAATATTTGGAAACCATGGGTTATGAAATATTGGAATATAATTTCCGGTGCAGAACGGGAGAGATTGACATCGTTGCACGGGAGGGAGAGTATCTTGTTTTCTGCGAGGTGAAATACCGGTGCGACGGCAGGAAAGGAGACCCGCTGGAGGCAGTTACGCCTGCAAAGCAGAGGAAAATCTCGCAGACGGCTATGTATTATATTACTGTCAATAAGAGGACGGATGTGCCGTGTAGGTTTGACGTGATAGGAATACTTGGAAATAAAATCCAAATTATAAAAAATGCATTTGATTACATAGGATAGGTGTGTATATGGAATTAATATATAAGAATCATGAGAAAATTTTTGAGGAAAGAAACGTAAAGGGTGTGGAGTATCTTGTTTATCCGCTCATTGAGAAGAGTAATATAGTGAACCATGGGTTTTCTACACGGCTTGGCGGAGTCAGCGAAGGTGTGTGCAGTACAATGAACTTAAGCTTTGCAAGAGGTGACAGGGAAGAAGCGGTACAGGAGAATTTCAGGCGGATGGCGGCGGCGCTGGGCGTTCGCATGCAGGATATGGTGTTTTCAAAGCAGACCCACACGACAAATGTACGCGTCGTAACAGAAGAGGACAGAGGAAAGGGAATTGTAAAGCCGTTGGATTATGAAGACGTAGACGGACTTGTGACGAATGTTCCGGGGCTCTGCCTGACTACATTCTATGCGGACTGCGTACCGCTGTTCTTTGTAGACCCGGTTCATAAAGCTGTCGGTCTGAGCCATTCCGGGTGGAGAGGTACCGTTGGAAGAATCGGGGAAGAGACTGTCAGGACAATGACAAGTGAGTATGGGACGAATCCGGGCGATGTAATTGCTGTAGTGGGACCGTCCATCTGCCAGGACTGCTATGAAGTGAGCGAGGATGTAATTGACCGGTTTCGTGCAAACTTTGAAAAACAGTACTGGGAGGATTTATTTTACAAAAAAGAAAACGGAAAGTTCCAGTTGAATCTTTGGAAGGCGAACGAGATTATATTCCAAGAGGCCGGAATAAAAAAGGAAAATATGGCCATTACAAATGTATGTACCTGCTGTAATCCGGAGGTGTTCTTTTCTCACAGGGCGTCTAAGGGGAAACGAGGAAATTTGGCGGCATTTTTAGCAATTCAATAGGAGGAATTTATGGATACGACCAGTGAAGTGACGAAGGAAGTAGCTGAAGTGACAACACAGGCAGTAGAGGGAGTCAACCGTTTTACTCAGTATATCAATGAACATATACCGAATATTATCGGGTTCGGTATTAAGGTTCTGCTTGCCTTTATATTTTTTTTCATAGGAGCGAAGCTGATTAAGCTGCTACGAAGAATTGTACGGCGTTCTTTGGAACGCTCTACTGTGGATAAGGGAGTAGAGCAGTTTGTAGACTCTGCAGTTAAGGTTTTGCTCTATTCGGTACTCATCTTTACCATAGCCGCAAATTTTGGCGTGGATACGACTTCTGTGGCGGCTCTTTTGGCATCGGGAGGCGTGGCGATTGGTTTTGCCCTTCAGGGGAGTCTTTCCAATTTTGCCGGGGGCGTGCTGATTCTTCTGCTGAAACCGTTTGTGGTAGGAGATTATATCATTGAAGACAGTCAGAAGAATGAAGGAACGGTAAAGGAAATACAGATTTTCTATACGAAGCTTTCCACTGTGGATAATAAAACAATTGTCATTCCAAACGGTACACTTGCCAATACAAGCCTTACGAATGTGACTGCAAAGGACATAAGACGGTTGGATTTGAATGTTGACATTTCTTATGAGGCTGATCTGAGAAAAGCGAAGGATGTTATACGAAGTCTTGTTGAACATGACGAGAGCGTTCTCAAGGACATGGAACAGCTTGTTTTTGTAGACCAACTGGCGCAAAGTTCTGTGGTTATCGGAATTCGCGCATGGGTGAAAACAGAAGAATACTGGACGGCAAGGTGGAGAATACTGGAAGAAATTAAGCTTTCATTAGATGAGAATCAAATTGAGATTCCATACCGGCAGGTTGCGGTTCACCTGAAGGAGGAGAAGAAATCATAAATAGCGGGCTGTGCCTGCCGGATAAGACAAATATAAGCACCCTAAGGTAAGGGGTGCTTATATATTTCATAATTAAAATAAAAAAAGCTGAAAATCGGACTTGAACCGACGACCCCTTCATTACGAGTGAAGTGCTCTACCAACTGAGCTATTTCAGCATTTGGCTGCCAATAAACAACCACAAAAACTATTATATACGATTTTGAAAAATTTGCAACAGTTTTTTTTGCCAAAGGCAAATTCTTATGAATCCGGCTGTTCTGATAGCGGTTTTCCGGGCAAAATTGGTTTCATCGCATCTTTTATTAATTCTCTATCAATTACAAATTCAGGTGTTCCCATATAGCCGGGGGCCACCTCATATTTATCAAACGGTATTACAAGATTATTATTCTCGTTCCAGTAGAAATTGTGTTCAGGAGTTAATGATACAAAATCATCACCGAAATCATTGGCTTCTGTCCAATATATTAATTTGCTGTCTTTTTCCATAGCATCGGTCATTTGTGTTATGATTTCTTGTTCTACAATATTATAGAAGTCGGCGCCGGCTGCAATATCGCCCAGATTAACGGTTTTTCCTGTAATTTTATTTAAATGATAATATTTGTAGTATGTATTCCCGCTTCCGGCTGCTTCGTGGACAAGAAGCTTTAAAGTGAACCAAGTGTCCGTATTAGTAATTGTTTCATAATCGACATAAATGGAGCTGTGTCCTTCATCGCCGATATACTCAAGATCATCGTAGAATTGTTGTACCAAAGCTTCGGAAAGTTCTTTGACATCAGCATTTATCGGAAGAAAAAGTTCACTGTTTTCATTTTCTATTTTTGGAATATTGATGTTCATCTCATGTTTAGCGTCGGAATAGAAATAATTTCTGATAGTAATCACTCGGACAATATCGCCGATCACGGGAATCTGTTCCAAGTCTTGTGCATATGCCGCGCTCATGTTGGGAAGCAGGAAAAGGGTTACGAAAATGAAGCAGGCGGCAGCTGCGGCAATACGATTGAAAGTACGAATTTGTTTTATAGGTGTTTCCTTTTCAGGCAGTTTGGCAAGAGTTTCTTCTATTTTGCTTTTTACGGAGTTTGGAAGTTCTGTATCATCTTCTGACAATTTATGTTTTATATATTCATCAAAATTATTCATACGTTAAAATCCTCCTTCAAAATTTCTAAAAGCATCCTTCTTGCGCGGGAGAGCTGCTTTTTAACAGAAACAATATTGGTATGTGTAATATGCGCTATTTCTATGGTTGAAAGGTTTTCGTAATAGAAAAGTACAACGACGGTTCGGTATGGCTGTTTTAAGCTTTCAACAGCCTTGCGGACAGTGATTTTTGTTGTTATCTCGTGTTCATAATCATTGACGGCGGCGCTTTCAATTTCACCCATAGGTATCATTTTAGAATTTTTACGAATTGTTTCAACTGCCGTATTATGGACAATACGGAGAATCCAAGCTTTAAAGAAGCTCTTTTTTTTGAGGGTGTTCAAATTTTTATAAGCGCGGTATATAGATTCACTGATAACGTCGCTTGCGTCGGCTTCGTTTTTCAAAAGAGAGAAAGCCAGATTAAACATCGCTTTTTCACATAATCGTATATTTTCGCAAAACTCATCTTTCGTATACAAGATTATTCCTCCTTAGTCAGGGAAGCTGTCTGCTGTACTATCCAATTGCCCCATTCTTCATAGTATTTTGCATAAAGATGCGTGTTGTCAGAGGATTTGTCTGCGGATAAGGCTCCGTTTGAATCATCAAATAAATCGTTGGCATCTAAATAGAATATACTCTTATTGTCTGCAAACTCGGACAACGCGGTATTCAATTGATTTATTGCATGATTGTTAAAGGTTTTATCGCTGTCGGAGCGGCTTTTTGTGACGTGCAGATTAGCGTGGATAATAATGGCTGCATCAGACTGCTTTCCTTTAACAAATTCAATTAGTTCAGCGTATTTAGAGAGAATGCTTTCGTATTTATAACCCATCTCATTTACGCCGAGCATAATATATACTGCACTATATGTCTTGCTGTCTAATAACTCTGTCAATGTCACTTTGCCTGTGCCGGGAATAGAAACAGAGTTTTTATGTATGTTAAAGACACTCATTCCTACTGTGCAGAAAAAGTCTGCTTTCTCAAGCCGTGCGTATTCCATCAATCCTACCGTTCTTGAATCTCCTATGAATAATACCTCGTCTATTGTGAGTTTCTTTGGTTCAGAAGTTTCTGTTTTTCCGTCGGGTAAGTTTTCAGTGATTTTTATACTTTCTATTGCATTTTCAACGGAATTTTTGGCAGATGGAACAGGAGGATTTTCATCTGCGTTTACAGATTTAACGTGTCTTATCGTTGTAAACACCACAACTGCAATCATTGAAAGGCATAAAAATAACAATGTATATAAATTTGATTTTTTCATTTTGTTCCTCCTAAAATCTAAAATATAAAAATGGATCGTCAAGTCCACGGTACATACAATAAACGCTTGCCCCTAATATTATCACAATTATGAGATATATAGTAGTTCTCCGTTTTATTCGTCTTAAAATGCGATAGGGCAGTTTTACGGAAAATAGAAAACCTACGATAAAGAACGGATAGTAGAGTTTTAAGTATTTCAGATAGTCATATTGGAACACAGACCAAACGCCTTGACCAAAAAACGGAAAAAGCCGCGTGAAAAATATTCCGAGCCGTTTGATATCATCAATAGCAAATATTGCCCATGTAAGCGGGATAAGCAGAAGCATATACAAGTGTCCGATAAAAGGTGTTTTGTTTAAAAAATCGCCGATAAACCATTTTTCAATCATAATGACAAGAAACAGCGTCAGTCCCCAAAGTAAAAAGTTGTAGCCGGCCCCGTGCCAAACCCCTGTCAGCAGCCATACAATAAGTAAATTTCTAATCGTAACGAATGTTCCTTTTCGGTTTCCGCCCAGCGGAATATAAACATATTCTCTGAACCATGAACCAAGCGTTATGTGCCACCGCCGCCAGAATTCCGTCATTGTCAGACTCAAATACGGGTGGTTGAAATTTTTGGGTAATTTAAATCCTAACATTTTCCCAAGACCGATCGCCATTAAAGAGTACCCAAAAAAATCAAAATAAATTTGAAAGGAAAAGGCGAATATTGCCATCCATGCCAAAGGTGTTGAAATGCTTTCAAAACCGATTGCACAGGTTTGCGACCATAGTTTACCGATAGGATTTGCGAGCAGGACTTTCAAGCCCAATCCGAAAATAAATGTACATATTCCGCTGAGTATAAGAGATATACTTATTCTTCGGCGGTATAGTTCTTTTCTTACATGAGTGAAAGTAACAATTGGTCCTGCAATAAGCTGCTCAAACATGGAAATATAGACAGTATATCTCAGCAGGCTTTTCTCCGCCTTGACCTTTCCTGTGTAAACATCTGCAATATAAGAAATACCTTGAAAAGTATAAAAAGAAATACCGATAGGCAGGACGATATCGGATGAAAAATGGAAGCTTGATATATGCTTTTCAAGTTCACCTAACACAAATCCTAAATATTTAAATACGGATAAGCCGATCAAATGAAAGATGATTCCCGTCCATAAAAAAAGTTTTTTACGTTGCGGATAATGCTCGATCAGCAGGCCGACTTCAAAATCTAAAACCATACTGATTATAAAAAGTATGTAATGTTCGGGGTTATTGATTGTTCCTGTAAAATAAAAAATTAAACTGCCTGTAAGCAATATAATATTCTTGATGTGGTTGGGCGCAAAATAGTAACACCCGAAAAATATAGGGATAAAAAGAAAAATAAACTGTAAGCTGCTGAATATCATTAGTATATACTCCTTTCACTGTACCAATATATAGATGAACGAGGGAAAGAAAAGGTGACACGAAAAATTTTTTATATAGTAAAATATTTCGGCATGATATATAATATGGATATGAAAGGACAAGTGTAAGGATATGAATCAGGCATTTTATGAAGCGGTGGAGGACAATCCGGTGATTGCGGCGGTAAAGAATATGGAAGGATTGGAAGTCTGCTGTTCATCAGAAGACATAAGGGTAATATTTATTTTATTCGGAGATATCTGCAGTATCGGAGGGATTGTGGAGCGGGTAAAATCAAGCGGAAAAACGGCGATGGTACATTTGGATTTGATTCAGGGGCTAAGCGCGAAAGAGGTGGCGGTGGAGTTTCTTAAGAAAACTACGAAGGCGGACGGCATCATTACAACGAAAGCGGCGTTGATAAGAAAGGCGCAGGAGTTTGGAATGGCAACCGTACTTCGTTTTTTTCTAATTGATTCTATGGCGCTTGAGAATATTGAGAAACAGCAGTACAGTATAAAGCCGGACTTTATTGAGGTGTTGCCGGGGGTGATGCCGAAAGTGATTCAAAAGATTAAGAGAAAAAGCGGGATTCCGATTATTGCGGGAGGCTTGATTCAGGACAAGGAGTCCGTGATGGCGGCGTTGTCGGCAGGAGCGGTTTCCGTCTCCACAACGAATCAGGAAGTGTGGTTTATGTAGTTAAAACGAATGGAGGAATGCATATGGCAAAGTATATTATGGCGCTGGATGTGGGAACAACGAGTAACCGTTGTGTTTTATTCAATCAAAGGGGCGACATGTGCAGTGTGGCGCAGAAGGAATTCACCCAGCATTTTCCGAAACCGGGATGGGTTGAGCATGACGCCAATGAAATTTGGTCTACACAGCTTGGCGTGGCAGTGGAGGCAATGAATAAAATCGGGGCGACGGCAGCGGATATTGCGGCGATCGGCATTACCAACCAGCGTGAGACCGCGGTTGTCTGGGATAAGGTTACGGGAGAGCCGGTATATAATGCGATTGTATGGCAGTGCCGCAGAACTTCGGAATATTGTGATGTTCTTAAAGAGAAGGGACTTACTGAGAAGCTCAGGGAGAAGACAGGACTTGTCATAGACGCATATTTTTCAGGCACAAAGATAAAATGGATTCTTGACAATGTGGAGGGAGCACGAGAGAAGGCAGAGAAAGGGGAACTGCTTTTCGGAACGGTGGAAACATGGCTTATTTGGAAGCTGACCAAGGGCGCCGTGCATGTGACGGATTATTCCAATGCGTCCCGGACCATGCTGTTTAATATTAACACGTTGGAGTGGGATGATGAGATTTTAAAGGAGCTGGATATACCGAAATGTATGCTGCCGGAGGCAAAACCTTCAAGCTGCGTGTACGGAATGGCGGACTCGTCTTTCCTCGGAGGGGAAATTCCGATCGGCGGCGCGGCGGGAGATCAGCAGGCGGCGCTCTTTGGACAAACTTGTTTTTCGGAAGGAGACGCTAAAAATACTTATGGAACAGGCTGTTTTCTTCTCATGAATACGGGGGAGAAGCCTGTATTTTCCAAAAACGGACTTGTGACTACCATTGCATGGGGACTGGACGGGAAAGTGAATTATGCGCTGGAGGGTTCTATTTTCGTGGCGGGGGCTGTAATCCAGTGGCTGCGGGATGAGATGCGGCTTATTGATTCGGCGGCGGATTCTGAATATATGGCGCAGAAGGTGGATAATACAAACGGCTGTTATGTAGTACCGGCATTTACCGGTCTTGGAGCGCCGCATTGGGATCAGTATGCGAGAGGAACCATTGTCGGCATCACCCGGGGAGTGAATAAATATCATATTATTCGTGCGGCGCTTGAATCTTTGGCGTATCAGGTGTATGATGTACTTACAGTCATGAGAGCGGATTCGGGTATCGAGCTTGGTGTACTCAAAGCAGACGGCGGAGCCAGCTCCAACAATTTCCTGCTGCAGTTTCAGGCAGATATCATTAACGCGCCGGTAAGCCGTCCGCGGTGCGTGGAAACAACAGCCATGGGAGCGGCATATTTGGCGGGACTTGCAGTCGGATATTGGAAAAGCAAGGAAGACGTTATGAAGAACTGGCAGATTGATAAGGTGTTTGAACCGGACTGCGCAGAGGAAAAGCGTGAGCGCAGAATCCGAGGCTGGAATAAGGCTGTGAAGTATGCCTATGGATGGGCAAAAGAAGATTAATTTAAAAGTGTAATTGCGTGAGAATAGAGTTTGCAATCAAAACATACGAGAAAAAGTATGTTTGTTTGCGGACTCTTTTTTATGGAATCCTATTCCATAAAACACACACTTCGTGTGAAGATGCGCATTCTTTTTTACGTATGGAAGATATAAGGAGGTAGAAGAATGTATGATGTAATCATTATAGGAGCGGGAGTATCCGGCGCGGCAATTGCGAGGGAGCTTTCGAGATATGAAGCAACGATATGTGTGCTTGAGAAGGAGGAGGACCTCTGCTGCGGCACATCTAAGGCCAACAGTGGAATTATACATGCGGGGTATGACGCGGCGGAAGGGACGCTGAAGGCGAAACTAAATATATGGGGAAACCAAATGATGGAACAATTATCCCGGGAGCTGGATTTCCCTTTTCGGAGAACAGGATCCCTTGTAGTATGTACAGACGAGGAAGAGCTGCCGCATTTGCAGAGGCTGTATGAACGAGGCATGCGAAACGGCGTGTCAGGGCTTCGCATACTGTCCGGTGAGGAAGTGTTTGAGATGGAGCCGAATGTGGCAAAAGAGACAACAGCGGCGCTGTATGCTCCCACGGCGGGAATCGTATGTCCCTTCGGATTGAATATTGCCTTGGCAGAGAACGCGGCAGTAAACGGCGTAGAATTTCAGTTTGATACAGAGGTACAGAATATCCGGAAAGCAGGGGAAGGGTATGTTCTGGAGACGGATAAAGGGGATTTGGAGGCAAGATATGTTGTAAATGCAGCGGGAGTC
>CANAZK010000032.1 GCA_947366105.1 uncultured Lachnospiraceae bacterium | reverse complement strand
ACACACTCTTTCCCTACACGACGCTCTTCCGATCTTTATAATGTGGCTAAAAAAGGCAAGAATATAACGGTTTGGACGGACGGAGAGGTTAATGCTTCGTTTGATGCGGATAAGAAGCTGAAGCCGATGGTAATGATTGTGGAAGAGGCGGATTTAAAGTATCAGACAGAAATGTGGGCGGAGCAACACGAGTCTGAGACATACGAACTGCTTTATAGCGGACGGCGTTCCTTTGATACAAACGACGGGCTTATATATATCCCGGGTGATGCGGACGGCGACGGAGTGGAAACGGGGCAGGACAGTTTGGCGAAATTATCTGACGGCGGTACGGTGGACGGATTTGCAGTCAGTCTGCGGATTTTAGAGAAAGAAAGAGTTATACCGATGCACTATATTATGGAACCGGAGTATACCAGTTCTGAGGAACTTGAGCAAGAAGAGGAGAACCAGCAGACAGAGGATGCGAAAGAGAACGAAACATGGACGGTTGACGATAAAGACGGAAGTATATACTTTTTCTTGAACGATTTGGCGGGGTGGAGACTGGTAATCACAGATGCGGCTGCAGGAAGCAGATTCTATGAGATGGATAGAACAGAGGACGGCGGCAGTACATGGGAGAGAGTGAATACGGATCCGTTTGAAACCCAAATCGGTGTTGCGGAAGGATTGGTCTTTTTTGATGAAAACCTAGGATTTGCGGGATTGAGCGGAGCTTCCCAGACATCTTCAAAGATGTATGTCACGAGAGACGGAGGAGCAACCTTTACCGGGGTTCAACTGCCGTTTGCAGATGTTTCTGCATTACCGGAAGAGGCGGAAGAAGCCGGTTTTACTATAGAAGAGTTTGATTATATAGAAATGCCGAAGAGAACGGGAGCTGTAATTCACATTCGTGTTGTAAGGGAATACGGCGAGACTGCCGCCATAGAGTTTGAATCTGAGGATGATGGAGCTACATGGAAAGTTGTCGGAACACTGGAATAATAAATTAGAGCGCTGCAGAACGGATGATTGCTTATCCGTTTTGCGGCGCTCCTTTAAATTTGTTAGTCTAGCGGTTCATAAACGCTTCGATTTCCTCCACTGTTTTTGGGATATCTTTGGAAAATACTTCACAGCCGTCTTTGGTTACTACGAGCGTGTCTTCAATACGGATTCCAAGCTTTAGATCGTCAAAGTAAAGTCCCGGTTCCAAAGTGAATACCATATCTTCTTCGAGAAGAATGTCTGAGTCTCCTACATCATGTGTATAAAGCCCGATATAGTGTCCGGAACCGTGGAAATAGTATTTGTTAATCTCTTCCGGTTTTTCAATCATACCAATTTTTATGAGTTCTTCTGCCATAACATTTTTGCTGAGCGTTTGAAGTTCTTCTTTAGGCTGGCCCGGTTTTGCTGCTGCAATTGCAGACTCAAGACCTTTTAGAACAATGTTGTAAAGTGTTTTCTGCTGTTCGGTGAATCTGCCGTTTACAGGATAGGTGCGGCTTACGTCGGCGGCGTAATATCCCCATTCGGCGCCTAAGTCGAAGAGTATCATATCGCCGTCTTTCATCAGGCGGTCGTTTTTATCGTAGTGCATAGAACATGCATTTTCCGCAGAACCTGCGATGGTTGTAAATGCGTGCCGTGCATTATTGGATTTTAAGGTAAAGTCAAAATATGCCTCCGCCTCATATTCATGCATATCAGGCTTTAGATTTGCTAAAATGTTCTTCACCCCGAGTTCTGTAATCTTACATGCCTTACGGTGCAGTTCAATCTCTTCCTTTGTCTTAACGCGGCGGATTGCTGCAATCTCGTCAAAAGTATTGTGAATCGGGATATCGGGATATTTCGTCCTGATTTCGGAGGCAAATTTCTGAGCTTCGGTCATAGAATATTCGCCGCTCCAGTTTGCCATGTCCACATAAACATGCTTGATTCGTTCCGGTCCGTTGAAGAGTGGAACACTTTTACGGAAATTTTCCAAATACTCTACGTTTTCAATGCCTGTTTCTTCTTTCACGCTTTCCTTTGTATAGAATACGCCGAGCCAGCGTTTCATTGTTTCGTCCGTATGTTCAACATAGAGGGTTTCTGATACCTTGCCATTTCTTTTCACCATCTTTAAAATGGCCCTCGGCTCTTTGAAGCCGGTCAGATAATAGAAGTTGGCATATGGCGTAAAAGGAAAGAACTGGTCTCCCTTGTCGGACTTTTGATTTTCCGCAAACACAAATCCCATAGAATTATCTTCCATCAGATCCGCATATAATTTTCGTCTTGAAGCGTGGAATTCCTTGCTGATCATATATGTATACCTCCCAAATAGTTTTTCTAAATGTAATCATACCATAATGGAAAAAATAATCAAGCGGTAATAAACTGGCATGGTTAAAAAATACAAAAATGGATATTTTTAATCATAGCAGTTTTTGTTATACTCTCTTAAGAATCAGTTCAAAATAAGACTAGGAGGCAGGATGAATATGAAAAGAATTATTACGTTACAGGATATATCATGTGTAGGGAGCTGTTCTATTACAGTAGCTTTACCGATTATTTCAGCAATGGGAGTGGAATGCGGCATTCTTCCGACAGCAGTTTTGTCTACACATACGATGTTCAAAACATTTACATGCAAGGATTTATCAGACCAGATTGATCCGATTTCGGATGCGTGGGAGAAAGAGGGTATCGATTTTGACGGAATTTATACAGGATATCTTGCATCGGCAGAGCAGTGCCGACAGGTGTGCGGCTTTTTTGACCGTTTTAAAAAGCAGGGCAATCTGATTATGGTTGACCCGGCTATGGCTGACAACGGGAAATTATATCCGGCATTTGACGAGAAATTTCCGGCGGAGATGGCGAAAGTGTGTGCCAAAGCAGATATGATTGTTCCGAATATAACGGAGGCGTCTCTGTTGACCGGAATGCCGTATAAAGAGGAATATGACCGGGCATATATCCGTGAGCTGCAGGAAAAGCTTCTTGCGCTTGGATGTAAGACGGTTGTTATTACAGGTGTAAGCTATGATCCGGAGAAGCTTGGGGTTTCGTCCTTGGATAAAGACGGAAATGAGTTTGAATATTTCAGATGCCGCTGCCCGAAGAGCTATCATGGAACGGGAGATGCCTATGCCTCTGTGATTTTGGGAGGACTGATGCGTGGGCTTGAGCTTGGAGACGCACTCAAGCTTGCGACAGATTACGTTGTAAAATGTATCGAAGAGACAATGGCTTCAGAGGATTCAAGATGGTATGCGGTGGATTTCCAAACACAGATTCCATACCTCTGCAGTGAATTGCAGACGTACACAAAATAAAGGTTTATTATTATTGAGAGACGCAGGATTTTATCTTGTGTCTCTTTATAGTTAGTGTTATACTGTTACTTGCGTGGATGTGTGGAAACACATTCTATTTTTGTATCATAGGAAAGTCCTTTGGATACCATGGAAAGTGGAAAAACGGTTATGATTAAGACGAAAGAAAAGAAACAGAAAACAATTCTGATGACAGAGGGAAATATATGGAAACAGTTGATTCTTTTTTCCATTCCTCTTATATTGGGGAATCTGCTTCAGCAGTTATATAATACGATGGATTCCGTTATTGTAGGGAATTTTGTGGGGAGTAATGCACTGGCGGCGGTAGGCTCAAGTTCATCTCTGATCTACCTTTTGATTGCGTTCAGCACGGGAGCGGCGACCGGAGCGGGAGTTGTGGTGGCCCAGCTTTATGGGGCGGGGGATAAGAGCAAGGTGCAGGATGCAGTGCATACGGCGCTTGGAATCGCCGTTGTTCTAGGCATTGTGCTTTCTGTTGCGGGCATGATTATAAGTCCGCAGATTCTAAAGTGGATGAAAACGCCGGAAGAAGTCATGGTACAGTCTGTACAGTATCTGAGATTGTATTTTGCAGGAGTGGTGTTTAATGTGGTTTACAATATGTCGGCGGGTATTTTGAACGCGGTGGGGAATTCCAAACGTTCTCTTATGTATCTTGGAATTGCATCAGGATTAAATATAGGGCTTGACCTATTCTTTATTGCAGTTTTGAAAATGGGGGTTGCGGGCGCGGCGATTGCAACGGACATTTGTCAGGGTATCTCAAGCATATTAATCGTATCATTTCTTGTGAGGGTGCCGGATAAGTATCAGGTGACTCTAAAGAAAATTAAAATACATAAAAAAATGGCGTCGAGTATTATTAAAATCGGTCTGCCGGCAGGGATTCAGAACATGGTAATTTCGCTCTCCAATGTACTTGTTCAGGCGGGGGTAAACGGATTCGGGGCGAAGGCGATGGCGGGATTCGGTTCGTATCTTAAGGTAGACGGCTTTAATATTCTGCCGGTGTTAAGCTGCAGCATGGCGGCTACAACATTTACCGGACAGAATTACGGCGCGGAAAAAATGGATCGTGTGAAAAAGGGCATGCAGGTAACCGTAATTATGGGGATTCTCTATACGGTTGTGACCGGAATACTGTTGCTGGTACTTGCCCAGCCGATTATCAGTATCTTTACAAGCGATGCGGAGGTTATTGCTTACGGCGTGCTTGCAACAAGATATTTCTGTCCGTTCTATTTTCTTCTGAGCATTATGCATTCTCTTGCGGGTACGGTAAGGGGAACGGGGAAAACGATTCCGCCTATGATCATTATTCTGTGTGCGCTGTGTGTATTCCGTATTTTGTGGGTACAGCTTGTAACGCCGTATTTTGATACGATCAGAGGGATTTACCTTGTGTACCCGTTGTCGTGGCTGATTGGCGCAGTATTGATGGTATTGTACACATGGAAAGGAAACTGGAGACAGAAGGGGAAATTATGATAGACTTACAAGGCATGATAAGTATTAATTTGCTGAAAAAAGAAGTATTTACCGGGAGCGACGGGAAACTTCGATACCGGCTGCATAAGCAGAAAGAAGCTGAAGAAGATGTGCTTACGGCCACATATTGGATAGGACCGTATTGCTTTGACGCGACGTCTGAGGAGGATAAGATATCGAAAAATTTTGAATTTACAAAAGAAGGGATAGGGGATGCCGCAGACTGGCTTAACACTATTGTGGAAAATATGGATTGAGGAGAATTTGAAGATGGAACAGGAAGTACAGCACAAAAGACGTGTGCGTTACAAGGGTACACATCCGAGAAATTATAATGAGAAATATAAGGAATTACAGCCGGAGAAATACCCGGAAACCATAGCAAAGGTGATTCAGAAGGGAAGCACGCCGGTGGGAATGCACATTTCTATCTGTGTGGAGGAGATTTTGGATTTCTTTCAGATAAAACCGGGTCAGAAAGGACTGGACGCCACACTTGGGTATGGAGGACATACACGTGAAATGTTAAAGCGCCTTGAGGGGAAGGGGCACATTTACGGACTTGACGTCGACCCGATAGAATCGGTGAAAACAGAAGAACGGCTTCGGGGCTTGGGTTTCTGTGAGGACATTTTTACTATGGTTCAGACGAATTTTGCAAATATAGATAAGGTGGCAAAAGAGTACGGGCCTTTTGATTTTGTACTGGCGGATTTGGGAGTATCGTCTATGCAGATTGATAATCCAAAGAGAGGATTTACATATAAAAAGGAAGGACCGCTTGATCTGAGGCTGAATCCGCAGAAAGGTATTTCGGCGGCCGAGCGTCTGAAAGAAGTAACGGAAGAGGAGCTTGCCGGAATGCTCATTGAGAATGGGGACGAGCCGTATGCTGAGGAAATTGCAAATGTTGTTGCAGGAAAGATAAGGCGGGGAGAAGAAATCTCGACTACAACGGAGTTGCAGCAGGTTATTGAAGAGGCGCTTGCATTTATTCCGGAGAGGGACCGGAAGGAAGCGGTGAAGAAATCATGCCAGCGCACATTTCAAGCTCTTCGCATTGATGTAAACGGAGAGTTTGAGGCGCTTTATGAATTTATGGAAAAGCTGCCGCAGGCCCTTAATCCGGGAGGACGCGCCGCCATTCTTACATTCCACTCGGGAGAGGACCGGATTGTAAAGAAAGCGTTCAGGGCTCTTAAAAAAGAAGGCGTCTACAATGAGATTGCGAATGAGGTTATCCGCCCGTCGGCGGAGGAATGTAATATAAACAGCCGCGCCCGTTCCGCCAAGATGAGATGGGCGGTTAAGGCATAGAAATATAGGTATATGAATTATAAGGGGTATATATGAAGTTTGAAGAATTAAGAAAAGAACACATCGTCTTTTTCTACCGGACAGGTCCTGATATGGGAATCGAGGGGGACGACGGAGGTTTCTCTATTGAATTATATGGCAATGGTAATTTAAGATATTGCAGATACAAGCTTTTTGACGAGGTCACCGGAATTGAAATGTTCAAGCTGACGAAAGGGCAGGTACATAGGATATTTGACGCAATTGAGGCATATAAGGATAAGTTGGAAGGAATTCCGCCTTGTTTAGAATGTGGGAAGGAGCGTAATAATTCCAATGAATTCCAGTTTTTAGACTATGGGAGAATATGGGCGTGGGACTTGGAAAAGCATTCAATGCCTATGGAGCGTATCAGGAATAAAGCGCGCTATGATGAGTACAAAGATAATATGAAATTTGAAAATGTAGTGTGGGAGGTATTCGGGAAAGTATGCGCAGGACTTAAAAAGGCGGGAATTACGCTTACACTGGAATCCTGCGAGCTGAGCGAAGACTGTAAGATAAGAGTGATCTGGAAGTAAGAGGGCTGTATTACAAACTGGTCGGGTTGTGGAAATGTAGAAAGCAGGAGAAAAAAAGGCTCCCTAATACCTCGAGATTGAGGATTAGGGAGCCGAAGCCATTTTATGGCTAATGGATTGTGCTGATTTGTACGGCATCGATTGTTTTGCCCCAAAGTCCGGCGTAACCGTTGTCCCCGTTTCCGCAGCCGGTAATCCAAGGGAGCCATCCATATCCAATCAGGTGGACACGGTATCGTACTTTTTTAATCGGCTGACCGTTTTTATCTACGATACGCATTTGTAAGCCGTCAAAACTATTTTGGCAGTCGCCGGCATAGTTTTCACCATTTTTATCCTTTTGACGGTCACGCTGCCAATTGTACCAGATTCCGTTTATTCTGTGTAATCGGTATTCTAAATAGCCGACTTTTGATGCTTCGCCTTTCACATACGCTCTCAGAGCGCGCAGCGGACTGCCGAGTATACCGGCGTAAGCTTCGGTTCCGGCGCCATTTTGGTTCACATACGCCTGCCATTTACCGGAAGCATATGCCTGCCAGATAATTTCTCCTTCATCAGAAGCATGATTGTCAGTCGGGGGCTTGGTAACGGCATTTGGTTCATGGGAGTTGCTTGTGGACGGGGCGGCGGTTGTACCGGAGACTGTACCGAGAATTCCGTCTGCAATTGCCTTGGCGCATTTGTTGACGTCCCATCTGTCGGCATCATCTTTATCATCAACAAAACAGCATTCTATTAATATGGCAAGATTCTTTGTGTTATTCAAAACGTAAAGATTTTTGCTGTATTTTGTTCCCCGGTTTTTGATTCCTAATATATTGCTTATATTTTGGCAAATGCGGTCAGAGATTGCGGCTGTTCGATTGTCATAGTTGTATACTTCTACACCGCCTGTATTGTTATCGCCTTGGTAGTCGTTGCGTCCGCTGTTTAAGTGCAGACTGACATCAAGTGTAACACTGTGCTGATTGCATTTAGACACGATATCACGTAAACAGCCTTGTTGGGATGTGGAATAGTCTATTGTGCAGTCATAGACAGTATGACCTTTCGCACGTAGAAGTCGGATAACTTCGTTTTTTACTTTTCTTGCTTCTGTGGATTCATTTAAAATTCCTACGGCGCCGTATGCGCCTGTTCCTGCCGGACAGTGTCCGGCGTGTATATTATAAATTAACATGTAATTTCTCCTTTCGATGTGTATTTGAGTAATTTGTGGGAGGGTTCTGAGTTAAATAGTAAATTAGAAAAATCAATACTGGTCAAAACCAAAGAAAATCGGATAAATATAACTGCTGGACAACGCTCATATAGTGCTATCACATTAGATACAATATCAGGCTATAATCCGGTAATATCCATGGTTTATCCTTCGCATGTTGGTATACTTGTCGGCGGTACATGGATGCGGGACGGAAAGGCGTGGTTTATGTTCGACGCGAAAACTGCGGAAACACCGGAAACATTTGTTGCAATTACTTTGTATGTTAAAACATCTCTTCTATAAATTACTATTTAATTTAGCATCTGCTAAAATAAAGCAAAAAGGAGTACAGCAGATGGAACAAAAAATTATGGAAGTATTGTACCGAATGCAGCCGATTCTAGAAAAGGATCAGCTTAAAAATCTGCAAGATACGCTTAACGTTGTCTTTTCAGGCTGTAATTTGGTAAAAGAAAAACAGGAATTGCAGACGATAAACAGGAATTGGCTGTCAGACATGGAGGAATATCTGATGTCTAAAGCTTTGGAAGGGAAATCTCCTGCAACAGTACATCGATACCGTTATGAGCTTCAACGACTTTTATCTTATATTAATAAAGAGGTTAAGAACATAAGACCCGATGATATCTCGGGATATATGCGGGCATATAAAAGAATCAGACAAGTGTCTAATCAAACACTTAAAAACGTCCGCGCAGTGTATAGCAGTTTTTTTGCATGGTTACGGGACAGAGACCGAATAGGCAAAAATCCAATGTTGTTAGTAGAGGAAATAAAAGTAGAAGTTAAAATCAGAAAGCCATACACTGATGCAGAACGTGAATTATTATTTCGTCAATGTACATCACTTCGAGACAAAGCGCTCATTGAATGCTTTTACAGTACCGCCGTCAGAGTATCGGAACTAGCATCATTAGACCAAACGGATATCCGATTTGGAATAAGGGATTTAACCGTTTTCGGAAAAGGCGGAAAAGAAAGAACCGCCTATTTGAATGAGAAATCTCATATGTATCTGCAAGAATACTTACTAAGCAGACAAGACAATAATCCTGCATTGTTTGTGTCTGAAAAAGCTCCGCACCAACGCCTTACCAAAAGCGGAATCGAGGATATTATCCGCCGAATCGGTAAACGTGCAAATATTCATGCATATCCTCATAGGTTCAGGCGAACAGCCGCTACCAACGCTCTGAATCGCGGAATGCCTGTGCAGGAAGTCTCTAAACTGCTAGGGCATTCCAAGCTTGAAACTACTATGATGTACTGCACGATAGAGCAAGAAAGCGTGCAGTTTCATCATAAGAAATACTTAAGCGCTTAATTAATAAATGATTGAATTTTTTACATCCGGCAGAGTCGGGTGTTTTTGTTGTACAATCATATATAGATTAAACAGAATAAGGAGAAAATCCCCCTTTCTTTTTAACGAAAAAAACTACCCGTTTTGGATAGTCTTTCCCATTTACCTTATATTCAATTTTAGAAATTGCTCGGCGTATACCGTACTGTAACGATATGAACTTCTTTCTTTTTCTTCATCAAACGGTAGATAATGCAATAATTTTTGACAAATAACTGACGGTAATTTCTGTCTTTATAAGCACCGACGCGGCGAATTGCGCCGCGTTCTGGTAACTGCTCAAGACTGAAAATCGCTTCTTCCAGTTCATCAACCATATCCAAAGCTGTGCCGGGTTCTATGAGAGTTTCGGCAATATAAGTATAAATATCGTCCAAATCCCGGTAAGCGCGTGTATAGAGCTTTACAACATATTTATCCAAAGTGTTTCCTCCGTAAAGAGGAAAGAACTTCCCTGGCATTCAATAAAACGCCGTCAGCGGCGTATTCCTGTTCAGCTTCGCTGATTGCTACGTCTGTCCTCGCTGTTTCCATCATTTCCTCGTATGTTTCAATACTCATAACTACTAAATCGCCATAGCCGTTCTTTGTAATAAAAAGCGGCTCGCGCCTTGCATGGCAAAGCTCCGAAATTTCGGTAGTATTTCTAAGATCTGTAATCGGTCTGATCTGCGGCATGTTATACGCCTCCTTTCTTGTACGTTATTATAACAGAATTATGTACAAAAGGCAACGCGATTATACAAAATACTGATATATCAAATAGCCTCTTTTCTTTCTCAGCCAGTTGCACGAAAAATCCACGCTTGCATGCGATATGACTAGGGATTACTTTAATTACCATTATTGAAATTATTTTATTTTTGGAAAATGTCCAACAGCCAATCCGCAATATCAAGGATTTGAATACCTTCATACTGATATCCATCATGACCAGTATGGGCTATAACCATTTGGGGATAAGCAGCCTTAATCTGTAATAAAGGTGATACTTGACGCTTTGATTTACCGCCTCGTCGAACACCCGTAATTACCTTTATATCGGGTGTTCCGATTACATGAAAATAGAATCTTGAATTAAATAGTAATTTAGAGAATAGCTTATCGGTAAGCTATAACGAATTGGAATGCGGTACATGGGTAAACGGACTTAAGATGTATAAAAAGACAATTTCAACGGGTTCTCTCCCCGATAACAGAACAGCAAAAATTGCACATAAGATATCTAATATTAACAGAATAATACGATTAGACGGAGTTGCAATTATATCGGATAACTCTGTAACAATACCCATTCCATATGTAGCGAGAAATAATATGGATATTCAAATAAGTGCAGACAAAACAAATATAACAATCAGTACTTTTTCTAATCGTTCCGATTATTATGGTTATATTACATTGTTCTATACCAAACAATAATTACCGCACATTCCAGCCCGTCCAGCTGCTTCCGTTCCAGAAATTCGTTCCTATCGTTCCGTTTCTTGCAAATAATACAATACATATTTCTTTGTTTGTGCGCTTAAAAACCAACCCCGGTGAATACAAAAATTGATTATTCGGAATGTTTGTACTTGCTTGTACGGTATGCAGATATGTAACAGCATGCTGCACGGATAATGCCGCTTTCAACGCATCGGTTTCAGTAGTCGGATACCAGTCAAGGTCAAAATATGCACTATCTATTTTCTGACTTATATTATTTAATTTACTATTTAATTCACTAACCGTTGCCTCCAATGTTTTCCCATTGTCCATTTGCACCGCCTGTGATGACAGTCGGTATGCTACATAACCGGCTGTGGTTTTAACATAAGGGATAAATTTTTTTACTGTAGTTAAAATTGCCATTTTTAATTGCTCCTTTCTCTTGTCTTATTTCCATTTTCCTTTTGCATATCCGCAAAAAGTTATCTTTTTAGCAGCCTCGCGTGGAATAATATCAAAAACCCTAAAACTCATATACTCTTTTTGACTCAAATTATGTACAGTTCCCCACGAAGCTCCGGTGTCATATTGCGCCATCGTTACAACTCCATAGTCCGGTTCTTTTATAAATGGAACGGGATATGTCCAAGTGGCTGTACCTTGATAGAGGGGGCCGTATGCATTTTTAATTCCGCCGTTAATCAATATCTTGGTTGCCCAAACTTCTAATGTTCCGTCAGACCATTTAATGTAATTTCCATTAATACCATTACCGGAACCGGTTTCAACTTTATAAACCAATTTGTTGTTTAAGTCGCTGATTGTTGTCTCCAATGTTTTCCCATTATCCATTTGCACTGCTTGTGATGACAGCCGGTACGCCACATAACCGGCTGTGGTTTTAACATAAGGTATAAATTTTTTAATTGTACCTAAAATTGCCATTTTTCATTACTCCTTTCGTTTGTCTATGCATTATAGGTAACTCTGTTACACCTATAAAATAAAAAAGAATGTGCATTGCACATTCTCCACGCACGCGCGGTTGCGAAGCAATAAACTCCGCTCCGCGAGCTGCGCATCTTTACACGATTTCCAATTTAAACTGCATCAAATTCAATTTTCAATGTCTGAATGCTGAATCCATGCTGCCTCTTTGTTTTCTAAAAGGCGGCTGATAGGCTGTATTAAACTAAAGCATTGAAAATCATAAGAGGGTTTTAGAATCGTCATTCCTTGAACTTCTTCAAATCTTCATCTAATAAATCTGCATAAATATAATCATATAAGGAAGCTGTACCGGTAATGGATGCCTGTTCTTTGATA
The DNA here is from genome assembly GCA_947366105.1 of uncultured Lachnospiraceae bacterium. Lineage (GTDB taxonomy): Bacteria > Bacillota > Clostridia > Lachnospirales > Lachnospiraceae > Faecalimonas. The sequence goes on along the minus strand of CANAZK010000032.1, from coordinate 8,957 downwards.
TTGATTTTAAATCACCTCATCTTTAAACTGTAACATTAGTTCTTTTTCTTCTCAGAAGTTCACGGGCGGCATCAACTCGCATGTCTGCTAATTTTAAAACAGCAGTGCCATTTTCGTCAGCGGATAAGCCCTCTCTTGCAGATTTCCATGATAATTCGCCATGGGATAGACTGCTCAACTTCCAAGAAGACATTTCTTTATATCGTTGATAAACAGTATTTACCAATTCATTGGCTTTCTCACCAAGTGTACCTTGGACAGAACGAAACATATCACGTCTTGAATATTCGCCGCGGACTTCAACTAAAACAGGTCCAAATTTCCAACCTTGAAATTCAGAAGCAAAAAGAGGTTCATTATAATACATAAGCGACTCTCTTTGAACAAGATACATCATTTTGTGCATTCTCGTTTGATCCATGTCGGTTCCATACTCTGCTCGAAACAAGTCATTGAATAATTTAGCTACACATAAAGTTTTTTCCATAACAAGCGCCTCCTTTCTTCTAATGCCCTTTATTATATCATATTTTGATATAGTTACATATAAGATATGCAGAAATTATTAAGTGACCTCCCGGAACCAAAGGGAACCGGGAGTCTGTGAAGTCGGTTCGCCGGCCTGAGCCAAAAACAGGGTGCTGAGTTCCTTATTAAGTACTTTTAAGGTGCTGGAAAACTCAGCGGGCACTCCAACCTCGAATACATCTTTCTCCGATATTTTTCCGATTGCCAGTCCTTTGCCGGTAGAGCGGAAATTCATCAGGGCAAAGGCTGTAGGAATGCCCTTCGCGGACGTGGCGGTTGTGAAATAATCCGTGACGGTAAGCCGGAAATCATATGTGGAGGTTGTGAGAAATCCTCCTGATATTGTTTTCGCCTGACTGACATTAATCTGAAAACCGGTACCTGAGAGGAGTGGAAGCCATGTAGATGAAGAGGTAGGCTTGTACTCAAGCGACCATGAATTAGCGTTTCGATTGTTGCAGCCCGCTACCTTTCCGTTTGCCTTCAGATGTACATATGTTCCGTCAGAATTAAGCGCTCCTGCAGAGGTGCATCTGCTGACTGAGAAAGAAGAGATATTGGGAGGGGAGTAAGGGACTACGGTTAGATTCACTGTCTTCGAGGCGCTTCGTCCGCGGCTGTCTGTCACCTTAGCCGTTACGGGTATGCTTCCCGCCGTATTTAACAGTTTCCCGGTAAAAGAACTGCCGGCGTAATTAGAACCGCCGATGGAAGTAGCATAGGATGATATAGTGCTGCCTTGGGTGCCGGAGGCAGAAACGGTAACTTTGGGAATGGATTTTCCCTGAATAAAAGCGCCGAATTGTTTCGCCAATCCGGCGACCGTTTCCTGCGCTGTGATTGTATTAACGACCGGAATAACTTCCGGCGGAACCTTACCTGTAAAGTTCACGATTTTCTCACCGATTAACGTACTGCCGCTGTAGGTCAGGCAGCGGATGCGCCCGGTAGAAGAGACTGCCGACGGTATTCGTGCCGACCAGTTTATACTCGTTGCAAGGGAGGCGCTTGTAGCTGCGTTTGTGGCAAATGTTGTCCATGAGCCCGCGACAAAATCATGCTGCAGGGTATGTGTAAAGCTGTTTGACGCTCTGTTGATGGTTACAGTGATACTTTGCCCAAGATTTACGGAAGTGGGACTGATACTGACAGAGGACGTCCGGGGAATCGTTGAGAGCGCCATGGAACCGTTGGCGCTTCCGGTTCCGATATTGACGCCGTTCCAGTTTATTCCGAAAGTCAGTGAGAAATCAAAGCTGATGGATTTGGATCCGTCAGCATTGTGCGAAATCGTGGTTGTGCCGCTTGCGATGGATTTCGTACCGCTTCCCCCGATAACTGTTGTGCTGTTTGCCACCGTCGTTCCATTGATGGTGATACTGTAAGCTTTGGAAGCGCTGGATATAATTTGGCTTGGGCGGTAGAGTAAAAGCTCATACTTCACAACCGTAGTATTGTTTGCGATGTTCTGGCTCTGCTGGGTTACGTTTAACACGGCATAAGGGTTTACGTTGTTTATGTTGGGGTTATATGTACATGATGCCATTTTTGTTCCTCCTTCTTAAGTTGTACTATCTGATATTTTTCCAAATGTAAGACCTCCGTTACTCATTTTTGTGTAGCCGAAATTACCAATCTGCATATTTTCGACTATTGTTGCATCGTCAATATGAAGCTTGTTGCTGTTTATATAAGCGACCCGGGTCTCGCCGTTATAGAAAGCGATGCCGGTATCATCCAGCCGCAGTGTGATATTGGAGTTACCGGATGAAATGGTAATTCCCTTTTCATCAAAATCAAAATATTTATACACCGTATCGCTGAGCCCTTCCTGCAGGCTCTGTATCATGGCGGTGAAGCCTTTCTCGGTCTGCTCGAATTTGCTGCCTAGATTCTCGTTCAAATCCGTAATGGTAGAGGACAGCGAGTCCGCGGTTGCCTCAATGACGGCTATGTTGCCGGCGGCGGTTTCAAGACGCGTTTCCAAAGCTTCTGCCTTAGAGGTGACGGAAGACATATTACCGTCTATATCGGAAATGGTTGACTGGATTGTTCCCACGGTCTGAAGCATTTCCGAGTACCCTTTTTCGGTATTCTCAATAGAAACCCGGAAGCCTTCGGCATCCTGTTCCAAATTCGAGATATCGCCTTCGGAATTCTGAACTCTCTGTTCGATTTGGCTCACGGTCTGAGTAATCGTGCTGACGTCTCCTTCAAGAGTGGAGACTTGGGCGGCGATTTCTCCGGCGGTCTGCTGGATTTCCGAATGCAGAGTTGTTACAGAAGTACCAAGCTCCGCTGTAACGTCAGAGACTTGGGATGTGATTTTGCCGATGGATACCGTATGCTCAGCCATTTGGTCCCGCATAGTTTTCACGGTGGAGCCGTCATAATTGTCGATGGCGGCGGTGATATCTGTTTGGGAAGCTTTGAGAGAGATTTCCTTTGTATTTTTATCTACCGTAGAGCTTAACTCTGTAATGGTTCTGCCTATCTGTGTAAGCTGTGACTGCAGATATTCGCTGTCGGTCAGAACTGCCGCAGTCTTGCTGTCAAGCTCCCGTGTGATGCTTCCGGCGTGACAGAGGGTGAATTTGACAGCTTGAATATTGTCATTTGACGGAAGGGTATATACATAAGAGTTTTCGTCCTGGGCGGAGGAATAGACCGTGGTAAACTGAATGCCGTCCTCAGACTCGGCGATGAGGAAGCGCCCGTCGTACGGCAGTCTGTCCGTACCTGTGCGGGAATAGGAAGAGAGAGTAATCTGCGCCGGCGTGAATCCGTCCTCCGATTTCTTGATAAGCTGTGAAGACAATTCAAGGGTATAGAAGGAAGCGCCCGACGCTCCGTCATTCACCTTCGTCCAGCCGAATTGTTTGCGGATGATTTGTTCCTCCACATGGAATGTAATGTCAATCTGTCCGGTTAGGGCAGCGTCGCCGCCAAGAGACGCATCTTTGGAAACGTTTAATGTAATGGTTCCCGGATTGGAGGCGGTAGAAGACGTGTTTCCGGCGAGAGTAATTCCGGCGGGCAGTATTCCCACAGAAGCGGATGCAGAGACAGGCTCGGTTCCCTTATACGCGGAAAACGGTATCTCAATCAGGAAAGACTCTTTGACAATGCCGCCGATACAAGGAATGCTTTGGAATTCTCTTCCCATAATTACATTGTAAAGTACTGCGGAGTCCAGCTGTCTGCCAAGCTGTTCAACAGAATTCTGCATTTCCTTATAGGAAACGCCGAGAGAACCGCCGTCAGGGTCGAGAATCTGGGTGATGGAGACTTTGCCGTTTTCATCCGTTTCCACGATAGGAAAGTTCAGCTTTTCCTTTGCAAGAGAGCCGTCGGCAATCATGTCGTTCTGAATCAGTCCGTCAGAAATGGCGGATTCCTTAATGCCGGCAGAGTCAATAAGAACGCCCTGTCCGGTTTCGTCATAGAGAACGAAGGAAAAGCTGCCGTCGGCATCCCGACCAATCTGGATGCGCACAACATCATTTTCGTCACGGAACTGCATGGTGTTTCCAGCAATTTCCAGTCCGCCGTCATCAGAAACAATATGGAACCGGTCGGCGGAAATGTCGCCGGCTTTCAGCATATCAACGGTGATTTGGGAGGCAATCAGATTCCTCACGACAGCCTCGTCAATATTTACATTTTGGGCGGTGAGCCGGATTACATGGGATAATTCGGCGGAAATATTACCTGCCAGAAGATTGTCAATGGCGGCGGTGAGAGAGGACAGCGCCTTGAATTCTGCGCTTCCGGCTACAATCTGTCCGGCGGATATCAATTCGCTCTGAATATATTCAAAGAAACCGTTATTTCCGTAAATGTCGCCGGCTTTCAGAGAGTCGCTGATGCCGGGACAGGTATTGATAATGTTCTCCACTTTGGAGTTAAAATGACTGGACTGCAGAATCTTCTGAAGAAGCTGGTACACATTGTCATCGGTGATTTTGCCATTCTGTGAATAAGAGGTGGAAGCGGACTTGTTGCTTAAGTTTCCGGAGGAATCTAAAAGGGCTACAAAATCATTCCTCTGTCTGCCCGCCTTTATCATGTTGGAAAAGCGGAGCGTAAGCTGATTATCATGCAGCAGTGGATTGAAGGACATTTCCGTTACACGCAGCTTCACATAATAATCATCGCGCAGACCAAGCCGGATGAAATTGCCGTAGTCCAAATCCCTTGCATGAAGCTCGCTGCCCGTCAGGGCTAAAAGGTTATCAAGGGAGGTGGTGAACGTTGCCTGAGGTTCGGAGTATACCGCTATGTCTTCAAGGGCAGTCTCACACAGCTTCTGCTGCATATCCACCGTGTCCAGGGAGGAGTCTCTGGATGTGATAAATATATTCTCATTCGTATAGGTTGTCTGGTTGATGAGATGGCTGATTTCCGCCAGCTCCTTGTCAGTGAGCCGGCTCTCAAGACGCATGGACCGGGTGATAGCGGAACGGCTTTCGTTAAGCTGCGCTTGCAGTTCCTCCTTAGCCGAAGCCTCTGCCCGTCTTGCGTTCAGTGCAAAGGCACATGAAGTTTCATCTGTTTCGTCCAGCTGTGCGGCGTTTTCCTCGTATTGCCGGCGCCGCTCTTCAAAACCTTCCCTGGTCATGACCGGATAGGCGTCTGCATCTTGGGCGGAAAGGGAGGAATACTCTTCCCAGCTTAAATCATAGTGGCTTTTTCGCAGGACATTTGCGATATCCTGATAGGAACGAAGTCTGGCTTCAAGCTCATATATGCCGTAATACGCCCAATTAGTCAGATAATCCTCCAAATAGTCCGCCGCCCCGGCGGAAGACGGCAGTCTACGGTTATCCAGTTCGATTTGGATATTCGGAAGAATCGTATCTGTAATCTGATGGTATCTTGGGGCGTCCTCGGAAGCCTCTAAAAGCGCCGGGTCAAAATTCCCCACTTCATCAGAGTATATCTTCTCGTAGCCAAGCTTTTCCGCTTCATAGTCAGACTGTAAGGAGAGAAGGGCCTCATCGGAGATGTCGGACCAGTTCTCCGGGTCGCAGTCGGACACGGGAAGCCGGTCATAAAGCTCGCTTATTTCGTCCTGAAGTTCTGCCCACTTTCTTGAATATTCCGCATACTCCTTGCGGGCGCCTTGGCAGAATGAGAACCAGTCCTTGTATTTATTGATAGTTTGACGGCTCAAGTGCTTCTCGGTCAGCCAGTAGTCCGACAGGAAAATGAGATAGCTGCTTCCGCCGTTGACCTGCTCAATGCCTAAGTCGTCCCCGCCGGAAACGCGGAATTTTGTAAATATATTGTCATCGTCGATGGTAATGCTGTTGGAGTTCTCCACATTTCGGAATCCGATGGTAATGCTTGTATCTCTGCCGTAGTTCTCCACCCGGTAAAAATTCACCTCATAATTCAAGTAGTCAAAATCTACGATACAGTTAAAGTATTTTGAAAATTCGCCGGTCATGAAGGAATAGCAGTCGCTGTAATTCACATCAAATGTTCCGATTTCGTCACATAATAGCGTCCCGTCTTTGGGATTCTCGTCCACATAACCGATGGACCAGCCGGGAGCCTTTGACACGAGAATATGGACAAGACTTAGTTCCGGTTCGGACGGATTGCAGAAAGTAATGTTTTTATTGGCGAATTCTACGCCGTCTATCTCCGTTACGTTGCCCTCCACAAGCATCTCGAGAGAATCCGTCGTTCCCCGGTTTACTTTCCATTGATCCAAAGGAATCTGATTGAATTCTTTCTGTGCAGAGGAAGCATGAACCGTCTTATACTCCACAGAACCGTTATGCTGGGTTTCGGGAGCGTCCATAATGAACCAGCCGATGCCGGTCACATACAGCCTCATAAACTTGGAAACCAGTTCATATCCATTGGAAATTATAAGAGAGTCACCTTCCTCAACGTACCGGTGCAGGTCAAAAGAGATGGTTGATATATCATTTCCCGCCTTGCCGGTGAAATCGACGCTTTCGGCGTCGATTCCGTTTAGGGCACAGAGAATGGTTCTGTCCGGTTTGGCAAGATAGATACGGGAAGGCTCGTTCCTGTCAAAAATATCATATCTCATATGCATTATATCAGTCCTCCTTTTCTCGGCTCGAGGTAGTCTGCCGTGAGTTTGAAATTGCCCTTCATGAGAAATGTATTATTTCCCGGAGCCAGTCTTATCCAGTAAATCTCGTCTTCGTCCTGAATGCCGATACGGTGGAACAGAACCGGACGTTTCAGGTCGTCATAGACGCCGAGATTCTTACAGTCAATTTCTACGGGCAGGTCTTTCAGAACCGTACAATAGAAGAATCCGCCCTGACAGATGTAGTACTGGCGGGAGTCTTCCAGATAGTAAGCGGTATATTTGTTCCTGACGCCGTAGGAGTCCTCCATATAGAATAGAATGGCGGTATCATCGCAGATGTATTTCACGAACTGATTACTCTCATCATAGATGTAAGTGACAGTGAGTGAATTCACAGACGCATAGGCTTCGATTTTCTCAATCAGAGAAAGCATAGTATTGCTGCCGGCATCGGAATCAGTATTGGAATCAGTTTCCGAAGCGGCTTCTGCAGGAGGCAGAATGCCGTTCTCAAGAATCCGGGAATCGGACAGATTGTGTATGAAAATCTCTTCCGTCACAGAAGGGTGGATTCTAAAGGAAGGGTATATGTAGTCATAAAGTTCGCTGCCATCGTTGGCAAATAGGGTGTTTGCTATGCCGTCCACCGTAAGTTCACAGTGTTTTCTAGAGTAAGAAAACGGGGAGCAGCAGGAGAATTCACAGACCAGTCCGTAGCAGACGCCGCTGTAATCCCACGGTTTCACGGAAGCGAAATAGCCTTTTACAAGGGCTTCCTCATTCTGTTCCGTGATGACGGTAAGCCACCGGTGATTCTGCGGAGAGGTAAGCCATGCGGCAATCCTCTCGTACTCAGAAGGAGTGAATGCCAGATCCTGCTGGGGCGTATGTTCGTCGCCGTTCTTAACCAGATGGATTTCAAAATTTAATGTTTCCGTATATTTTGTACCGAAACCATTGGTTTCGGTACGGTATTTATTCATATTGCTTTTCTCCATCTCCCGGCTTAAGGAAGATGGAAGAGTAGTATCACTGCTAAAATTTACAGATGATATATTCTGTTCAGACATTTTCTTATTGTCAAATGTAAAATCGTTACAAACTAAAATCAAAATGTTCACCTCGTCTCTTTCTTGTTGAATTATCTATCGTTTCAGTTTCATGCCCATCAGTCCGGCGTCTTTGACCAGATTCTTCACCGTGTTGTCATAGCTCAGCTTCAGAAGCTCCTTTAGCGGCGGAAGAGCGTCCTTGTCTACGTTTCCGTTCACCGTAAGGAGACTGTCGTAATGGTTGGAAATGCTTAAGTCCATGCCTTCATGAGGCGTTCTGTTCACCGACGCCATAAGCGCGTTCTTATTCTCGGCAAGGGTGAAGAGATTGTCCGTAAGTCCGGCGGGCACAACGCCGTCTCCGTACTGGAACATATCGTAGCGGCTGCTTCCGCGTTTGATACGAAGTTCCTTACCCTGTTCGTCAATGCGGGCAAGCTCGAACGGATTGGTGATACCTCTTGTTCCTGACGCATAGCCGCTTATCTGTCCCTGTGTGAGCCAGCCTCTGTCGCCGTTGTGCAGGGAACTTCCGGTGGAAATGTGAATCGGATTCGGCGCGCCCCAGTTGATGTTGGTGATATACAGATACTCGCCCCGGTTGCGGGAACCCCATTTTCCTTTTCCGTAGGAAGTCTCATAATAAATGCCGCTGTTGTAGCGCACTCTGTCTCCAATTTCAGGAACGCCGTTTCCTTGTGAATCAGCAGGCTTTGGCGGAGCGGCAGGTTTCGGCGGCTCAGGTTTCTTAGATACGGTTATCTTGCAGGACGCCGACTTGCCGCTGCCGTCTGTGGCAGTACAGGTAATGACCGCGCTGCCCGGAGTCAGGGCTTTCACCGTGCCGTTCGTTACGGAGGCGACGGAAACGTTGCCGGAAGTCCATTTCAACGTCTGATTTGCCGCGTCTGTCGGACGGATGGTGACAGAAAGAGCCGCAGAATTGCCTTCAATCAAGCTTAGGCTTGAAGCGGAAAGCTTTATCTCGGCAATGGGGCGGTTCGTGGTATTCGGCTCCTTCTTAATCTCTGTCTCGATTGCAGAGTTTTTGTCGGAGTTCGGCTTGCTTACAATGGCGCCTGTGTTGATATTGCCCACACTTGTACCCGGTTTATAATTCGGGGCGGCAGTGTTGCTCATATCTGTCTGGGACTGTGCGCCGGACTGGGTTCCTAGATTATTTAAGTTGTTGTTAAGCCCCGCGCCCGGAACGAATCCGGTACCGTTTATAATGGACTGGATCTTGCCGTAGGCATCCTGATACCGATTGACAACATTATCAAGCATATGGGAAATGA
>CANAZK010000031.1 GCA_947366105.1 uncultured Lachnospiraceae bacterium | reverse complement strand
AATGATATACAAAGATTGTTTTAAATGTGAAAAAACTGTGAAAGGGGACGTAGCAAACTTACAAAGTGCTACGTCCCCTTTCACAGTTTTTTCACATTTTTCGCTCCGGTTATACCAGTTCTGCGATTCTTGAAACTCCCACGTATATCTGAGATATTTTATACCATGTCTTGTAATCAACAACGCCTGTCTGCGGCAGATCAAATATTTTTTGGAATTGTCGTACTGCGTTTGACGTGGCCGACCCATAAATTCCGTCTGCCGTTATTTTCGGAAGGGCAGGATAAGCGTCGGCGATTACATTTAGCTGTTCCTGCATCTGCCGGACTTTATCTCCGGTAGAGCCGATTTCTAGATTGTATCCCGGCCATGAAGCCGGTATGCCGGATATTTCTTGAGCAGTGTTAATATACATATTATCGCCGTAATAGTATCTTAGAATCTCAATAGGAGTGTATCCTTGGTCGCCAAGCGCCATGCTTCCCCATTGCGTCATCCAGATTGTAAGAACGTTCAAAAATAAAGGACTGCGTTATATCAGGCTTTCGGAAGATGGTAGTATATATCAAGGGTATTGGATTCTTTGTCATACACCAGCTTTTCAATAATGCTTTTCAACATTTCATTTTTCTGTTGATCTGTGAGACAGCCGGAGTTTAAGAGTTCATATACATTTTGAATTCTTGGAGGCATAATCTGTTTTGTCTTTGGGGCGTCTGATTTCAATTTGGACATGCAGTCTAATTTACTTATGATAGCCTGACGTTCTTTTGCAAGGATTTCTTTATTATTCCGGTATTCGTCCAATGTATCTATGCCGTTTCGATAAGCTTTTTTGATTCTGCTTTCTTTTAAAGAAAGCTTATTCAATTGTTCTTCAAGTAAAGACTGTTCGTTTATTTCTTCAATAGGAACGGTTTCTTTGTACTTGAATGTTGTCTCTTTTGAATCAAGTATTTCTTTAAGAGCAGCAAGTATTTCGGGTTCCAGTTTAAGGGAGCTTATACTGTTTGAAGCCAGGCATTTCCCTTTTGCGTAGCCATAACAATTAAAATAGACATAGCGTCTTCCGTCTGTTTTCCTTTTCATTACTTTGGCAGTCATAGTGCGTCCGCAGGCGGGACATTTTATAAGTCCGCTTAACCAGTGTTTGTATGACGAGGAAGGGCGGGAGCCTTTGGGAGTATATGTAGTGCGGAACCTTTCTTGAGCTGCGTCAAATAGATCCTTGGAAATAATTGGATTGTGGCGGCCTTCTGAAATAATCCATTCGTCTTTGTTCTTGATTCTGTTTGTTTCGTTCTCGGTGCGGTTCCAACGGATCATGCCGCAATAGACGGGATTTTGAACAATATATTCCACGGAACGCGTCTCAAACGGCTTATTGTGTGAAGTTTTGAATCCGCAGGAATTTAAGAATTTTGCAATATCATAAAAGCTTTTTTTCTCATTTACATATTTATCGAATATCACCCGGACAATTTTAGCTTCTTCTTCCACGATTACCGGTGGTTCGCCCTTTGCCGGAATTTTATATCCGAGAGGAGGGCGCGCCTGATATCCGCCCTGAAGAGCTTTTTCATACATGCCCCGGAATACTTCTTCGGATAAATTGGTGGAATAAAATTCATCCATCCATTCAATAATCCGTTCGATGAGGGAACCGAAAGGCCCGTCTGCCAAAGGCTCTGATACGCTTGTAACATCAATTCCGCATTCCCTGCGAAGCAAGGATTTAAAAACAATGCTTTCTTCTTGATTTCTTGCAAACCGGCTGAATTTCCAAACGAGAATGATGTCAAACGGAGGAGGCACGGATCTCGCCAATGTAATCATTCTTTGAAATTGAGGCCGTTTTCCAGCTTTACGCCCGGAAATCCCGTTTTCTACAAAAATATATTCTTTTGGGATAGTAATATTGTTTGCCGCGGCATAGTCAAGAAGCAGCCGGCGCTGTGCGTCAGGGGAAAGCTCTTCCTGCATGTGCGTGCTGACACGGATATATAATGCTCCCGTTTTCAATATATCACGTCCTTTCTAATACATATGGGAAAAATAACTTCTGCACTCAACATCATAATATTAATGAGACAACATAAGTATGACATGCAGCCGTTCATAAATATATTAGAGGGGGTGGTACAGTTGAAAATAAGAAATTTAATTATTATTGATGACGAGACGGTGGATTTTTCTGATCTCGATGAGAAAAAAAGGAAAGAAATTACGATGCAGCTTAACGAGAGGGCGGCAGTACAGATTGGATATGAGAAAAGCCTAAAACAAAAAAGTAAAAAATAACTTAATATTACATAAATACAAAAGCGCGTGCCATTACACACGCGCTTTCAGGACTGTACTTATGCTAAATATTTTTTTAACAGACGGGTTAATTTTACAACGTCAATAGGTTTTGCTATATGGGCATTCATGCCGCAGTCTAAGCAATTCTGAATATCATCCGAAAAGGCGTCCGCACTCATAGCAATGATTGGAACAGACAGTGCGTCAGGACGGCTCAGTCCTCTGATTGCTCTCGTAGCTTCATATCCTGTCATATTCGGCATACGAATATCCATTAGTATTGCATCGTAATATCCTTCCGGTGATTCTTGGAATTTCTCAACACATATCTGACCGTCTTCCGCCCAATCAAGTTCTAAACCTAAGTCGGACAGCAGTTCATTTGCAATCTCCCAGTTTAGGTCATTATCTTCAGCGAGCAGGATATGCCGTCCGGTCATATCAATATCTTCATCGGATATATGTTCCGGCGCCTGATCATACTCCATATATTGACGCAGGCCATAAAATAAAGTTGATTTAAACAGCGGCTTGGAAATAAAACCGCTGATCCCCGCCTCACGGGCTTCTGTTTCAAATTCACTCCAGTCATACGCGGAAATCAGCAGAATAGGAATTTCGTTTCCTAAATTACGCCGGATTTCCTTCGCAATCTGCAGACCGTTCATGCCGGGCAGTTTCCAATCCAATAAAATTATCTGATAATCGTTTCTCTTTTTGTGGCGCTGAATTACCATCTCTATTGCCTCTTCTCCGCTCAGCGTCCACTCGGCGTTTATTCCGATAGATTCCAGCGCGCTTGCGGCAGTTTTGCATAATACTTCATCGTCGTCAACCACCAACATATTCCAAGGAGGAAGAACCATATCCACTTCTGCAGCGGAAGCCTTTTCAAGGTCAAGCACAATATGAAAATCTGTCCCTTTATCCAGTTCGCTCTGTACCTGCATAGTACCTTCCATTGTGTCTACTATGTGCTTTGTAATTGCCATTCCCAAACCGGCGCCTTCGGTTTTGTGTATTCTAGAGCCATCGGCGCGGCTGTAGGAGTCATATATTTTTTGCAAAAATTCTTGCGACATGCCGATTCCGTTATCTTTCACGTTAATATGAATTCGGGCATAATTTATTCCCTTTGGAGATTCCTCCTCATATAGAGATAATTGTATAGAACCTCCCTCAGGCGTATACTTGGTTGCATTAGATAAAAGGTTCAGCAAAACCTGATTCAAACGTACGCCGTCGCACCACACATTTTCCGTCAAAATATTTTCTGCATGTATGTCAAAGTTTTGTTTTTTCGCTTTTACCTGCGGTTGAATAATGCTGACAATTCCTTCAACAATTTCCTTTAAAGAAATCTGCTCTGTCGTCAAAGTCAATTTACCGCTTTCAATTTTAGACATATCCAAAACATCATTAATAAGTCCTAACAGATGCTTGCTTGACAGTGTAATTTTTCTCAGACAGTTTTGAACCTGTTCTTTGTCGTCAATGTGGGATACCGCAATAGCAGTCATGCCTACGATTGCATTCATAGGGGTTCTGATATCATGACTCATATTAGCTAAAAACTCACTCTTTGCCTTGCTTGCTTCAACCGCCATATGACGGGTCTTCTCCAGTTCTATAAGCTGAAGACGGGTCATGGAAAAATACCGTATAAAAATCACTGTCAGAACGATTAATATTAAGGCACAGGCAAGCAATGTAATAACCAAACGCTGGGCGCTCAAGTTGTTTATGGTTGTATTCAATGTACCGTAAGGCATTACCGCTACCAAATACCATTCAGAATAAGGAAGCGGCATACCATAGATCTGCTGGTTCTCGCCGTTTACCCTGTATGCTGTAATATACTCTTCGTTGTTCCTTAATGCGGCGTCAAACTCTTTGAGAGAATCTTTTGCCGGGGACTGATATGGTTCGGAGGCATGCTGCTTTTGTAATAGTTCAAAATATTCCCACAGTTCAGAGTTTGAATTTTTAATTACAAAACTGCCGTCAGGCCGAATGATATGGTAATACATCAGCCCTCCCTCTGCCTCTAAAGAGAGAAAATGGGTGATGTAATCCAAAGAAACAGCGGCTATCAGACCAATGCTCTCATCACCGTTCTGCATAGGATAATTGGCCTCGACGCCGAACAATACCACTTTATTTCCGTCGGCATCAGCGCCCACGGCAACTCGTTGTTCTCCTTGTATTAATGCTTCTACGAATGGTTCTGGATTATCCGGCTGTATTGATTCTCCATAGAGCGTTTCAAAGCGTCCTTCATCAGAACAAAGCGCTAAATAGGTGAAGTCTCTGACCTGCGCTCTAAAGATGAGCTCTTCATCCAAACTCTCTTTATCGCCGCTTTCTTGTGAAACCACGGAGGTAATGCCTATTACCTGATCAAATCTCAGTTTAATGACGCTTTCAAAATGTCTGGAAATTTGCTTATTCATTCCGGACATATAAATTTCTCCGATTTCGTAGAAGGATTGCATACTCTTTCGGTTCATAAAAATTCCCAGCATGCTGAAAACAACGATACTAAAGAGAAGAAGCCCAATGAAACTGACTGTCAGAAAACGGCTTGTAGAATTCTTTTTTTGACTGCGGTCCATTAGTGTTATTCCTCCTTGGAGCTTTCGTATTCTTTGACATTACTGATTATTTGGTGATAGTCGTTTGATAATTGGGGCAGCATATCAGCCGCTTTCTTGTAATCATCTTCCTTTAACGCGTTTGTCATCGCGTTGCTGCTTTCGTATAATTTGGTAAAAGAAAGATTTTGGCATATTCCTTTGATTGTATGAACGGCGCGGAGCGCCTCGCCATAATTTCCATTATCCATAGACTCTTTCAACAGGTTGAAGTTCTTATCATCCAAGAATTTATAAACAAATTTTTGAACCAGCTGTTCACGCTGTAATCTGCCTAGCACCTCGTCATAATCGCCGCCGAAATTCACATAACAATCTCTTAAATCCATAATTATATTTCCTCACTTTTTTCAATTTTGTCTGTTTCTACATCAAGAAAATGTATAGTCACTTTGTTTCTGTTGATTTTTGACTGATACATCATACTGTCTGCAACTTTAAACAATTCCCTTGTTTTACCCCTTCCGTATACCCCTCCTATGCTTACGGACATTTCCATTTTCGGATATTCATGTACCTTCAGCAAGTCAACGGTACGCCTGATTCCTTCCAGCTTTTCCCTAAATATATTAGGAGGTATACTGTTGAATATAATTACAAATTCATCACCGCCATAACGGATTACGGTGTCTGTCTTTCGTACACATGCTAAAATAGTTTTGGCAATGCTTTGTAACGCGATATCACCGGCATCGTGTCCATATTGGTCGTTAATACGTTTAAAGTTATCGGCATCTATTACACAGACGGCTTCGGTATCTTCCGTATCTTGAAAATGTTCGTCATAATAGCGGCGGTTATAAGCGCCGGTTAATGAATCGGTATATATTAATTGGCGCCGCCACTGTTCATGAGACAGGGAGGCATCGGTTCCATTGGCGAACAGCCTGTCATAATCTATTTTATTTCTCATGCCCTGAATATTTTTATCGCCTTGGACAAGCGAGGTAGTTTGTAATTCGCGGACAAGAGTATCCGAAATTTCCTGAAGGCACTGTAAAAGAATAGGGTTAAATTTTCCGCACTGTCCTTCTAAAATCATTTTTAATGCTTCGCTGTGGGTAAATGCTTTTTTATAACACCGTTCGCTGGTTAAAGCGTCATATACATCGGCCAAGGCAACCGCCTGGGCGGAAATAGGAATTTCGTCTCCCATTAATCCGTCAGGATAGCCCCTGCCGTCATATCTTTCGTGATGCCACCGGCAAATTTCACAAGCTGCTTTGACAAGGGGCATTTCTTTTTGTTCTACCGGTAAGTCCATCAGCATCTTGGCGCCGATTGCCGAATGGGTCTTCATTATTTCAAATTCTTCCGAAGTCAGGCGCCCGGGCTTATTTAAAATTTCATCTGAAATTGAAATCTTCCCGATATCATGCAGTGATGAGGCAGTGCTTATTAAAGTAATGTCATTTATAGACAAAGGATATTTGTCTGTCCGCTGAATCAACTTCCGCAGCAAAAGCTCCGTGATGGTATTAACATGCTGTACATGCAGACCGCTCTCTCCGTTACGGAACTCTACGACATGGGACAGGACAGAAACCATAAGTTTGTTATTCTTCTCTTGTTCATAGAACTGGTCTACAATAATTTTTTCAAGATGCCGCTGTTTGGCATATAAAACCATCGTATTAGAAATACGGCGGTGGACGATTGTTGAATCAAACGGGCGGTTGATATAGTCAAAAGCCCCCAAATCGTAGGCACGCTTTATATTGGCAGGGGAATCATCAGCGGAAATCATAATAACGGCAAACCCGTCGTTCCAGTGATATTTGTTTATGTAGGCCAATACCTCAAAACCGTCCATTTCAGGCATCATAATATCCAACAAAAGGAGTGAAAAGTCTGCCCTGTGCTGCGAGAGGATTGTAATTGCTTCTAAACCGTTCTCTGCTTCTACGACATCATATTGATCTTCTAAGATATCTACCAAAAGAGACCGATTCATTTCCGAATCGTCTACAATTAAGATTTTTTGTTTTTTCATAGTACCCTATCTCTTTCATAATAATTTTACAGCCTTATTATAATATATTTTCGCCAACATAGCAACAATCATATTGGACAGGCGTTCAAATTTGAAGGTTTCTGCAATTGGGTCATCCAGTTTGGGCAGGTTACCTGCCGGCCGTCACAGTATTGAGTCAGAATAGGCTGGCGGACATTCGGGCGGGAAAGGTAACTTGCAAACAGTTCGTCGACTATGACGGATATGGTATCGTAAATATTTCGTTCCGGAATCCACTTATGGTCAAAGGCGGTGGAGGATGTGATTGTAAAATCATATCCTTGGTTACGGTACCATTCTGTGTAAACCCGGTTTAGGGTAAAAGACATGATGGCAAGCACATTTGCGCGGATTGTAGCCGCAGGCCAGGTGGCATAGATTTCGCTGGAAGCGACATTTTTGATATAGTCTTTATAACGGATATAATAGTTTTTGGCGGTGGTATCCCGTGGGGAGCCGTCATGTACGACAATGAATTCCGGCACAACGACACGGCTAAGTACAATTTCACCGGTCTCATTTGTTGGCTTGATTTCCTCCTCTGCTATTTTCGGGGGATACTCTTCATAGAGCGTATGTCCCGGGATAACGTAAATGTTGGGTTGATTCCCGGTTGATTCGGAAGGCCGCATACTGATGTTTTGAATCGCTTTTACATCCGGCAGAAGTTCCGCTCCCGCAATACTGACCGGCTCATATCCCGGAGCAGTGACCTCAAAGGTATATTCGGAGTAGGGCTGTGATTCAATGGACGGATTCCGGCTGTACTCAAGAGGCGGGGTGGCAAGCTCAATGGTTTTCGTCTGCCCGGAGGAATCGGTGGTAAGCTGTTCAAGCTGATTTCCCGGAACACCGGTATAAAAAACATTTATTGTTGCGTTTTCAATCGGAAAGGATGTAACCTCTGAAGTGACATTAATCTGCAGTGTTCCTTTGTCAACATTATCATTCTGCATAGCCTTTAGATATCTCATAATTGTAACCTCGGAAAGATCTGTTACCATATATATATGCGTGAAAAAATATCGTGTGAATGGGGCAAAAGGGCAGTATTGTATGAAAGGAAAATGTAGCGTATAATAGAGAGAAACGATGTAAAGGAACAAAGACTATGGCAGAAAAAGAACGAAGAAGAAAGCGTGGATGTTTCGGCTGTTTTGTCGATATATTTATTTTGCTCATTATTTTAGCGGCAGCATATATAGGAATCGGATATGCGAAAGGATATTTTAAGGAAATGATACCGGCAAATACGACACCCAGGGATTTCAAAGTGTTTGAATCGGTTCCTTTTGAAGAAATATCCATAGAAGAGGGGGAACTTGCGGATAAATATTATTACAGTCGGCTTACAAAAGATGAGAAGATAATTTATAAGGAAATACTGCAGGGTGTACGGAACTGTAAAGAGGAAATTTATGTGCATTCCAATATTCCCGAAACCGTCAACTGGGTATACGGCAGGGTTCTCTATGACTGCCCGGAATTGTTTTGGTGCAGCGGCAATGCCGAGACCTTTGCCAAGGGCTCTTACTGCGTGCTGAAGTGTGAATATTTGTATACGGGCGATGAGAAAACTTCAAGAGAGCAGCAGATTGAAAATGCGGCGGCGGTCTGCCTGCAGGGAATGGACGCGGGATTTTCTGAGTATGAAAAAATCAAATATATTTATGAGTATATCATTCATACGACAGACTATAATGAGGAGGCTTCAGACAACCAGAATATTTACAGTGTGCTTGTAAACCGCCAGTCAGTATGCGCCGGGTATGCAAGAGCGACTCAGTATCTGCTGGAAAGAGCGGGCATTTATGTTACGCTGATGACGGGAACCGTGGAAAGCGGCGCCAAAGGAACGCAGAACCATGCATGGAATCTGGTACGATGTGACGGAGAATATTATTATGTGGATGCGACATGGGGGGATCCGGTATTTTCATCTGAAAGGGAAATGCCTGACGGTATGACCGACATTTACTATGATTATTTGTGCTGTAATGATGCGGAGCTGTTTCGGACTCACACATTGGATGAAGATATTGAGATGCCGCCGTGTACTTCTGACAAATATAATTATTATAAGATGAACGGCAGGTATTATGAGGTTTACATTAATGAAGAAATCTTAGCCGCGATGAAACAGGATATCCAAAACAAAGCGGAAAAGAGCGTGTTCAAATTTGCATCATCGGAGGCATATGAAGAGGCTGTGAATGGTATCGAAGATAATGCAGTGCGTGAAGCGGCACAGTTTCTTGCAGGAAGCTACGGACTTTCGCAGGTGCATTATTACTATATGGAATCTGAGAATCTGAATAAGATAACCGTATATTGGATGTATGAATAGCGGGTATAAAGAATACGCCCATGCGGATGTTTTAAGTCTGCATGGGCGTATTTCTTATTATCTATTATTAATTAACTTTGTTAATTCAACCGGATCAACGATTGTGCCGTCTTTATAAACACGCATGTTTCCTGATGCAATTTCGTCAATTAAGATTACTTCATTATTGTTGTAGCCAAACTCGAATTTGATGTCCCAAAGGTCAAGCCCAATGGATTTTAAGTCATCAGCTACGATTTTTGTAATCTTTAATGTCTGCTCTTTCATGCTTTCAAACATATCCGGTGTCATAACGCCGAGTGCTGCAAGACCTTCGCCTGTTACAAGCGGATCACCTTTTTCGTCGTTTTTGAACGTACATTCAACATATCCGCCTTCTAAGACAGTACCGTCCTCAATGTACTCGCCGTATCTGCGGATGAAGCTTCCTGTTGCAACAAGACGGCAGATAACTTCAAGACCATGACCGAATACGGTTGCAGGAAGAACTTCCATAGCAGCGTCGTCAAGATTTGCGCTTACATAGTGAGTCTTGATTCCGGCGTCCTTTAACAATTCAAAGTAGTGAACAGACGTCTCTAAGTTGGCTTTGCCAATCCCTTCGATTGTTAAGCCGACAGCGTTTTCGCCTGGATCAAACACGCCGTCCTTACCTGTACAGTCATCTTTGAATTTCAACATTACATTTCCGTTCTCAAGGCTGTATACGTCTTTTGTCTTTCCTTCATAAATCTTTTTCATTTTAAGCACCCTTTCTGTTAATGTGGATTAAATTTCTGTGTGTAAAAAACTCTACCTATATTTTTTATCACAAAATGTGTGTTTGTACAATTTATATTGCGAAAAAAAATAAAATAAATAATTATAACTATTTATAATTTAAGCTAATGATAGAAAAATACTATAGATGTATTTGTATATAGATAATTTGAATTATGATAAAGGTGAAATTTGTGGTATCATATTGCAAATGTAAAATTAAAACTATATCTGTCGTTAAAATTAAAAAGATGCGAAAGGAGTATTTTTCATGGGAGATATCAAGGATTTTCATTGTACTTATGACAATTCTGCCGGAATTATGGAAGCTGTAATGAAGGAGACCGGACTTGCATTTCCGGATGTCTATCTCCAATGCGACAAAATGGCGGCGCTTTCCAAAGCATTAAAAGCCCATGACAATGCGGTATTTTGTGAACTGCCGTTTTGCCATACTGTGGAAGCGGAGGCGATGGGAGGCGTCATTCATTATGGAAACGAGAGGACGGGACCGAGGGCGGGCGCATATATCTGTACTTCTATGGAACAGGTGCTGGAGCTTCCTGATATTGAATTCACAAAAGGACGTATTCATCAGGTACTGCTTGCCTGCAGGAAACTCAGAGAGCAGGGAGAACAGGTGGTTCTTAAGGTTTCAGGCCCGTTTACTATTTTAAATGTACTTCTTGATGCAAGATTTGTGTTCAAGACAATACGCAGGGATCCGAAATGTGCAAAACAAGTATTTGACAAGCTTGGGGTGGAGATACTAAGATTTATGGAGGAGGCAAAGAAATATGGAGTGCAGTTAATCAGCTATGCCGATGCATCGGCCGGCGTTAATATTTTGGGACCGAAGATGGCTGCACAGATTGTAGAGCTTTTTACGTATGATTTTCTGAAAAAGGCGGAGCGGATTGCAGACGGTGAGATGCTTGTCTTATTGTGCCCTAAGACCACATTTGCCCTGCTTGGAACAGGGAAAGCAGAACTTGTGGATACAGCGCTCCCATGTCCGATGGAGTACGGGGAGGCGTGTGTTCAATCTGTTGGAAAGATAAAATTTGCAGGGCAGACATGCATCAACAATATCCACTATATGCTGGAGACGGGAATGATCAAGGAAGTAAAATTATTATAGTGAGTGAAAGGGAGAAGAGAAAAATGGCAGGAACAAAGGAAGAATTGCTGGCAAAGCTGGCAGAGTGCGTTGTAGAGATGGAAGAAGAGGAGGCGGCGGACACAGCCCGGGAATATTTGGAAAGCGGGTATCCTGCATTTGACGGAATCATGCATGGGCTTGTGGAAGGAATGAACCAGGCAAGCGAGCTTTTCGATGCGGAGGAATATTTTGTGACAGACGTACTGCTCTGTTCAGATGCAATGTATGCCGGACTTGAAGTCTTGAAACCGCATTTAGAAGAAGAAAATGCAGAAGAGAGGAAAAAGGCTGTTATTGGCGTGGTAGAGGGTGATACGCATGATATCGGAAAGAATCTCGTGAAAATTATGATGGAGACGGCGGGTTTTGAGATGATTGACTTGGGAAGAGACGTTCCTCTTCAGAAATTCGTAGATACTGCTAAGGAAACGGGAGCGGAATTAATCTGTTTGTCAACGCTTATGACAACTACAATGGGCGGCATGGAAACCGTGGTTGAATTATTAAAGGAAGCCGGCATCCGAGATAAGGTGAAAGTTATGATTGGAGGCGGACCGATTTCTCAGAAATATGCGGAGAAAATAGGGGCGGACGGTTATTCACAGAATGCGGTGGAAGCCGTGCGGCTTGCAAAGAATTTATTGAATATTTGTTAAATATGACTTAGGAGAGAATGTATGCTTACACCAAAAGAAAGATTGAAAAATGTAATGGAGGGAAGGGTTGTCGACCGTCCGCCGTGTATTTGTCCGGGAGGCATGATGAACATGGTAACCCAAGAGTTGATGGAGACGGTTCAAGTGTTTATGCCGGAGGCTCACACAAACGCAAGAAAGATGGCGGATCTTGCGAAAGCAGTTTATGAAAAAGGGTGTTTTGAGAATTATGGAGTTCCGTTTTGCATGACTGTGGAAGCGGAGGAGATGGGGGCGAAGGTAGATATGGGCTCCATGATATATGAGCCTCATGTTATTGAATATGCCATTAATTCCGTATCGGAACTTGATAAGCTGGTTCCGGTGGATTTAGAAAGCGGGAGAGCGAAGGTAGTATTGGATGCTATCCGCCTGCTGAAACAGGAGACAAAGGGGGCGCCGATTGTGGGGAACCTTACGGGACCTGTGAGTACGGCAAGCTCTGTGATGGAGCCGGTGGTATTTTACAAAGAGCTTCGTAAGAAGAACAAGGAAGCCCATAAATATATGGAGTTTGTAACAGCGCAGCTTATTGCTTTCGGAAGAGCGCAGATTGATGCGGGAGCGGATGTTATCGCTATTTCCGATCCCAGCGGTACCGGCGAGATTCTTGGACCGAGATTTTTTGATGAGTTTGCAGTGACTTATCTGAATAAGCTTCTTGACGGACTTCAGAAGGAGAAAATGGGTACGATTGTTCACATCTGCGGGCAGATGAACTCGGTTTATAAGGAAATCGATAAAGTGCGCAGTGATGTGCTGAGTTTTGACTCGGTTGTTTCTATGAAAGAAGCGAGAGAGAATTTAAAGGACAGAGTGCTTATGGGAAACGTAAGCACATATGCCTTGGAATTTGGGACCCCTGAGAAAGTGCATAAACTGACAAAGGGCTGTATAAAAAACGGCTCCGATATTATTTCGCCTGCATGTGGATTGGGAATGAAGTCACCTCTCGCAAATGTAAAAGCGATATTAGAATGTTTGAAAGAGGAAGCGTAGCATGGCGGTTGTAACAATGAAAAATACAGATGATGGAAATCTCCTTGCGCTGCTTTTGGAAAGCGGGGCATATGTGGACAATCCCTGCAATGGCAAAGGACTGTGCGGAAAATGCAAGGTGAGGATTATATCAGGCGATGTCTCGGAGATAACGGAGGCGGAGAAGAAATTTCTTACGGAAAGTGAAGTAGAGGAGGGAATCCGTCTTTCCTGTCTGACTGAAGTGAGGGGTGAAGTAAGTGTAGAACTGCTTCAGAAAGAGAGAAAGCACAAAGTACTGACGAAAGGATATGTGCCTGAGTTTGATGCGGATGAAGGGCTGTCGGGATTGGGTATTGCCATTGATATCGGCACGACCACTGTCGTTACCTCGCTGATTGACAGGGAAAACGGCAGGGAACTTGCCAATGCTTCCATGATTAATGCGCAGAAGCATTTCGGGCTGGACGTGCTTACAAGAATTACTTATGAGTATGAGCATCCTGAAACCGGAGTAAAGGAGCTTCAGGAGGCGATTGTGAAATCCATTGACGGAATGATAGAAGAGGTTTGTGCAGAAGCAGGGAAAGATTCGGGGGAAGTCCGGGAAATAGTTGTGGCTGCCAACTGTACGATGCTTCATATGCTTCTCGGAGTCGATGCAAGAGCCCTCGGCAGGGCGCCCTACAAGCCGGAATTTACGGACGCCAGAACAGTAACGGCAAAAGAAATCGGAATCCGAAAAGCGCCGGAAGCGCTGCTTTATTGTCTGCCGTCGGTATCTGCTTATATTGGGGCTGACATTGTGGCAGGAGCTTATGTCTGTGAACTGCAGAAAAAGAGAGGCAATGTACTGTTTATAGATATTGGCACCAATGGTGAAATCGTCCTTGCGGCAGACGGAAGGATTCTCTGCTGTTCCTGTGCGGCAGGTCCCGCTCTTGAGGGAATGAATATCAGTTCGGGTATGCGTGCGGCGGAGGGAGCCGTTGAGGATGTTAAGATTACGGAAGACGGTGTAAAGCTTATTACAATCGGCGGGGAAGAACCGGCGGGAATCTGCGGAAGCGGAATTCTTGCAGCGGTAAAGGAGCTTTTGCGTACCGGTATTGTGAAGAAAACAGGTGCATTTGTAAAGAAAGAACAGTTAAAAGAGGGGGACTTTCGTTATCCCATGATACAAGTAGACGGGGAAGGAAAACGTGCGTTTATATTATGCGAAGAGCCGAGGCTTTTGGTAACACAGGGGGACGTTCGCCAAGTACAGCTTGCAAAGGGAGCTATTTTATCAGGTTTTACTGCGCTTCTTAATAAGGCGGGAATTCAGATGGAGGATTTAGACGAGGTAATGATTGCCGGACAATTTGGCGCCCACCTTCCGGCAGAGTCGATGGCAGGAACAGGAATCCTTCCGGATGAAGTGAAGGATAAGCTTGTATATGTAGGCAACTCATCGAAAACAGGGGCGTATATGGCGCTTATGTCAAAGAAGGCAAGAAGTGAGATGGAAGCTCTTGCTGCCCGCATGGAATATATGGAGCTTGCAGAGACAGAGAACTATGAACGGATATTTACAAATTGTATGATATTTCCAAAGTTTTAAGAATAAAGGCTTGAGGGATTGTCAGAGGAAATGGAGGGTAGATAATGTTTTCTGCCCTCTTATAGACAGAAAATATAATATTTTTTGAAAAAAGTATTGACAAATAAAAATATAATGCTATAATAACAGTATAAACAAAATAAATAAATCAAATAGCAGATAAAACAAATAAGAAGTAAAACAAAATTTATCTAACATTTCATTTATTTATCAGTTGAAATATAGCTCACGGAAAAAGCTGTATTAGAAACAATAGTTTAAGAAAGGAAGGTAAGGACCACCAAGACGTTAAACTAAAACAAAAAAATTACCAAGTAAATAAAATTCTTAAGTTGCAGAAGTAAGTATTTTATGAAAAAGTAGAATATAAGGAAAATGCAAGAGAAAGAATTTTATAAGAAAAGGAAGGTAAAAAAGAAAATGATCGAATCATCTAAGTAAGATGGCTGTTAATTATAAAAAGATAATTAGCAGCCATTTTACATGTTTAAAAATAAATTGCACAAATAAATATTTCAACGTATACTGTTTTTGTATGATTAAGGATCAGAGGAGAATGGGAAAGACATGTACAGGATATTGATAGTAGAGGATGATGTTACAATTGCAAAGACGCTTGCCGGGCATCTTGGCAGATGGGATTATGACGTCCGTTATGTGACGGATTTTAAAAATGTATATAGAGAGTTTGCAGAATTTGCCCCGCATCTTGTACTTATGGATATTGCGCTGCCGTTTTTCAATGGCTATCACTGGTGTACGGAGATTCGTAAAACGTCTAAGGTACCGATTATATTTATCTCGTCTATGTCTGATAATATGAATATTGTTATGGCGATTAATATGGGTGGAGATGAATTTGTGGAAAAGCCGTTTGACTTGAATGTAATTACGGCGAAGATACAGGCGCTTCTAAGAAGGACATATACATTTCAAGAGGTTTCGAATACGATTGAGCATAAGGGCGTTGTACTGTACCTGAATGACGCTACGGTTGTATATAAGGAAAACCGGCTTGCACTTACAAAGAATGATTACAGGATTCTAAAGCTTCTTATGGAAAATGCAGGAAATATTGTTTCAAGAGACGAGATTATGACGAAGCTTTGGGAAAGTAATGAGTTTATTGATGACAATACACTGACCGTCAACGTAGGGCGGCTCCGGAAGAAGCTTGAGGATATCGGGCTTAAGGATTTTATTGTAACCAAGAAAGGAATCGGGTATATTATCCAATGATGAGATTAGTAAAAACTTTCGTGAAAGAGCGTATGAAGAATATGCTGTTGTTTTTGTCCTTTTTCGCAATTATGCTGACGGTCTTTTTTCTATATTCGGCAAGACTTGACATGGTTATCTATGCATTTATTTTGTGCGCGGCTTTGGTGATCATTGTAGATGCCGTTGGTTTATGCCGGTATATTGGAAGAATGAAACAACTGGAGTATGTGAAAAGAAAAGTTTTGTATGATTTAGACGGACTTCAGGAACCTAGTTGTGAAAGTGAGCTTATGTACCAAGAGATGCTTATAAAGCTTTTTGAAGACCGGCAGCGGCTGGAGTCAAGGGTCCGCATAGAGCGGAAAGAGATGGAAGAATATTATATGCTTTGGGCGCATCAGATTAAAACGCCGATAGCCGCAATGAATATCCTGCTGCAGTCAGGAAAGGCAGATGAAAGAGAGTTGTCGGCGGAGCTTTTCAAGATTGAACAGTATGTGGAAATGGTGCTTGGTTATCTTCGTACGGAACAGATGACTTCGGATCTGACACTTAAGGAGTATGAACTTTTGGATGTAATCCGTCAGGCAGTAAGAAAATATTCAAAGCTTTTTATCTTACAGAAGATTAAACTTAACTTAGAAGAGACGGACTACCGTGTGGTTACTGATGAGAAATGGTTTCTGTTTGCACTGGAACAGATACTTTCCAATGCTCTCAAATATACGAAAGAAGGCAGCATTTCAATCTATATGGATAAAGAAAGGTCCGACACGCTTATTATCGAAGATACGGGTATCGGAATCAGCCCGGAGGATTTGCCGAGGGTAGTGGAGAAGGGGTTTACCGGATATAATGGAAGAAGCGGCAGGAAGTCCACGGGACTGGGACTTTATCTGACGAAGCAGATACTTGAAAAGCTTGGGCATACGATTAAGCTGGAATCGGAAGTGGGCGCCGGGACAAGGGTGTATATATATTTGGGGCGTGAAAAGAAAAACTTATAGATTTATTGAATTTGAATTGAAAAAAGCACTGGCAGATTAAATCCCCGTCCAGTGCTTTCTTGCTGTACGCATGTTATTTTATTCCGTTATAATGTGTCCACATGCGGATGATTTTTATAGTTCCCTCATACTCGATTTCATCAACTGTTACCGACTCATTGTATACCTGATACACCAGCCTGTGCTGAATATTAATCCTCCGTGAAAAAATCCTTGTAGATTACCAACCAGTACCTCAGATGTGGGTGGTGTTTGGAATGGATTGACTCGGATTATCTCTATTAGTTCTTTGGCTTTTTTATCAAGCCTCGCAGATTTTAAATTCTTAATATCTTTTACTGCCTGCTTTTCGTAAACTACTCTGTACATTTACCATTCCACCATATCTTCAGGAATGCATTCGTCAAGAGGTGTTTCTCCGCTTTTAATAATAGATTGGGACATCCCCTCAATAGAATTAAGATATAATGTTTCCGATATTGCATTCCCATCACTTTCTGATAAAAGAACTGCGTTATACTTGTTCGTTATATTAATTGTTGACATAATAAAATCGCCTTGTTTTCCTCTTAGTATTGTTCTTTTGTATAAGTAATTTTATCTTATTATAACGTACGTAAAAGCGTACGCCAAGTGCTTCTTCTGCTATTTATGAAAAAACCAGCCGGTGAATAAAACTGTATATTCCATGGTTCAAAGAATCAGGTAATGTGACAAAAATGTAAGGGAAATGTTAGCCGAATCTATGGCAGAGCATTTCCCTTATTGGGTATAATTAAGAAGAATTAAGAAAGGAGCGATGAACAAATGGCAATTTTAGATGTTAAGAACGTAAAGAAAATATATACGACAAGATTTGGAGGGAATCAGGTGCAGGCGCTTGCGGATGTGAGCTTTTCAGTGGAGCCGAGAGAGTATGTGGCAATTATGGGAGAGTCCGGTTCAGGGAAGACAACACTCTTGAATATTTTGGCGGCTCTTGATAAACCGACAAGCGGTAAGGTGCTTTTAAAGGGAAAAGATCTTGCCAGTGTAAAGGAAAAGGAGATGGCGGCATTCAGGCGGCAGAATTTGGGATTCGTATTCCAGGATTTTAATCTTCTTGATACATTTTCACTGAAGGATAATATTTTTCTGCCGCTTGTGCTTGCGGGAAAGAAATACGAAGAGATGGACAAAAGGCTTGAACCGGTTGCGAAGCAGCTTGGTATAACAGACATTCTGAACAAATTTCCATACGAAGTATCTGGTGGGCAGAAGCAGCGCGCGGCAGTTGCGAGAGCGCTTATTACGAGACCTCAGCTGATTCTTGCGGATGAACCGACGGGAGCGCTGGATTCAAAGGCAACGGATGAACTGCTCAGATTGTTTTCGGAAATCAATCAGTGCGGGCAGACGATCGTGATGGTGACGCACAGTACTAAGGCCGCCAGTCATGCGGGAAGAGTTCTTTTCATTAAGGACGGCGAGGTGTTCCATCAGCTTTACAGAGGCAATCTCTCTAATGAAGAAATGTATCAGAGAATTTCGGACACATTGACGGTATTGGCTACGGGAGGTGACAGGAGTGAATAGTTCTATTTACAGAAAACTTGCATTGACCAACATAAAAAGCAACAGAAGGACATATGTGCCGTACCTTCTTACATGCGTGATTACCGTTATGATGTATTATATTATATGTGCGCTTACAACGAACGAAGGAATCAAAGGAGTGCCGGGAGAAGCATCTTTCAGAGCAATGCTGAATATCGGCGTTGGAGTTGTGGCGGTATTCTCGGTGATTTTTTTGTTCTATACGAATAGTTTCCTGATTAAGCAGAGGAAGAAGGAAATCGGAATATACAATGTTCTCGGTCTTGGCAAGAGACACATTGCAAAGATGCTTACGTTTGAAATGCTGATTACGGTTATGATAAGTTTTGCAGGAGGCTTTGCAGGCGGCATTCTGTTCGGAAAACTAATATTTCTCATCCTGCTCCGCATTCTGCATTTTGACACGGGAATGATATTCGCCATAGAACCGAAGGCGATGGCGGGCACGGCTGTATTGTTCCTATGTATATTTGCAGCCTGCCTGCTGTATAATCTGTTTCAAATACAGCTTTCCAATCCCATAGAGCTTCTTCGGGGCGGGAATGTAGGAGAACGGGAACCAAAGACGAAAAAGATTCTGACTGCTATCGGAGTCTTGACGATTGGAGGCGGATATTATATTGCACTCACTGCGGAAAAGCCTATGGCAGTGATGGGCTTGTTTTTCATTGCAGTTATACTTGTTATTATCGGAACTTATGCATTATTTACGGCAGGAAGCATTGCGGTCTTAAAATTAATGCGTAAAAACAAGAAGTATTACTATCAGACGAAGCATTTTACTTCCGTATCGGGCATGATGTACCGCATGAAGCAGAATGCGGCCGGACTTGCAAACATCTGTATCTTAAGTACGATGGTGCTTGTGATGATTTCGTCTACTGCTGCAATGTATGTAGGGATGGACGACATTTTGAAACAAAGATTTCCGAAAGAATGTATTGCTCATGCATATGGAGCCACGGAAGAAAGCGTGGAATTTGTAGATAAGTGTTATGAAAGAATTCTGAAAGACTATAATGTGACCGCCGAAAATGAAGTTTCTTATATATACACAGAAATATTTGCAGTTCGCGAAGGAAATATGATTTCAATTAATCAGGAAGAAGTTTCCATGGAAGCTGATGTCGGTACAGTGTATTTTCTCACGGCAGATGAATATAATAAAGTATATAATAAAAATGTGACGCTTGCAAAGGACGAAGTATTTGTTTATATAACGGATGATAAGAAAAAGCTGAAAGAGGATGAAATTCTTCTGAATGGACGTAGTTACCGGAGTAAAAATGTTGAGTTAGATAAACTCAACCAAAGTACAAGCTCCGTTTTTACAGAATTCTATGTAATCATGGCAGATCAGGATGAGATTGATAAGGTTCTTGGAGAAGAAAGCGAATACGTGACGCCGAAATACTATCATGCGATGGATCTGAAAGGGAAAAAGGCGGATAAAGCAGAGGCGTTTAAAGCAGTTCAGGAAGAAATGTCGTCGAAAACAGAGGATTTTGTTTTGCCGGAGGTCAGAGAACTTTCGAGAGACAGCTTTTACTCCCTCTACGGCGCATTCTTTTTCCTGGGAATCTTTTTCGGAATACTTTTCTTGATGGCTACAATTTTAATTATTTACTATAAACAGATTTCAGAAGGCTACAGCGATAAAGAGCGTTTTGAAATTATGCGCAAGGTCGGTATGAGCCAGCGTGAGATAAGGCAGTCCATCAGAAGCCAAGTACTGAGTGTATTTTTCCTTCCGCTTGTTATGGCGGTGATTCATATTGCAGTAGCATTTAAGGTTATTACGAAGCTTCTTGCAGCCTTGAATTTGAACAATGTTTCGCTGATTTTTGTTTCCACTGCGGCGACAGTGTTGGTGTTTGCGGTATTTTATGGTATTGTATTTGCAATTACAACAAAAGAATATTACAGAATCGTGAAATAGATAGATACCCTTCCGAAAAATCTTGACATGCTCCTTTAGAACAACTAATATTGTTGTAGGAGTTTGTTAAGCGGAGGGGTATTATGCTTATGACGGGTAAGCAGTGGATTTCGCAAGCGGCTGCGCTCGGCGCGGAGATTGCGTATGGGCGCAATCTATTTTTATTTACAGCATGAATTTTGAAAATAAAAAATAGTTATAGAATAGGATTGAGAAAGGAATGGTAATAGAATGTTGCTTGCGGTTGTATCTTTAGTAATTGGTTTTGTTTTGTTAATTAAAGGAGCGGATTTTTTTGTGGACGGGGCGTCGTCCATTGCAAAACAGATTCGCATTCCGGCGCTTATAATAGGGCTTACAATTGTAGCGTTTGGTACGAGCGCGCCGGAGCTTGCTGTCAGTGTTTCGGCGGCTTTGAAAGGGAGCAACGATATTGCTATCGGAAATGTGGTCGGTTCTAATATCTTTAATTTACTGATAGTGGTGGGGCTGAGTGCATTTATTTCCCCTCTGAATGTACAAAAGAGCATGATTAAGAAAGATTATCCGCTTTCTATAATTGCGGCGGTTCTCCTCGGAGTACTGGCAATGGACACATTGTTCGGCAAATCGAATATGGAGCTTGGAAGAACGGACGGTATGATTCTTCTTGCCGGTTTTGCGGTGTTCATGTGCCTTGTAGTGCGGGAGGCGCTGCGGGGAAGAAGCGAGCAGAAGGAGAACGGGGATGAGACGGAGATAAAATATACGATGGGGAAAAGCATCATCGTATGTATATTGGGACTTGCGGGAATTGTTGCCGGAAGCAATCTGGCAGTAGACGGCGCAAAGTTAATTGCCAGGTCGTTCGGACTTAGCGAAGCGTTTATCGGTCTTACCGTTGTGTCTTTCGGGACGTCGCTTCCGGAGCTTGTGACATCGGTTGTGGCTGCAAAGAAGGGAGAGAGCGATATTGCGCTTGGCAATGTAGTCGGTTCCAATATTTTTAATATATTCC
>CANAZK010000030.1 GCA_947366105.1 uncultured Lachnospiraceae bacterium | reverse complement strand
CTCTTGACATCTAGTGAACTGTATCGTGGATAGCGTCAAGGTTAGCAGCTTTCGCACGTTTCGCAAGGTCAAATTTACCTGCTGTAGCGCCGTTTTCAGCATCAACTCTCATTTCAAGATTTTTCTTTGTGCTGTCTGTTACAACTTCGCCTAATAACTCAGCAAATTTTGCAGCATGCTCAGCTTCTTCCCAAGCAGCTTTTTCCCAATATAATCCGATTTCAGGATAGCCTTCTCTGTGAGCTACTCTTGCCATTGCTAAGTACATACCAACTTCTGAACATTCTCCTTCAAAGTTTGCTCTTAAATCAGCGATGATGTCTTCGCTGACACCCTGAGCAACGCCGACAACATGCTCGGCAGCCCATGTTTTTTCTCCGGACTGTTCGCTGAATTTATCAGCAGGTGCGTGGCAGATTGGACATTCAGCAGGAGCTGCCTCTCCTTCGTGAACATAACCGCATACGTTACATACAAATTTTTTCATGATAAAATCTCCTTTTCTTATTTAATGAATTTAATTTTTGAAATCAGTAACTATTACTGATTTTAAAATATCATAGCGGATTTTAAATGTCAACTTAAATTTAAAAGTTTACAATTTTTTTATACAATTCTTGCATCGGCCAAAAAATGTTATGTTATGGCTTTCAATTATACCGTCAAAGCCGTCTCCGGCAATATCGTTAATGTATTCGAGATTCTTAATCTCTAAGTCTAAGACGGAATTACATTCTTTACAAAAAAAGTGATAATGCGGGGCGGTAACGCCGTCAAAACGGTCGCCGCCGTCGGGAGTTGTAATTTTTACGGCTTCTCCGATTTCAGCAAGCAGGTTCAAATTCCTGTAAACGGTTCCAAGGCTGATATTAGGAAATTCTTTTTTTACATGCATATATACAGTATCTGCAGTCGGGTGTTCACAGGTTGCTGCAAGATATTCTTTGATGGATTCTCTTTGCCGGCTATATTTTAACGCTGCCATAAATTGCTCCTTTCACTTAATAATAGTAATAGTTATTAACACTATAATAAAAAAAGAGTATTTTGTCAATGACAACTTCAAGCCGTTCGCGGACACGAAAAACAATAATTTAATTATGACAGAAAGAAAAGTGAAAAGTCTAAATATTCTAAAATATAAAAACTCTTGACAAATATTCAAATATGCAAAATGCACAAATATAATTTTAATTGTTAAAATTTGTATTTAAGGACAAAATAAACGCTCTTCATATCAACTATTTATTATAAAGTTATCCACATTAAAAAAGACTCTAAATTTAATAAAAAGCGACTTTTGCACAAAGTTATCCACATTATCCACATAAAAAGGGGTGGAAAAGGTGGATTAAGTTCCTAAATTGAAAAGAACGAGTGTTTTGTAACAAAATAATAAAAATAGTTTTTAATGAAAAAAATAAGGGAATCTGCTTGACAAAATATAGAAGCCAAATAGACAGAAAATAATTAACAGGGAGTATTGATAATTATATTAAAAGGTATTATAATTAGTACCATTAGTGTCAATAGTGGCAATATAAAGAACGAAGGAGGCATAGTAATGGCAGCACAGATTTCAAAAGATGTTACAATCGGCAAGATGTTGGCAGACAGTCCGGAAGTTGCACCGATTCTTATGCAGGCAGGAATGCATTGTCTTGGATGTCCATCTGCTCAAGCTGAGACATTGGCAGAGGCGGCAATGGTACATGGTTTAGATGCGGATTTATTGGTTGAAAAGATCAATGCATTTTTAGCGGCAAACTAAATAAAGTCATAAAAAAAGAATCTCGCAGGCGAGATTCTTTTTTTATGCTAAACTGTTGCAAGCCGCTGTAGTGCTTCTCGGGGAATAATTAATTCACAATGTTCTTCGAGATACGCAAGTATGGCGCCGTCCGCCTTTTCCAAAGAAGCGTATTCAGTAAGCATATTACAAATCTTATTGTAATCATTGACTGTATGTTCCGACTGTGTGAGCACAAGAATATAAGCATTATCTTTCAGATCTTTATATAAGGTATTGGAACCGCAGTACATTGCATTTAATAAATGGGCTGCATAAATCACACTGTCCAGTGTGTCGAATGCAAATAAGCGAATTTCATTTTTTTTCTCATGAGTCGCACTGTTTTCCGGTATATCCTGTGCAATTTCGGGATGCTCAGCCACGGCTTTCTTCATTTTATCAAGTAGATCAATGAACTCTTCAGCTCCTTCTAATTTATCAAGTACATTCTGCATGCGGCTGTTCATGTTCCCCAAAGGAGAAGGTGCAAATTTAGAGAAACGAGTATCCAATTCTTCGGGATCTTCCACTTTCGTAATTATCAGTACAATGGAGTCGGCAGAAGCCGGTATCGCCTCAATCATCAAAGGAGTATCATCTGCTTCAAATCCGAATTCATAGGCTGCCTGTTGCATCATATCATGGAAAAGTGATTTTGCTTTTTCGGTTCCATAAGCCAGTTCGCTTAATTTTAATTCACGGTCAGCAAGGTCGGCACGTGTTAAAGTACAGCGTATTTGGTTGTCATTCAATTTTTCAATCTTCATATAATCACTTCCTATCTGCAATTAAAAATAGTTACTCATCTACTAGTATAAACAAAAACAAAAAATATGTAAAGAAATTTTGAAAAAATACTTGCAATGGGATTTATTACTATATATAATGTCTAGTACAAGAAGATAGTCTTTCCAAGTAACTATGTTTTAGAGCAGAAGGAGGGATATATTTTTTTAGCGAAAGTCGAACATTCTTAAATAAAATCTATGGAACAAATCTATAATTATCTGTAATTTGTTGTGAGGCAAAATCAAAATAGCATCAGTCAATTCTGACAAAGTATCAACGAAGTAAACGCAGAATAATAAAGAGAAGAGTAAAGGAAAAAATGGAGAAACTAGTAATCAACTATCTTCTTGTCAGTCTAAAGGATATTTTTATATTAAAATAGTATATCACAATTATTCTATATCCTTATGAAAAGATATCCGGCGGGCCATAGTTACACGAAGAAAGGAATTTGTTATGCAACATAATGAAAAAATGTATCGTGATTTATTCGCAGAATTATCCGAATTCGAGCGGTATGGCATTCATATGCGCATGGACGGAGAGATTGCGAGCCCACTGCAGATTGCAACCGCCCACATGGTGAAAGAAAAAGTTACTTATATGAGGGATTATATTTTGGACGAAGAGGGACGTGTCGAGGAGCTTTGTTTTGATAAAGTAGAAATTTTGAATTAATAATGGCAATACCCCTCGCATTGGACAAAAAATTTTACTGTCTTGCAAGAAAATTGTCGAAATAGTTAATGACGTATGCCGAAATTATTGATATAATGGATAAGATAAGATAGGAGGTGTGCGCATGGACGAAAGAGACAGAAGAGTGCAGACAAGGAGAAATGCAGAGCGAGCAGGCAGTCCAAACAGACCAAATATGTCAGGTTCAACAGGTTCAAGAACAATCCCGAATATACCTGACAGGAATACGTCGGGGAGAAGTGCAGCGGAGAGAAATGCATCAGGAAGAAATATGCCGAATGGAAGGCGTCGGAAAAAGAATTCCCGCAGGAGGAGACAACGTTCTTTATTCATAAAGACTTTCATTTTAATTATATTAGCAGTTGGTATTTTATGTGCAGCATTATTATGGAAAAAATACGGTCCATCTAAAGTGAAAGCAGATTTGAAAGAATATTATGGAATTACAAGTGAAGAACAACTTGCTGTTATTATTGATAATGAAATTTCGGAATCCAAGGGAAGACTTATAGACGGTGAAGTGTATTTAGAGTACGCTGCTGTCAGGGATTATATTAACGGAAGATTTTACTGGGATCCTAATGAGAATCTATTACTTTATACGCTTCCAAATGATATAATTTCTGTAAACGTCGGAAGTAAGGAATACTCTATTTCAAAAGAAAAGCAGAGCAAAGATTATGTAATATTGAAGACTGAGGGAAGTACGGCATATATTGCTCTTGATTTTGTGAAGGAGTACACTGATATTGAGTTTGAAACGTACAGCGATGGTGTAAATCGCGTCATGATTCAAAGCGATTGGGGCGAACGAAAAGTTGCAGCGGTAAAAAGCAGTTCGGCAGTAAGGCGGCTTGCAGGGGTGAAAAGCCCGATTTTAACAGAAGCAAGGAAAAAGGATATAGTGACCGTCATTGAGAATGAAGGAAAATGGAAAAAGATCCGCACAGAGGACGGCTTTATTGGTTATATAAAAGCCAGCGCCTTGAAAAAAGAGGAGGTAAAGTTATACGACAGAGAAGTCGTTGGAAACCAGGAATTTACCAATATTAAGAAAAACTACACTATCAATCTCGCATGGCATCAGGTAACATCAAGATCTGCAAACGAAGGAGTCTTAAGTATGATTGCTGATACGAAAGGACTTACAACAATTTCACCAACATGGTTCAGCGTGAAAGATACAAGCGGAAATTTGACCTCTATTGCCAGTTCGGAGTATGTAAATTATGCACATCAGTCGAATTTGGAAGTATGGGGGCTTATCAGAAACTTTGATCCGCTGGGCGGACAAGGTATTACTACATCTGCAGAGACACATGAGCTGTTGAGCAGGACGTCCAGCAGGGAGAATCTGACGAATCAACTGATTTCAGAAGCGCTTCAGGCAGGTTTGGATGGAATTAATGTAGACTTTGAGACGATTGCAGAGGAGACTGGAGAACATTATATTCAGTTTATCAGGGAGCTGTCTGTAAAATGCAGAAAGAATGGCATTGTGTTATCGGTGGATAATTATGTGCCAAAAGGATATAATGCACATTACCATAGAAAAGAACAAGGCATTGTGGCAGACTATGTAATTATCATGGGATATGATGAGCATTATGGCGGTTCTTATGAGAGCGGTTCGGTAGCATCAATCGGATATGTAAGAGATGGTATTGAGGAAACGCTTAAAGAGGTGCCGGCGGAGAAGGTTATTAATGCAATGCCGCTTTATACGAGACTTTGGAAGGAAGTTCCGAAGACAGAAGGGGAACTTGCCGAGCAGGAGGGAACAGAGGCGGCTAATTATTCCGTAAAAGTAACGAGCGAGGCTTACGCCATGAAAAAAGCACGAAAAGCGGCAGAAGATGCAGGCGCTGAGTTTACATGGGATGAGGAAACTGCGCAGAATTATGCACAGTGGGAGTCTGACGGAGCGACCTACAAGATGTGGCTTGAAGATCTTCAGTCTTTGGAAGAGAAGCTGAAAGTTATGAAAGAAAATAATTTGGCGGGTACCGCGGTATGGAAACTTGGATTTGAGAGTCAGGATTTATGGGAATTGATTCTTAAGTATGTAAATTAAAATTAAATAAGACATTCCCCTTGCGGCATATATTAATAAAAATGCTGCAGGGGGAATTTTTTATGTATAAAAAGGTGAGGCTGGTCATGGTGATTGTCCTTATGATTTCCGCTTTGCTGCTGGGAAAAACCGTTAGCAGGTATGTGTCCGGCAATCAAGTAAAAAATAAAAGCACAGATGAAAAGACGATTGTAATTGACGCCGGGCATGGAGGATGCGATCCCGGTAAGGTAGGTATAAATAAGTGCGAGGAAAAAGATATTAATTTACAGATTGCTGACAAGGTGAAAAAAGAACTGGAAAAGAAAAATATAAAAGTAATTATGACGCGTACGGATGATAATGGGCTTTATTCAGAAGGCGCGGCAAACCGCAAAGCAGAAGATATGAAAAAAAGAGTAGAGATTATCAATAAATCGGGTGCGGTATTAACAGTAAGCATTCATCAAAACAGCTACAGCAGTGAAAGTGTAAAGGGGGCGCAGGTATTTTATTTTACGCATTCTGCGGAGGGCAAAAAGATGGCGGAGATCATGCAGGAGAATTTCAGGCTTTCAAATCCAAGTAATAAGAGAATGGCAAAAGGAAATAATACATACTATATGCTCAAAAAAACAGAGATTCCCACAATTATTATAGAGTGTGGTTTTCTTAGTAACTGGGAAGAGGCTGAAAAGCTTGTGACAGAGGAATATCAGCAAGAAATGGCGGAGATAATTTGTGACGGAATTATGAATATTCTGCAACAGGAAATGTAATCATCTGTAATTATATGTAGGTTTTATTTTCCAATGAACAATGTTATAATAAAATTTATGAAAACATTAGTGAAAAGAATCGACAGAAATAAAATAGATGATGATATAATTTTGCAGGCGGGTGCAATTTTGCAGAGAGGCGGTCTTGTAGCATTTCCGACGGAGACGGTCTATGGGTTGGGAGCAAATGCGCTGGATGAGGAGGCCGCGAAGAAAACCTATGAGGCGAAAGGAAGACCGGCGGATAATCCGTTGATTGTGCATATTGCAGAGCTTTCTTATTTGGATAAAATTGTTGCGGATATTCCGAAGAAGGCAATTGAGCTTGCGGCGGCATTTTGGCCGGGGCCTCTTACAATGATTTTTGAGAAATCGTCTGCCGTGCCGTATGGAACAACAGGAGGACTTGATACGGTTGCAGTGCGTCTGCCGGACGATGAGATAGCGAGAGCGCTGATTCTTGCCGGGGGCGGATATGTTTCCGCACCCAGCGCTAATACATCAGGACGGCCGAGTCCTACTTCTTCTAGACATGTGGAAGAGGACATGGATGGCAGGGTTGATATGATTTTGGACGGAGGCAGCGTGGACATCGGCGTAGAGTCTACCATTGTGGATATGACTGTGACTCCGCCTATGATTTTAAGACCGGGTGCGGTGACAAAAGGAATGCTGGAAGCAGTTATCGGAGAGGTACAGGTGGATAAGACGCTTTTGAGCGAGTGCAGCATAGAAGCGCCCAAAGCGCCGGGGATGAAGTACCGCCATTATGCCCCGAAGGCGCCGCTTACAATAGTAGAGGGCGATATAAAGGATGTGGTCCGGGCAATTAAGCAGCTTGCATTTGCAATGCACCGCCAGGGGAAAACAGCCGGAATTATTGCAAGCTCCGAAACGGTTTCTCTCTATACGTCAGGAATTGTGAAAAATATTGGGACAAGGGCCAGCCAAAGTTCCATTGCGAAGAATCTGTATAAGGTTCTCCGTGAGTTTGACGAGGAGAGTGTGGACTGTATTTACAGTGAATCTTTTGCAGCAGATGGAATCGGCAGGGCGGTGATGAACCGTCTTGAGAAGGCGGCTGCCCACCAGATAATTGATGCGGCGGAGGTTGTAAAGCATCAAGAATATAGAAGAGTAGTTTTTGTTAGTACAAGCGATAACTGCAGAGGACCTGTGGCAGCGGAGCTGTTAAGGAATCAGGAGCTTCTGCAGGAATATGTAATTGAGTCAAGAGGTATGATTGTGCTGTTTCCGGAACCGCCGAATCCAAAGGCGGAGGCGATTATGAAAAGCCGTCGGATGACACTTGAAGGACAGGAGGCGAAGGCTTTTAGCGCAGAGGATCTTGATGAAGATACGTTGGTGCTTACAATGGAAGAGCCGCAGAAGTGGAAGATTATTACGGACTATGAGTATGTCAGGCATGTTTATACGCTGGGAGAGTTTATAGAAAGCGGGGAAGAGGTACCGTCAGCGCATGGACAGCCCTTGGCAGAGTATGGAAAGACTTTTGAGCTTTTAAAAGGGATGATAATAAAACTTGCCGACAAGCTGAACGGAGCGGCTGGAGAGAAATAATTAGGAGGAAAACTATGTCAAAAGTACATGTGATGGATCACCCGTTAATTAAGCATAAAATCAGCTATATCAGAAGAGAAGATCTTGGTTCTAAAGATTTTCGTGAAATGATCAGTGAGATTGCCATGCTGATTTGTTATGAGGCAACCAGGGATTTGAAGCTTCAGGATGTAAGGATTAAGACGCCTATTTGTGAAATGATCGGAAAAGAACTTGCGGGAAAGAAACTTGCGGTGATACCGATTCTGCGTGCCGGTCTTGGCATGGTAGAGGGAATGCTTGCAATGATTCCGGCGGCAAAGGTGGGGCATATTGGTTTGTACCGT
Organism: uncultured Lachnospiraceae bacterium; assembly: GCA_947366105.1. Lineage (GTDB taxonomy): Bacteria > Bacillota > Clostridia > Lachnospirales > Lachnospiraceae > Faecalimonas. The sequence goes on along the minus strand of CANAZK010000030.1, from coordinate 13,938 downwards.
GACCCTGAGACTTTAAAGGCGGTGGAATATTTTTGTAAACTGCCGGCGGACTGTGAAGAAAGAGACGTGTTTTTGGTAGATCCGATGCTGGCGACGGGGGCTTCCAGTGTGGAGGCAGTGCGGATGCTGAAGGATAAGGGAGTGAAAAACATCAGATTCTTGTGTATCATTGCGGCTCCGGAAGGCGTAAAACGTATGCAGGAAGCACATCCTGATGTGGATATTTATATAGGCGCGTTGGATGAGAAACTGAATGACCACGGTTATATTGTTCCGGGGCTTGGCGATGCGGGAGACCGTGTTTTCGGTACAAAATAAAGTTTAGGAGATTAAAATGAGTTGTAAAAAAAATGATTATATTTCTTGGGATGAATATTTTATGGGAGTGGCAATGCTGTCGGGCAGACGGTCAAAGGATCCGAATACACAAGTTGGCTGCTGTATTGTAAGTCAGGATAACAAGATTCTTTCAATGGGATATAATGGGCTGCCGAAAGGCTGCTCAGATGACGAGTTCCCGTGGGAGAGGGAGGGCAGCGATCCGTTACAGACAAAGTATGTATATACCGTACATAGTGAGCTGAATGCAATTTTAAATTATAGTGGAGGCAGTCTTGCAGGGGCTAAACTGTATGTATCCTTATTTCCGTGTAATGAGTGTGCAAAGGCCATTATTCAGGCGGGGATTAAAGAAGTGGTGTATGATGAGGACAAGTATGCGGATACTACATCCGTAATGGCATCGAAGAGAATGTTTGACGCGGCGGGAGTCAGGTATCACCAGTACCATAGAAGCGGAAGAAAAATTGAAATCCAGCTATAAGAGCAGAGACATTTGGCCAAAATAACAAGAAAAGAAACTAGAAAAAGATAAGGTGAGTAAATGAATTTAGATAAAGAAACAATCAGAAAGATAAGGGGGCTTATAATATATGCCGTTATTGTAGTTATGATTGTGTGGAACTATAAAGTATTTTTCAGTTTGCTGAGGTATACGTTAAATATTATATTGCCGTTTCTAATCGGAGGTGGGATTGCCTTTGTATTAAATGTGCCAATGCATTTTATAGAAGAAAAAATATTTGGACAGGTTAGACTGAAGAATAATAAAATTGCAAAGAAGTTGGCTAGACCGTTAAGTTTTCTTATGACTCTTTTATTTGTGTTCGGCATTATCTTTCTTGTGATGTTTATTGTTATACCTGAGCTTACCAGTACAGTGACGAGGGTCGGGACGACGATCCAGCAGGAGTTGCCGAAACTGCAGGTATGGGCGGAGCAGATCTTTAAAAACAATCAGGAGATTGTGGAGTGGATTCAAAGCATTGAGCTGAACTGGGATAAAATGTTTGAGGGAATGGTTGGATTTTTTACAAGCGGTGCGGGAAATGTGGTAGATTCTACATTTGCTGTTGCCAAGTCCATAGTAAGCGGAGTCACAACATTTGTAATTGGATTTATTTTCGCATGCTACATTCTGCTTCAAAAGGAGCGATTTCATGTTCAGGCAAAGAAAGTCGGTTATGCATTTCTGCCGAAGGACTGGACCGAAATTATTATTGCGATTTCATCTATCACGTATAAGACATTTTCGAGTTTCCTAACCGGGCAGTGCGTGGAGGCAATTATCCTCGGAACGATGTTTTTTATTACTATGATTATATTCAGAATGCCATATGCGCTGTTGGTAGGCGTGCTGATTGCATTTACGGCGCTGATTCCGATATTCGGGGCGTTTATCGGATGTGCCATCGGAACGATTCTTATTTTTATGGTGGACCCGGTGCGGGCGTTGGGATTTATTGTATTGTTTTTAGTACTGCAGCAGATTGAGGGCAATCTGATTTATCCTCATGTTGTTGGAAGTTCAGTGGGACTGCCGTCTATATGGGTGCTTGTGGCTGTGAGTATTGGCGGAAGTTTATTCGGAATTGTGGGAATGCTGCTTTTTATTCCTATAAGCTCCGTTGTTTATACATTGTTTAAAGGAATTGTTCATAACCGCTTAGAGAGAAGAAACATAAAAGTAGAATAATAGCGCATATGCTTTAATTAAGAAGCATATGTGAGGAAAATAAATGTTAAATTATCTTTGGGGAGGAATGCTGATCGCCGGTATTATATTTGGTGCGTTCAGCGGAAAGATGCCGGAGGTTACGAATGGAGCACTGGATTCTGCCAAGGAAGCAGTGGACTTGTGTATTGTGATGATCGGTATTATGTCAATGTGGGCGGGGCTGATGGAAATTGCAACAAAAGCAGGAATTATCAGCGCTGTATCAAGACGGATTGAGCCGTTGATGCGTATGCTGTTCCCTGATATGCCTAAAGGGCATCCGGCAGAGAAGCATATTACAACCAATATGATAGCCAACGTGCTGGGACTCGGCTGGGCTGCGACCCCGGCGGGACTGCGCGCGATGGATGAACTTGGAAAATTGGAAGAGGACAGAAGGAGAGGAGCGCTGCCGGGGCCGGTGAGGAAGCGGGGGATTGCAAGCAATGAGATGTGTACGTTTTTGATATTGAACATCTCATCGTTGCAGTTGATTCCGGTTAATGTGATTGCATATCGCAGTCAGTATGGAAGCGTGAATCCGGCGGCGATTGTAGGGCCGGGAATTGCGGCGACGGCGGTGAGTACGGTGGTGGCGATTATCTTTTGCAAAATAATGGACGGAAAGCGGGGAGTGTAGACTCTCCGCTTTTGTATGAGTAGAGTAGTAACAGTTCAGCCGCGCCAATCGCAAAACCACACCTACGGTGCTTTTCGCTGTGTACAAAAATATATGAACAGAGTATAATATAAATAATATCAGGACAAAATCTGAACGGAGGATGAGCGGATATGGCAATAAGAACAATTGAAATTTTAAATGTAATGGTATTTCAGCGCCATTGGAGAATAAACAATGCAGATTTTAATGCAGTAAAAGAAGGCGACCCATATCATGATGGATTCAAGCTGGAATTTTGTGATGGGATAAATGTTCTGATAGGTGAAAATGGAGTTGGGAAGACCACAATATTGAAAATGCTCTATGCGGCGGCGCAGTGGTCGATCAAGCAAACGGATCAGGGGAAAACCAAAAGACTGATGCAGTTTTTTTCTAATAGCCTAAAAGACGGAGATGCTTTAAAAAATGCAGGAAATAAAGATGACTATTGTTATTATAAGGTATCAGACGGTACGCATATCTTTGAGCACAGCCTTTCCCATAAAGGTTTATTTGATTACGATAAGTGGGTCGGATTGAATATACAGTCTGTATTTATCCCTACAACAGAAATGTTATCTCACGCAAAAGGTTTTTTGGCGATGAACCAAAAGTATAATATGCCTTTTGATGGAACGCAGGTAGATATTATTGTAAATGCGTCACTGCTAGAGACAAGGGAGATTCCCTCTGTTATGAGTGGATTTTTCTTTAGAGGCAGAAGGGTTGCGAAAATTAGGCTTACTTTGGAAATTGATACGGAACGGTCTTTTAGAAAAGGGAGCGATCCTTTTATGGGATGAACCGGAAGCAAATTTAAATCCTGAATTGTATCCACTTGTTGCAGAAATTTTGTTGGAATTGCAAAAAATGGAGTTCAAGTTTTTGCAGCAACACATAGTTATAATTTTGCTAAATATTTAGAAATCTGACGTACAAGTATGGAACAGGTGATGTTTCATAACCTATATAAAAGTCAAAATTTTCTTTCGGATGAAATGGAAAAGGTATTTCCTGAAATAAATGACGGCGGCGAAGCAATATACAGCCAGTCGGCATTTAGAATGGATGAGATTAAGTACAATCATATAATGATTGCGGATAATGATCTGCTTGATGAAGTATATGAGCTGTGAGGAAGTGGCTATGAAGAATATATTTATAGAAGAGAATGGTGCCTATAGCATTGATTGTTCAAATGCTGTATGGGCAACAGATGAGATACACGAAGATTATCATAACGCGGGAATGCATATTAACGATGTTGATTTTTTGATTGAGAACTCCACACATATCCTCATGGTAGAATACAAGAATGCATGTCTTGTTAATGCAGAAAAACCTGAAGCATTTCAGCCGATGGCAGACAAAAAAATATTAATTGCAGCACGAAAATTTTATGACTCCCTGCACTATCTGAGACTGCTGGATAAAAATAAACTGGTCCAATACATATATATTCTTGAATATCCAAATGGAGATGTAACTACAAGAAAAAGGTTGCGAAACAGATTGAAACTGGAGCTACCCTTTGTTCTTCAAGATAATATAGGAAATGGGAAAAAATTAATAGACCGGGTAGATGTTCTTTCTATAGCTGAATGGAATGCTGGTACATCATGATTGTATTTTGTGTAATTTTGAAAATTTATATAATGATTTAATCAAACTCTAGATTGCGCCTATGCGCAATCTATTTTCATATTACTTTTCAGAAATCATAAAATATAATAATAGAAATAAAACGGAGCGGAATATGCAGATATTATTATATGTATCGGATTTTATTGTACCGATTGTGATTTTAGGAATTGTTATGCACGGCCTTTCCCGAAACGTAAATGTTTACGATGAATTTGTTAAAGGAGCGCGAAACGGTTTTCTTACCGTGATTAAAATTATGCCGACTCTTATAGGGCTTATGGTAGCAGTAGGAGTCTTGAGGGCGTCAGGATTTTTGGAATTTATAGGAGCCTGCATTGGCAGGTTTACTGCGTACATAGGCTTTCCGGGGGAGCTCGTTCCTCTCGCGATTGTAAGAATGTTTTCGTCCTCGGCAGCAACCGGACTTGTGCTGGATATTTTCAAGCAGCATGGAACAGATTCGCAGATAGGTCTCATAGCTTCTATTATGATGAGTTGTACGGAAACTATTTTCTATACTATGAGCGTGTATTTTATGGCGGCAAAAGTAAAGAAGACTCGATATACTCTGACAGGGGCGCTTGCAGCCACTTTGGCTGGAATTGTCGTAAGCGTAGTTTTGGCGGCGAAAATGGTAATCTAGTCGCCATGTATCGTAAATTGCATATAATAAACTAAGAATAGAAGAAAAGGACAAATTATGTATTTATTTTTTGGCGTGCTGTTTTTTGTTTTTATATGCTGTCTGTTACTAGCAGGGATTATTCGGAAACGGCATATTATCAGAAAAATCTGCTGCATGAGCTGCGAGGAACGGTGTTGTAAGGTGAATGAAATTATCAGTTCCTTTGGCTACTGTTATGACTGCTGTGAGGGAGTATTCAGTACACGAATCGACGCGTGGCAGAGAGATTTCGGATTTCGGACACTGTATGACAGAACTGCTCCTGCCTTTCATATGATCTATGACTGTGAACCGGTATACTTTGACTATATGGGGAAGACGTGGCTCATTGAATTTTGGAAAGGCCAATACGGAATTAATACAGGCGGGGAGATAGGTGTATACAAAGCGAATATGCTTGTTTCGCCTGGTGGAAGGAGCCATATACTTTTTCACAGTGTAGATAATGACGAAATGTTAAAGTTTACTATAAAACTGAAATGTGGACAAAAGACAGTTTTTAATCTTGAAAAATGGCATTGGTGGCTTGCCGGTTTTTCTCTCGGAATGTTTACATGCCCGGAGAGTCTTCAGTTGGACATCAGTATCCTGTTTCCCGACTATATAATGCTTCATGCGTTTCTAAATGCTATGTATGACATGGGATATGGAAGCGATGATTTTTGTATCTGCGGTCATACAGTGTCATTTATTTTTGACAGGCCGCATCGCCTGCAGCCGCGCTTCTTGATGCCTATTAGGGCAGCCTATGCCCAGTGGATGAACCGCACATTATGCAGACTGTTTCAGTGGGTGACAAAACCGTTCTGCAGCCAAGGTGACAAAGTACTGTATATGTATTATTATCTGCCGTTTGTATTCCGCCGTTTACTGTGCTGTAAAAAGGAAAGAAAATGGAAAAGGCACGGATAGATGAGCGCGTACAGCAGGATATCGAAAGCATTTAAAGCAGCGGACGTTCTTCCGCTTTGTTCACATTCAAAGTATATTCTAATAAGTGACTGCCACCGGGGAAACGGCGCGACGGGTGACAACTTTTTGAAAAACCAAAATCTATATTATGCGGCAATGGAATACTATTTGGAAAATGGATTCACCTATATCGAACTCGGCGATGGAGATGAATTGTGGGAAAACAGAAACATGGCGCAGATAACGGAGATTCATGGCGATGTCTTCAACATGCTTTTAAAGTACTATAATAGAAAAAGACTGTATATGCTTTATGGAAATCATGATATGGTAAAGCGCAAACAAAACTATGCGGCTAAAACATGTGCCTGTCATATGACCTCTGATGGGGAGACGGCGGAACTTTTCCCCAATATTTTATTCAGAGAGGGACTGATATTGAAGGATTGTGAGGGAAAGAAGGACATATACCTTACTCACGGTCATCAGGCGGATTTTCTAAATTCCTGTTTATGGAGGCTGGCAAGGTTTTTGGTGAGGTATTTTTGGAAACCGTTGGAGAATGCGGGTGTTTCTGACCCAACCAGCGCGGCAAAGAATAATTCAAAGAAGAAGAGGGTGGAAAGAATTCTGACAGACTGGGCGAAAAATGAGAATCATATTCTGATTACCGGTCATACCCACCGTCCTATGCTGGGAACCAAGGAATCGCCGTATTTTAATACGGGAAGCTGTATCCATCCTCGGTGTATGACGGCCATAGAGATAGAAAACAGATGCATGAAACTGGTGAAATGGACGGTCAGGACACGGAAGAACCGTATACTCTATGTAGAAAGAGAAGAGATTGCAGGTCCGATGTGTATAGACGACTATTCATAATTTGAAATAGAGGATATCGCAGTTAAGCGATATCCTCTATTCTTTCAGCACATATTTTCTAACAATATCAAAGGGCGCCGGTCCCACATCCAAAACTGCTCTGTGGAATTCCTCCTGCGAAAACTGCTTTCCTTCTTTTTTTGCCGCCTGTTTTTTCAGTTCCAGTATTTCTACATATCCAATGTAATATTTCAGATAATTTCCAGGATCCGAAACAATAAGCTCATAAATGTCCGTGACGGTGTTTTTGTCCTTAATTCCATACCCCGAAAAAAAGGAGAGGGTATCTTCAAGAGTCCAGCCGTCGTAGTGGATGCCGATATCTGCAAAGGCGTAAAGTCCGAGGATAAGGGAACCGTTTTTCTGTGCAAGCATGGCGTCGCTTTTTTTAAGAGACGTCAGATAGTAGGAACACATTTCAGCATAGGTTGCCCAGCCCTCTGTGTAGCCGCCGAAGCTTAGGAGACTGCGCAGCGGGGCGAGTTTTTTCTGGGTAAAGTATGTGGTTTGATATAAATGACCCGGATAACCTTCGTGTGCCAATGTTGTGTACAGATTCAGGTTTTCCATTGTGTGTGCACGGTTAATATATATAACGTTTTCCGAGGCGCTGTCGATGCACGGGGTCAGATAAAATGCCGGACTTAAATACGGTTCCATCACCTTAGGAACATATTTGATATCGGCTGCAACATCCGGAGGATCGGGAAATGAGATGCAGATTTTTTCTTCTAGGTCCTTTAAAAAACCGTCGGGGCTGTTGTCGCCTGAAATAAGTCCTTGTGCCGCCGCAGTTTCCTGGGTCTTCTTTTTCGTTTCTTTGAGCAGGCTGCTGATGGCGGAGGCGTCATAAGACATTTGTTTTTGAATCAGCTTTTTTAGTTCGGGAATGCTTCGGGAGGAACCGGTTTCCCGTTTGGCTACATATTCATAATATTTTTTCCCGTCGGGAAGACTGCATACTCCGGCAGTATCTCCGCCTGTTCTGCGAAGTTCATTTAATGCATTGATCAGTGTCTCGTAGGCGGGCAGCATAAAATTTTCTATAACATTCTTATTTTGCTTGATGTAACTTGCCTTTTCTTCGGCAGACAGTGTGTCCAAAGCATTTACCCGTTCTTCAAAGGTGGTAAGGAGATAGTTTTCATTTCCTAAAGAAACAAAAGACTTGCATTGCTCAAGTACGGAATCTGCCACATCATCTGAGAGAAACAGCCCTTTTTTTGATTTTTCGCGTTCAAAGTCAATAAGGGAAGCGAAGTATTCGGGTGTTGTTTGAATCAGGCTTAGATAAGTCTCCACGTCTTTGGCGTCATAAAAACGATATTCTGCGAGAAGAACCGGGAGCTGCGCCTGGATTCCGGTAATGGGACTCAAGGGTTCGTCGTAAAGAAGATATTTTGCACCTTCCTTTGCCAAACTCAAATATTCATAAAGCACGTCATATGTAAGTTGATTTTCTTCCGTAAGAGAGTTGTAAGGAAATGCTTCAAGAGCTGCCTGACAGTTTTCGACGGTCGCCATGACAGAGACAGAATCTGTCGTATAGGAGCCATATGTTACGGGGGAATCTAAAATTCCGTATTCCGAGGGAGTCCTAAGAGTGTAATGTAGATTGATTGTGTTGGAAGATACTTCCTGCTGGAACAAAGATAAAGTGAATTTGTCAAAGGAGTCGTTGACAGTTTCTTTTCCGGGGGCAGGCAGACATCCGGTAAGTGATACAAAGATGCACACAAATGACAAAACGACTGGCAGCAGACGTCTTTTAAAAGCGCTTTTTGATGAAGAAAGATTCATAGAATCCTCCGGTGTTTTTTAGTATTTTATGAAAAATGAAGGATGAGTATGCCTGCGGGAAATTTGAGACTTAAATAAAAACGCAAAAACATATTCAGATAATTATTCATAAAAGAAATAAAAAAGAAAAAATATAAAAATAATTATTAAAAAGTATTGACAAATACAATCCTAAGTGCTATTATAAAATCAACAAATAACCCAAGGAAAAAATAAAAAAACTGAAACGGGAATTAAGAGATTCAATAAGTAAGAAAAAGTAATTTCTGACGAGAAAGGAAATTATAGAAATTTCTAATAATAAGTAAATTATAAAAAGAAATGGAAGTCTGAAAACGAATTAAAAATTTTCAAGTAGGTAAAAATTATAATTATCCAAAAGGTTTTGGAATAAAGGAAAGGAGAACAAACCATTGGACACAATAACAACATAAATAGCTGTTATAATTAGAAAATAATTATAACAGCTATTTTATATGTGAAAATAACGGGCCGCCGGGGCTTAGTGCAAATGTTTGATTCGGCTTTTGAGAATCGGACCGATAATCAGAGCAGCAGTAATTTTAAGTCCGTCCCCCAAAAGGTAAGGAATAACGCCTGCCATAAGCCCCTGCATGAATGTAAGATTCATTTGAGAGGCAAGCCACATAGTGCCGAAAGCATATGTTACAGCTGTTCCTGCGATAAGTCCAAGTGCAGACCACAGACGTCTGCCTTCTGAAATTTCTATAACAAATCCCCCTATCAATGCGAGAAAAATATAGCCGATTAAGTAACCGCCGGTTGGTCCCGCCAGTTTGCCAATGCCGGCGCCAAAGCCGGAGAATACAGGGATCCCTGTAAGACCCAGCAGTAAATAGAGCAGGCATGTTACGGTTCCCAGTCTGTATCCGAGAACGTACGCATTTATGTAAAGGATAAATGTAGCGAAGGAAATCGGTACCGGACTAAACGGCAGCGGAAAGGAAAACGGCGCTACAATACAAAGTATGGCAGTCATTAGTCCGGCGAGTACAATATTCGTGGTTGCAAATGTCATTTTTGTCTGCTTTTTCATGATGGTTATCTCCTGATTTAATATTTTTTGTTTCCTATATTATAACGAGAAAGTAATAAAGTGTCAAATCGAGAAAGAAAAACTTAAGAAGAACTATTTTGACATTGACACAGGTATGTGATAAAATATAACAGTAAAAGTTTAACTATTGTAACAAAAAGTTAAAAATAATTAATAGAGGTGACAGAAAGTTGGATAAGTATGAATATCGCGTAAAGACAGAGCAGATGCTCGAGTACATGGAGAAAAAGCTGTACAAAAAGGCGATGGAAATTGCAGACACCATTGACTGGCGCAGAGTGAAGAACTTTTCCATGCTTAGCACAGTAAGTGAAATATACGAATGTAACGGGGAGAATCAAAAGAGCAGGGATATTTTATTTATCGCATATGACCGGTCTCCGGGAAGCAGAAAGATTGTATATCGTTTGGGAACCTTGGCAGTAAAGATTAATGATCTGCAGGAAGCGTCAGACTGTTATGAAGAATTTGTTAAGCTGGCGCCGAAGGATCCGAATCAGTTCATTTTGAAATACAAGATTCTAAAGGCGCAGAACGCGCCTATAGAGCAGCAGATTGAAGCGCTGATAGATTTCAAGAAGGTTGAGTATGTAGAGAAGTGGGCATATGAGCTTGCAAAATTATATCACGAAGCAGGTATGATTACAGAGTGTTTGGAAGAATGCGACGATTTGATTTTGTGGTTCAATGAAGGAAAGTACGTGCTTCAGGCGATGCGGCTGAAAATGCAGCATAAGCCTTTGACGCCGCTTCAGCAGGAGAAATACAGCCATTGCGTGGAGGGTCAGACGAAATCGCAGTTTAAGAGACCTGCAAAGCAGGGAAGAGCAAAGGAAGAGACAGAAGAAAAGGCGGCGGAAAAGCCGGAGAATACAGCACAGCCTGAAGAGGATTTGGGAGCTACACGTACATTTGATGTGCCGAAAGGGTTTACAAAAAGGCAGCAGACTCGTGTAAAAGCCCCGAAAGAAGCGAGAGAAAATATTTCAAGACCTATAGTGACGGAGCAGGAAGCGGCGGAAGAAGCGTTGCCTAGAGAAGAGTCCGGAGAAAGAATTATAAAGAAAACGGTTGTAGGGGCTACGCTTGCCGAGGCGCTTGCAAGAGGAGTTGCCGAGGCGGCGGGAAAAGAAATGCCTGAGAGCCAAGAAGAGAGCCCGGCAGCTGCGATGCCAAAGGAAGAGCCAAGGACGGCCCAAGATAAGATAGAAGGAATTCTTCAGGGCTGGGAAGAAAAACAGAAAGCCGTCGAGCGGGAAATTAAAGAGAAGAGAAGACGGGCTGAGGCGAAGAAAACCGAGAGGGAAGCTAAGAAAAAAGCGGAAAAGAATATGTTTAATACGGTACCGATTATACCGGATGATATTCAAAAGCTTTTGGAAGATTTGGAAAATGGCATTTTGGACGACGATTCTGTGGCTGAACCGGCAGAGCCGCGTGCAGAAGCCGCTGCCGAGATAGAAGTGGGAACGGAGATACAGGCGGAAACACAGATTACAGAAGAAGTACAAGAGGATTTCGGAGAGGTGAATCTTGAGGAAGAAAGCCTTGAAGAAGAAAATTCTGAAGAAGAAACCCTTGAGGAAGAGAAGTTCCAAGAAGAAAATCTTGAAGTAAAGGATTCCGAAGAAGAAACCCTTGAGGAAGAGAAGTTTGAAGAGGAAAGCTTTGAAGAAGAGGACTTTGGAGAAGAAGATCTTGAGGAAGAGGGCTTTGAAGAAGAGGATCTTGAGGAAGAGGACTTTGAAGAAGAGGATCTCGAGGAAGAGAGCTTTGAAGAAGATTTTGAAGAAGAAGATTTCGAGGAAGAGGACTTTGAGGAGGATTTTGAAGAAGATGAAGATATAATCTCGGAGAAATTCGATATTCCGACACAGGATGAGGAAGTGATTCCAGAGGAACCAGAAGAAGAGGAGGAGCCTGAGAAGGAGAAATCAGCTCTTGAACGTCTTGAGGAGGAAATTGTAGCTGAGACACAGAAATCGCCGGGCGGAGTTCCTTTTGATACAGGATTTGTAGTGCAGGGACGTTACGATTTGGAAGTGCAGAGTGAGATCGGTCTGAAGGCCGGACTTACGGAAGAGCAGAAGAAACTATTTTCTTACTTTGTTCCGGTGCGCGGTATGAGCGAGCAGATAGTAGAGGTGCTCGATAATGATAAGAACTGTAAAACGCGTTATGGCACGTCCCGAACAGGAAATATTTTAGTTGTCGGACGTCCGGGGACAGGAAAAACGGTACTTGCAGTTAATATTGTAAAAGCAATCCAAAAGGACAGAAAGCTAAAACAAGGCAAGGTTGCTATCGTAACTGGAGAAGCGCTGAATAAGAAAGAGCTTACGGGAATCATCGGTAAATTAAAAGGCGGCGCGCTCATAATCGAGAAGGCAGGCAAGATGAATTCCAGAACGGTGCGTGAACTTAATGAAATCTTGGAAGAGCAGACAGGCGAGCTGCTTGTTGTGCTTGAGGAGCAGCGCAAGCCTCTTGAAAAGCTTCTTTCTGCAAATCCGGAGTTTAAACGTAAGTTTACTTCTAAGATAGAGCTGCCTATTTTTATTAATGATGAGCTTGTAACGTTTGGGCAGACGTATGCAAAGGAAAATGGTTACAAGATTGATGAGATGGGTATTTTGGCTTTGTACAGCCGTATCGACATTATGCAGAAGGAGGATCATGCCGTAACGGTTGCCGAGGTAAAGGATGTTATAGACGAAGCAATTGAAAATGCACAGAAAGCAAATGTGAAGCATCTGATGAAGCGTGTATTTGGAAAGCATACAGATAGTTCCGACAGAGTTATTTTGACAGAACAGGATTTTAAATAAGCAATCTTGAAAGAAAGGGTGTAAAAACCCTTTCTTTTTATGCTCTACTAAAGTATAATAAAAAGTATCAAATCATACGGGAAGGTGAATGTATGGGAAACGCAAAGAGAAAATATTCATACGAGATTGGTGAGCTGGACCACTATTTATTCGGGCGGGGTACGCATTATGAGATTTACAAGAAAATGGGAGCTCATAAAGTGAAAAGAGGAAAGACAGAAGGCATATATTTTGCTGTGTGGGCGCCTCATGCGGTATCAGTATCGGTAGTAGGTGAATTTAATAACTGGGATAAGGACAAGAATCCTATGCAGAGAGGGGAGCCGCTTGGGATATATACCTGCTTTGTCAAGGAAGCGAAGGTAGGAATGCTTTATAAATTCTGCATTGAGACGTCTTCGGGACAGTTCATTTATAAGATAGACCCGTTTGGCAACTATTTTGAGATGAGACCGGGAACAGCTTCAAGGATTGTGGATATCAGCAGCCTTAAATGGACGGATAAAGACTGGATGGAGAAGAGGCAGGCTTGGAATCAGCGGGAGATGCCGGTTTCCATTTATGAGGTTCATATGGGGTCGTGGAAGCGCCAGCCGGGCTGCAATGAAGATGACGGTTTCTACACATACCGTCAGTTTGCGGACGAGGCAGTGGATTATATAAAGGATATGGGGTATACCCACATTGAACTTATGGGAATAGCGGAGTATCCGTTTGACGGTTCCTGGGGATATCAGGTTACGGGATATTATGCTCCTACATCCCGTTATGGAACGCCTGAAGACTTTGCGTATATGGTCAATAAATTTCACAGGAATAAAATCGGCGTTATTCTTGACTGGGTGCCGGCACATTTTCCGCGGGATGCACACGGGCTTGCGGACTTTGACGGAACGGCGTTATTTGAATATGCAGATCCGAGAAAGGGCGAACATCCTGACTGGGGGACTAAGATATTTGATTATGGTAAATCAGAGGTGCAGAATTTCCTAATTGCCAACGCGTTGTTCTGGATTGAACATTTTCATATTGACGGACTGCGTGTTGACGCGGTTGCGTCCATGCTGTACTTGGATTACGGTAAGAAAGACGGACAATGGGTGGCAAATCAGTACGGAGGCAATCAGAATTTGGAGGCGATTGGGTTTTTTAAGCATTTGAATTCAGTTATTCTCGGAAGAAATCACGGAGCGATGATGATTGCAGAGGAGTCTACAGCATGGCCGAAGGTGACGGGAAAGCCGGAGGATGACGGACTTGGTTTCAGTATGAAGTGGAATATGGGCTGGATGCATGATTTCACAGAGTATATGAAGCTGGATCCGTATTTTAGAAAGCCGAATCACCATCTGATGACATTTGCTATGTCTTACGCTTACAGTGAGAGTTATA
>CANAZK010000029.1 GCA_947366105.1 uncultured Lachnospiraceae bacterium | reverse complement strand
ATAAGCAGACTTCATTGGATATCAGGTGACAGTGGGCGACTGCCCACGACCGAGAGACCTTAAGGTCTCGAGGTACGGCGCAAGGCCGAAATGACGGCTTCGGGGCGAGAGACCTTAAGGTCTCGAGGTACGGAGCAAGGCCGAAACGGGGACTTCGGAGCGAGTATCAACAAAAAGGAGGATTGCTATGGGAATGATATCTTATATTAAAGAAGAGCTGAATGTAATCAAAGAACGAGACCCTGCGATAAAGAGCAGCCTGGAGGTATTTTTATACCCGAGCTTTAAAGTGATTTTGAGCTATCGGATTGCACATAAGTTATATCGTAAAAGACGTTATTTTCTTGCGAGATGGATTTCCCAAAGGGCGGCGAGGAAAACCGGAATCGAGATACATCCGGGCGCCAAAATCGGCAAAGGACTTTTTATCGACCACGGAAGCGGTGTGATTATCGGGGAAACGACGGTGATTGGAAACAATGTTACATTATATCAGGGGGTAACATTGGGAGGTACCGGTAAGGAGAAAGGCAAACGCCATCCGACGCTTAAGGATAATGTCATGGTAAGCGCAGGCGCTAAGATTCTAGGTTCTTTTACCATAGGGGAGAACTCTAAGATTGGAGCCGGCTCCGTCGTACTTGCGGAGGTGCCGCCGAACTGTACGGTTGTAGGCGTTCCGGGACGTATTGTAAGGATGGGAGATAAAAAGATGCCTAGGAGCGATATGGACCAGATACATTTGCCTGACCCGGTGCTTCAGGATATAAAGGAGCTTCAGAATAAAAATATCGAACTGAAGGAGCAGTTAGAAGAAATGGCGAAAGGAATGCGCTGTATGCCGAAAAGGGGAAACAGCAGACAGGAGGAAAAATATGAAACTGTATAACACTTTGACAAGAAGAAAAGAAGAATTTGTGCCGCTTGAGGAAGGGAAAGTAAAGATGTATGTCTGCGGACCTACCGTTTACAATCTGATTCACATAGGAAACGCACGTCCCATGATTGTATTTGACACGGTAAGACGTTATTTTGAGTACAAAGGATATGATGTAAATTTTGTATCTAATTTTACGGATGTGGACGACAAGATTATTAAGAAGGCAATCGAAGAGGGAGTATCTGCGGAGGTGATTTCCAAACGCTATATCGACGAATGCAAGAAGGATATGGCGGACATGAATGTAAAACCTGCCACAAAACATCCTCTTGCAACAGAAGAAATCTGCGGCATGGTGGAGATGATTGCTGATTTGATTGAAAAAGGGCATGCATACGAGAAGAACGGAACGGTATATTTCCGTACAAGAAGCTTTAAGGATTACGGAAAGCTTTCACATAAGAATTTAGACGATCTGCAGTCGGGCGGACGTTCTCTTTTGGTAACCGGTGAGGATGAAAAAGAAGATTCTTTGGACTTTGTGCTTTGGAAACCTAAGAAAGAGGGAGAGCCGGCATGGGAGTCTCCGTGGTGTGAAGGCCGTCCGGGGTGGCATATTGAGTGCTCGGTAATGTCTAAGAAATATCTTGGTTCTCAGATTGATATTCATGCCGGCGGTGAGGATCTCGTATTTCCGCATCATGAAAATGAGATTGCACAGAGTGAAGCGGCAAACGGCAAGGAGTTTGCAAAATATTGGATGCACAATGCATTTCTGAATATTGATAATCGTAAGATGGCAAAATCACTTGGCAATTTCCGTACTGTCAGAGAAATTGGAGAGGAATATGATCTGCAGGTGCTGCGTTTCTTTATGCTGAGCGCCCATTACAGAAGCCCGCTTAATTTCAGCGCGGATCTAATGGAAGCTTCAAAAAACGGTCTTGAACGTATTTTGACGGCTGTGGCTAATCTAAAGCATCTTCTCAGGGCTGCCTCATCTGAATCTATGACAGAGGAAGAGAAGAATGCATTCTTAAAGACAGAGGAATTTGTGAAAGCATACGAGGCGGCTATGGAGGATGACTTTAATACGGCAGACGCCGTTGCTTCGATATTTGACCTTGTAAAGTATGCAAACACAACTGCCAACGCAGAGTCTTCCAAAGAATATCTGCAGGGACTCTATGACCTGATTGTAAATTTATCCGATGTATTGGGTCTTATTGTAGAGAAGGAAGAGGAGATACTTGCGGAGGATATCGAGGCATTAATCGAGGAACGTCAGGCGGCAAGAAAGGAAAAGAATTTCAAACGCGCAGATGAAATTAGAGATGAGTTGTTGGAAAAAGGTATTGTTTTAGAGGATACACGAGAAGGAGTAAAATGGAAAAAAGTGTAGAAATGAGTTTGGATTCCCATATGCGGGAAACGTTTGATATGCAGGAGGTGGATATTAAGGAATATTCGCCTCTTACATTGGCGTATATTGGAGACAGTATTTATGATTTGATTATCAAAAGTCTTGTCATAAATGAGGGAAACCGTCAGGTGCAGAAATATCATGAAAAGGTCAGCAGTCTGGTACAGGCGTCCGCCCAGTCCCGTATGATGCGCACGCTTCAGGGCATTTTGACGGAGGAAGAACATATCGTATATAAACGTGGACGGAATACCAGATCTGTCTCGCCGGCGAAAAACCAATCCGTTACAGATTACAGGCGGGCAACCGGTTTCGAAGCTTTGATGGGATATCTGTATTTAAAAAAAGACATGAAGCGTCTCATGGAGCTTGTAAAGGCGGGGCTTGACGGACTGGAAGATGGAGAATAGGAGAAACGTATGAGTGAAGAAAAAAATGTAAACGCAGAATCACTTACAATAGAAGGACGTCATGCTGTGATCGAGGCGTTTCGTTCAGGAAAAACGGTTGATAAAGTATTTATATTAGACGGCTGTCAGGACGGACCGATACGCACAATCGTGCGGGAGGCGAAAAAGCATGATACAATCATTAATTTTGTACAAAAGGAGCGTCTTGACCAGCTTTCACAGACAGGAAAGCATCAGGGAGCCATTGCTTTTGCCGCGGCATATGAATATTCCGATGTGGAGGATATGCTTGCGCTGGCAGAAAAAAAGGGCGAAGATCCGTTTATCCTGCTGCTTGATAATATTGAAGATCCCCATAATCTTGGCGCCATTATCCGTACCGCCAATTTGGCGGGGGCCCACGGAGTTATCATTCCCAAACGCCGCGCCGCGGGGCTTACGGCGACAGTTGCGAAAACATCTGCGGGAGCACTTAATTATACGCCGGTTGCGAAGGTGACGAATCTTGCCAAGACAATGGAAGAGCTGAAGGAGAAGGGACTATGGTTTGTCTGTGCTGATATGGGAGGCGAGTGCATGTACCGCCTGAATCTGAAAGGACCGATAGGGCTTGTGGTTGGAAATGAGGGCGAGGGCGTAAGCCGCCTTGTGAAGGAAAAATGTGATTTTACAGCATCTATTCCGATGAAGGGCGATATTGATTCTCTGAATGCTTCGGTGGCGGCAGGCGTGCTGTCATATGAGATTGTGAGACAGAGGCTGAATTAAAGGAGTTGCAGTAAATAAAATCATCAGTACGGAAATGCTGAGGGTAATGGTATGAATAAGTATGACAAGATGACCGCTGAGCAGCTGATTGCAAATCTGCGGTCGGGAGAAAAGGAAATCACGGACTATATTATGGATAAGTACAAGTTTCTTGTACGGAAGAAGGCGAAAGCAATGTACTTGCTGGGCGGGGATAACGACGACCTGATTCAGGAGGGGATGATAGGTCTTTTTAAAGCCGTCCGTGATTATGATGAAAAGCAGGAGACATCCTTTCACAGTTTTGCGGAGCTTTGCATATCCAGACAGATGTATACGGCGATTGAGGCATCCAAACGTCAGAAGCATATTCCGCTGAATTCGTATGTTTCATTATATGAAGAGGATGATGAGCAGCCTTTAATTGATACGATTCAGGCAGTAAAGGAGAGCAATCCGGAAGAATTGTTTCTTAATAAAGAATATTTGGAAATGATAGAAGGAGAACTTAAGAAAAATCTGAGTGACTTGGAAAACCGGGTGCTGTATCTGCATCTTCAGGGAGAGGATTACCAAACCATCGCAAGACTTTTGGATAAGAGTTCTAAATCTATTGATAATGCATTGCAGCGTATTAAGGGAAAAACAGAGAAAATCATAGGAAAATAGACATACAAATCTAATGCATAAAATCCATTAATTACCCGCATACTACTTTTGAGGTGAAAAAATGGATAAGAAGAATCAGGAGAAGTTAAGCAGAAAGAAAAGCAACGAAGAGTTCAACAGCATTACGCAAAAAGTAAAGCCGGAGAATCAAAACCAGCATCACAATGTCAGGAAAGAGGCAGTTGATGTGAAAATGAGACAAATGTAAGGCGTCTGAGAAGGCGTCTTTTCTAATGTAGTTAAGCAGACGGAACTATTACCCATGCAAGAAAGAATATATCTGTCCCATGCTTAAATTCATATAAAAAAGCTGCTGGCGGGACTTGAACCCGTGACCTCCGCCTTACCAAGGCGACGCGCTACCGACTGCGCCACAGCAGCTTGTGCAGATATGCAACATAGATAATATACAATATTCGGCGGTGATTGTCAAGAAAATAAAGATTGTTTGAATATATACTTTGTGGTAGAATATATAAAATAATTACGCGTTTTGTGTGAAATGCGAATCAAAATATAAATGAGAGCTGGAGGATAAACATGGAAAACGAAGCGGTTTCAAAAAATTTCATTGAGCTGGAAATTGATAAAGATTTAAAAGAAGGTGTATATGACAACGTATGCACAAGGTTTCCGCCGGAGCCGAACGGTTATCTTCATATAGGACATGCCAAATCTATTCTTTTAAACTACGGGCTTGCACAGAAATATAACGGAACTTTCCATATGCGTTTTGATGATACCAATCCTACAAAGGAAAAGACGGAATTTGTGGAGTCTATTATGGAAGACATTAAATGGCTTGGTGCGGACTGGAAAGAGAACCTGTTCTTTGCATCAGATTATTTTGATGCGATGTACGAGTGTGCAGTAAAATTGATTAAAAAAGGAAAAGCATTCGTATGTGATTTGACGGCGGAAGAGATCCGTGAATACAGAGGAACTCTTACGGAAGCAGGAAAAAACAGTCCATACAGAGACCGTTCTGTTGAAGAAAATTTAGAACTTTTTGAGGCAATGAGGGACGGCAGATTTAAGGACGGTGAGAAAGTACTCCGTGCAAAGATAGATATGGCGTCGCCGAACATTAATATGCGGGACCCGGTTATTTACCGTGTGGCACATTTATCACATCATAATACAGGCGATAAATGGTGCATTTACCCAATGTATGATTTTGCTCATCCGATAGAGGACGCTATTGAGAAAATTACGCATTCTATCTGTACGTTAGAGTTTGAAGACCACAGACCGCTCTATGACTGGGTGGTAAGAGAGTGTGAATTTGACCCTGCGCCGCGTCAGATTGAGTTTGCAAAAATGTATCTGACTAATGTGGTAACAGGAAAACGTTACATTAAGAAATTAGTAGAAGACGGCATTGTTGACGGCTGGGATGACCCAAGGCTTGTTTCTATTGCCGCGCTCAGAAGACGAGGATTCACGCCGGAGTCTCTTAAAATGTTTGTGGAGCTTTGCGGTGTTTCTAAGAGCAACAGCTCAGTTGATTATTCGATGCTTGAATACTGTATACGCGAGGATCTGAAAATGAAGAAACCTCGTATGATGGCAGTATTGGATCCGGTCAAATTAATTATTGACAATTATCCGGAGGGACAGGTTGAGTATTTGGATGTTGCCAATAATCTTGAAAATGAAGAGCTTGGTTCTAGAAAGGTACCGTTCTGCCGCGAGTTGTACATCGACAGAGAAGATTTTATGGAAGAGCCTCCTAAGAAGTATTTCCGCCTCTTTCCGGGAAATGAAGTCCGTTTGATGCATGCATATTTTGTAAAATGTGTAAGTTTTGTGAAGGATGAGACGGGTAAGGTTACTGAAGTTCATTGTACCTACGACCCGGAGACAAAATGCGGAACAGGCTTTACGGGACGTAAGGTAAAGGGAACCATACACTGGGTACCGGCGCCATATGCAGTAAAGGCAGAGATTCGTCTTTATGAGAACATTGTAGATGAGGAAAAAGGCGTTTATAACAAGGAGGACGGTTCTCTTAATTTAAATCCGAATTCCCTTACAATCTTAAAGGAATGCTATTTGGAGCCAAGTTTTGATGATGCAAAAGCATATGACAGTTTCCAGTTTGTAAGACAAGGATACTTCTGTGTGGATGCAAAGGACTCAAGACCGGACGCATTAGTATTTAACAGAATCGTATCGCTTAAGAGCTCATTCAAACTGCCGAAATAGAGGATAATCTAATGAATGAATTGACCGTTACGCTTGATACGGCATCTGCCGTACCGCTTTATGAACAGATTTATGAATATATCAAATCTAATATTCAAAATGGAAAAATAAGATGCGGGGATAAGCTTCCGTCTACCAGAGCGCTTGCCAGATATCTTGAAGTGAGCCGGAGTACCGTGGAGCTTGCCTATGAGCAGCTTTTGGCGGAAGGATATGTGGAGTCAGAGCCTTGCCGCGGATATTTCGTATCGCAGATTGAAGAATTGTATCAGTGGAAACCGGCAATGGAGAAACCGAAAGGAAAACAGTGTAAGAAGGAGTCTGTATATCAGTATGATTTCAGTCCCCGGGGAATCGATTTAAACAGTTTCCCATATGGGATATGGCGGAAATTATCGAAAGAGGTATTGTGTGATGATAAAGCCGAGCTTTTCAGCCTGGGGGATTCCCAGGGCGAATATGAATTGCGGGAGACGATCTGCCGGTATCTTTATCAGGCGCGGGGCGTGAATTGTGAGCCTGAACAGATAATTGTGGGAGCAGGGAATGATTATCTTCTGATGCTTTTGAGTACGATTCTTGGAAAAGCATACAAAATTGCATTCGAGAATCCTACGTACCGTCAGGCATACAGGCTTTTTGAAAATATGGGTTATCATACTGTAGCGGTGGATATGGACGTCAGGGGAATGAGAGTGGACAGGCTTGCGGAGACCGGCGCAGATATTGCCTATGTAATGCCTTCCCATCAGTACCCTCTTGGAATAGTCATGCCGGTGAAACGGAGAATGGAGCTTCTTAAATGGGCGGCGGAAAAAGAGGAACGTTATATTATCGAAGATGATTATGACAGTGAATTCCGTTATAAAGGCAAACCGATTCCGGCGCTTCAGGGATATGACCGGGAGGAGAAAGTCATTTATATCGGAACATTTTCAAGATCCATTGCACCGGCGATCCGTGTTAGTTATCTTGTTCTGCCGAGGCCTCTTTTTGAGGCGTATCATGACAAGTGCAGATTTTTGAGTTCTACGGTATCAAGGGTAGATCAGCTGATTATTCAGAGGTTTATTCAGCAAGGGTATTATGAAAGACATTTGAATAAGATGCGCGCTCTTTATAAAAGCCGTCATGATGTGATGGTCAACAGTTTGAAACCACTTTTAAAATTCTGCAGGTTGTCGGGTGAAAATGCAGGGGTACATCTTCTGCTTGAATTTCCTGCCGGCGTTACAGAAGAGGAATTGGTGGGGCGGGCGGCAAAAAGCGGAATTAAGGTGTATGGAGCGTCGTGTTATGATATAGAGTGTGCAGAGAGAAAAAATGCTACTATTTTGCTTGGATATGCCAATATGCAGGAAGAAAGAATAAAAGAAGCAGTCGGCATCCTTTCCACGGTATGGGAAGACTGCCGGCTGCTTTGAGCAGTAGCTGCTATTCTGTTTTTTCTTCTGTCTTTTCTGTGCTATCCGTTTCACCGGCGTTTGCTTTTGTTTCTGATTCTAAGCCGGATTTTGTCTCTTCCTCTGCATTTTCTTTGGCTTCAGGAGTCAAGGAAACGTATTCGCGTTCAGCGGGATCTTTTAAGTCCTCGTCTAAATCAAAGTCTTCATCTTCAAAATCATCAGCGAATTCATCTTCACAGTTACAGCAGTCTTTCTTTTTTGTGAAATAAGTGATGGCTCCGCCGACTACAGCTCCAACTGCCAAAAGTCCTAAGAGGTTTTTCATCCATTTATTTGACATGATATTGCACTCCTTTCATTACCATTTATATATTATTACCATTGTAATCCATTTTTATAAAAAAGAAAAGGTTTATTGAGAATAAAATGTAAGTATGGTAGAATATTTCCAGTGACGCTTAAAAAAGGTTTTAGAGAGTGATGTGATAAGGATGAAGGCAAAGACTGCAAAAAAAGGGATTTTTCATATTGTATTCAGCAGAACGGCGCTGGTAGCCGCTCTTTTGGCAGTGCAGATACTAATTTTTATAAATACAATTACGATGCTGCAGGCACATGCATTTTCTATGTATGTAGGTTTTATTGTTCTTAGTATGGTTGTAATTGTCTATATTATAAATAAAAAGGAGAATCCGGCATTTAAAATGTCATGGATTTTATTTGTGCTGTTGATTCCAATGGTGGGGACTGCATTTTACATATTTATGGCAAACCAGCCGGGAACAAGTTATATAAGAAAGCGTCTGTTTTATTTAAGTGATGTGACAAAACCTTATATGAAACAAAACAGAGAGGTTATTGAGGAATTGCGCATATCCAAGCCGGCCAATGCTAATTTGGCGTATTATATGTCGAAGCAGGTGGGATTTCCGGTACACCGTAATACAAAGGTAACATATTTTCCCCTCGGTGAAGATAAATTTGAGGAGTTAAAATATCAGCTTTCAAAGGCGGAGCATTTTATTTTTATGGAGTACTTCATAGTAGAGGAAGGGCAAATGTGGAACACGATTCTCGATATTCTGAAGAAGAAAGCTGAGGAGGGTGTAGAAGTAAGGTTTATGTATGACGGCATGTGCAGTATTTCCATGCTTCCATATAAGTATCCGAAGAAACTTGAAAAGATGGGAATCAAGTGTAAGATGTTTAATCCGATTAAGCCGGTATTGTCTACGCACCAAAATAACAGAGATCATCGTAAAATATGCGTTATTGACGGCAGAACCGCGTTTACCGGAGGTGTGAATCTGGCGGATGAATATATCAATCAGAAAGTAAGATTCGGACATTGGAAGGATACTGCGGTAATGCTGGAAGGCGAGGCGGTACAGAATTTTACCATGATGTTTCTGCAGATGTGGAATATCAACCAGCGCGGGAAGGAATCCTTTGAAAAGTATTTGACTCCAAGGTCAAATGAATTCAGAAGGGACTTGGGATATGTACTGCCTTACGGCGACAGTCCGTATGATAATGAGAATATTGGTGAACAGGTATATTTTCATATATTAAACCATGCGAAGAAATATGTTCATATCATGACGCCGTATCTGATTCTTGATAATGAGATGGTGACTAATCTGACCTATGCGGCAAAGTGCGGAATAGAGGTAATTATTATTATGCCGCATATCCCGGATAAGTGGTATGCCTTTGTACTTGCCAAGACATATTATGAAGAACTGATTAGCGCCGGGGTTCATATTTATGAGTATACGCCGGGATTCATTCATGCCAAGGTTTTTGTTTCGGATGATGACACTGCTACTGTTGGAACAATCAATTTGGATTACAGGAGTCTGTATCTGCATTTTGAATGCGGTACATTCATTTACAATAATCAGGTGGTGCGCAGTGTGGAGAAAGACTTTCAGGACACTCTCCGCAAATGTCAGAAGGTAACGGTTACAGATTTGCGGAAAAGGAGTCTTTTTGAGAAAGTAGCGGGAAGGGTGTTAAGACTCATCGCTCCTTTGATGTAAAAGATGTGAAAAGGGTGATAATAAGCAGAAGGAATCTCATTGGCGAGATTCCTTCTGCTTATTGCCGTATTGGATTGTATATTGATTACAGCATTTGAATACCGTGTTTTTCTGCCGCTGTTATAGTCTCTTTTGGCCAAATGGAAGACTGCACCTCGCCGATATGGGCTTTCCGCAGATAAAACATACAGATACGGGACTGTCCGATGCCGCCGCCTACTGTATATGGGAGTTCTCCGTTAAGTAATGATTTTTGGAAAGCAAGCTCTGCCCGGTCTTCGCAATCTGAAAGTTTCAGCTGGCGTTTTAAAGATTCTTCATCTACGCGTATGCCCATAGATGAAAGCTCGAGAGCGATATCAAGCGTCGGATAGTAGACGATAATATCTCCGTTCAATTCCCAGTCGTCATAGTCCGGTGCGCGTCCGTCATGTTTCTCGCCGGAAGCGAGAATTTTGCCGATCTGTGAAATGAAAACGGCGCCTTTTGTCTTTGCGATATTGTATTCCCGTTCCTTGGCGGTACAGTCGGGATACATAATTTCCAATTCCTGCGATGTGATAAATGTAATGTCCTCAGGAAGAATAGGCTCTATGTAATTGTATCTTTTTGCAATATGCTGTTCGGTCTCTTTAAGCGCGGCGTATACATGTCTTACCGTATGCTCTAATGTGGCGGTATTTCGTTCTTCTTTGGAAATAACCTTTTCCCAGTCCCATTGGTCTACATAAATAGAATGGATGTTATCGGTGTCTTCATCCCGGCGGATGGCGGTCATATCAGTATAAAGACCTTCGCCTGAGTGGAAGCCGTAACGTTTCAGCGCGTAGCGTTTCCACTTTGCAAGGGAGTGTACGATTTCTACAACGGAATCGTTCTGTTCTTTAATACCAAAGGCAACCGGGCGTTCCACGCCGTTTAAATTATCATTAAGGCCAGTCTCCGGCTTTACGAAAAGCGGTGCGGACACACGGGTCAGATGCAGCGATTTTGCAAGCGCACGTTCAAAGTGGTCTTTTACTTCTTTGATTGCGACCTCCGTTTCCCGGATAGACAGTGGAGAAGTATAACCGTCAGGTATCATTAGATGTTCCATAATTATCAGTCCTTTCTTCAATTTGACTATTTACTTAGTGTGATACAATTGCCGGGGAAAGTCAAGGAAAATATAAAAACGGTTATGAATTTCTTAAGAAAAGAATAGAAAGCTTTTATAATTTTGACATATATCAGTCACAATTGCTGCATATAATGATAAGTAGAGAAAAGGAGGTAAGAGCTTATGAAACACGATGATAATTACAACAACCAGGAAATTATCTCTATCGAAGAATACTTGAACAAAAGAAAAAAGATTAAAGAGCGTGAGGAACGGAAAAGAACGGCAAAAATTATGCCGTACAGAGAAAAAAGTTCTGCGTTCATTTGGGCAGAACTTTATATGTAGATATTATTCTTCCGTATCAGGATCGTTTTTTCGGGTAAGCTTATATATCATGGTATAAGCGTATAAGAGAACCGGTACAAGTATTGTACAGGCAACAGACGCCTTTAAATACCCCATAGTCTTGGTGCGGTCTGTAAATGCAAACAATAATGTGCTTCCATATAAAGCAATAAGAAGAATTACGCCGATAATGGCTAAAATGCGTTTTGTCTTTTTCATAGAATACGCCGTCCTTTGTATATTATATAAAGTTCAGTCCGCGCCATTCGTGTACGACTGACGTGTGAACTGTAACCTATATTATAGCAAAAAAAATAAAATGTGTAAAAGTTTTTGAAAAAAATGTTGAAATAGTATATAATGGACATGTTAAAATGAAGAGTGCAAAGGAGTATATAGACATGAGCTTATTAGAACAATGGAGAGAAACCGCTTATTCTCAGGAGATGAATAAAGCAGAATTACAGAAATTATGGGGAACTTATTTTGAGATTGAAAAGGGGATTTATGAGCAGCTGCTGGCGAACCCGGATGAGGAAGTAAAGGGTACGGTGAATGAACTGGCAGAGAAGTATGGGGTTGAAGTACTTACAATGGTGGGATTTTTAGACGGCATCAATGACAGCTTAAAGGAACCGAATCCAATCGAAGAGATGGAGGGGGATACGGTTGTAAGTCTCGCGTTTGATAAAGAGAAGCTGTACAAGAACATGGTGGATGCGAAGGCGGACTGGTTATATGAACTGCCGCAGTGGAATGATATTTTCACACCGGAGAGACAGAAGGAGCTGTATAAAGAGCAGAAGCAGTCAGGAACAATCCGTAAGGAGAAGAAGATTGGAAGAAATGATCCGTGTCCATGCGGAAGCGGTAAAAAGTATAAAAAATGCTGCGGAAAATAGTAGATTGACAAGTGGAAAAGCAATGGTATAATAATTAATATGTGAATAAGAGAACACGTTGACGAGACGAGTAGAATGTGAAAGGATACAGAGAGAGAAGTCTTAGGCTGGAAGCTTCTTATTGCGGAAACATTTGAAAACTACCTCTGAGCGGCAGCAAAACTGTCCGGTGATTCCGTTATAATCAGTATAAAGTGGTTTTGGCAGCAGTCAGTACAATTAGGGTGGAACCGCGAGTAAATATAACTCGTCCCTTGCAGTGAGGTGATTCATTGCAGGGGATTTTTTATGGGAATTTACTTAGAGAAGGAGAGGGCAAAGCGAATGAGTGCATATAAGCATAAAGTACAGTATTATGAGACAGACCAAATGGGGATTGTACATCATTCCAACTATATCCGATGGTTTGAAGAGGCAAGGACCGATTTTATGGAGAAACTGGGAATGGGTTATGATGAGATGGAGAAAAAAGGGATCTTAAGTCCGGTTCTTGGAGTGGAGGCAACATATTTACGCATGGTGCGTTTTGGCGACACGGTGACGATTACAACAAGAATCAAAGAGTATAATGGAATCAAACTTACGGTTACTTATGAGGTTTATAATGATCGTACGGGAATGATACATTGTAAAGGAGCTACAAATCATTGTTTCCTGACCAGGATGGGCAGACCGGTTTCGTTAAAGAAAGAAATGATAGAGTTTCATAACTTATTTGCGAAGGGTTTGGAGGATTCCAAAGGAAAGAAGAATAAAAATGATGACAAGAAAGGAGAAAAATAATGAAGATTACATTGAAGGACGGTTCTGTAAAAGAATATGAAGAAAGTAAATCAGTATTTGATATCGCATTGGATATCAGCGAGGGACTCGCAAGAGCGGCATGTGCAGGAGAGGTAAACGGCAAGGCGGTGGATTTAAGGACGGTTATTGAAGAGGATTGTGAATTAAACATCCTTACGGCAGGCGATGAGAAGGGACTTGCAGCGCTTCGGCATACAGCGTCTCATGTGCTTGCGGAAGCGGTGAAGAGACTGTATCCTGAGGCAAAGCTTGCAATCGGGCCTTCCATTGATACGGGATATTATTATGATTTTGAACATGCGCCATTTTCAAGCGAGGATTTGGAAAGTATTGAAAAAGAGATGAAGAAAATCATTAAAGAAGGCGCTAAAATTGAAAAATTTGAGCTGCCGAGACAAGAGGCGATTGCATATATGGAGGAGAAAGGCGAACCATATAAGGTAGAACTGATTCATGATCTGCCGGAGGATGCAGTTATTTCTTTCTACAGGCAGGGTGATTTTGTGGATCTCTGTGCGGGACCTCATCTTATGAGTACAAAGGGTGTAAAAGCATTTAAGCTTATCTCTTCTTCGGGCGCTTACTGGAGAGGGAACGAGAAAAACAAGATGCTTTCACGCATCTATGGAACGGCTTATGCAAAGAAAGAGGAGTTAAAAGAGCATTTGGAGAAACTAGAGGATGCGAAGAGACGCGACCATAATAAGCTTGGAAGAGAGATGGAGCTTTTCACAACAGTAGATGTTATAGGTCAGGGTCTGCCTCTTCTTATGCCGAAGGGCGTTATTATGCTGAAAGAACTTCAGAGATGGATTGAAGATATTGAAGATAACGAATGGGGCTATGTGCGCACAAAGACGCCGCTTATGGCTAAGAGCGATCTGTATAAAATTTCAGGACACTGGGATCACTATAAGGAAGGCATGTTTGTGCTTGGGGACGAGGAGAAAGATAAAGAAGTATTCGCGCTTCGTCCGATGACATGCCCGTTCCAGTATTATGTGTATAAGGCAAGCCAGCATTCATACAGAGAACTTCCAATCCGCTATGGCGAGACTTCTACATTATTTAGAAATGAGGATTCCGGCGAGATGCACGGTCTGACACGTGTACGTCAGTTCACAATCTCGGAGGGACATTTGGTTGTCCGCCCGGATCAGATGGTGGAGGAGTTCAAGGGATGTCTTGCTCTTGCAAAGCATTGTCTTGAGACACTGGGGGTTCAGGAGGACGTGACATACCACCTTTCAAAATGGGATCCGCAGAACCGAGAAAAATACGTAGGGGAGCCGGAGGTATGGGAGGAAACTGAACAGCATATGCGTGAAATCCTCACAGAGCTTAACATTCCGTTTGTGGAAGATGTAGGAGAGGCTGCGTTCTACGGACCTAAGGTAGACATCAATGCGAAGAATGTATACGGCAAAGAAGACACTATGATTACAATTCAATGGGACGCCCTTCTTGCAGAACAGTTCGACATGTATTATATTGATGAAAATGGAGACAAGAAACGTCCGTATATCATACACAGAACAGCTTTGGGCTGCTATGAAAGAACACTGGCATGGCTTATTGAGAAGTATGCGGGCTTATTCCCGACATGGCTTTGTCCGGAACAGGTGCGTGTACTTCCGATTTCCGAAAAATACGGCGATTACGCGGAAAAAGTATGCGCAGGACTTAGGAAAAACAGCATCCGGGCAAGCGTAGATAACCGTTCCGAGAAGATTGGCTACAAGATTCGCGAGGCACGTTTGAACAAAGTTCCTTATATGCTTGTGGTCGGGGCAAAGGAAGAAGAGGAAAACGTGGTGTCTGTAAGAAGCAGATATTTAGGAGATGAGGGGCAGAAATCCCTTGATGCATTTATCAATGATATCTGTAAAGAAATCAGAGAAAAACAAATTCGTAAAATTGAAGTAGAAGAGAATAAATAACCGCGAGAAGGCGAATACTATCGGTGACTATATTTAGCAGATTGAAGGAGGTAGTATTATGCCGGAATTAAAATGTACTGTACAGACATGTGTACACAATAAGCAGTTTTTGTGTGATTTGGATTCCATTCAAGTAGGAGGAAGCTCGGCGAAACATGCTGGGGAGACATGCTGTGACAGTTTTCAGGAAAGAAAGACAGAAAATTACAGCAACAGTTATACAAACAGTTACAGCGATGTGTCTTCAGGGACACCATCCGATACTAGCAATATTGACTGCAAGGCAACAGAGTGTAAGTACAACGAAGAATGTAGATGCCATGCAGGTAAAATCAGCGTAGAAGGAAGCCAGGCATGTCATTGCGAGGAGACAGAATGTGCGACCTTTACATGCGGATGTAGTTAACAGCAGAAGTAAACAGGGCGCTGCCGAAAGGGCGGCGCCCTGTTTGTCTTGATGTCCGTTTGCGGACATGGTATAATATGCACGAAGTGCATATTATACCATTGCGCATGTGCAGTTTCTGCGGAACCGCAGAAAGCTGCCGCGCATCCGCCGGAGGCACCATGACCGCTTTGCGGTCATGCTATAATAAATAATCAGTAGTAAAAAGAAAGAGAGAATGACGTAAATGGAAGAAATGAATATAACGGTAAAGGAAAATAAGACACAGAATGCGGAGCCGCGGAAGCAGATTAAGCTGAAGCAGTATTTTATGAGAGGTTTCACAACATTCCTTGTTGTATTTGCTTGTATTGTATGCTATTTTGCATTTTTGCGGCTGGACGACATTGCAGAGCTGGTGGGAAAAATCGGTACGATTCTGCAGCCTGTTATAATGGGGTTTGCATTTGCATATCTGCTGAATCCAATTGTCGGTTTGGTCGAGAGGAACACGCTTCCGCTTCTTGGAAAGCATATCAAAAGTGAAAAGAGAGCCGGAAGTCTTGCGAGAACGACTGGTATTGTTGCAGCTCTGCTTCTGACAATGGCCGTGGTGACGCTGTTGCTGAATATGGTAATACCAGAGCTTTACGAGAGCATTCGGGATCTTGTCATCAGTCTTCCGTATCAGATGAGCGATGCGATGGAATATTTGGAGGAACACAGTATCAATGATTCTGCGATTTCCGGAACGCTTCGGACAATTCTTGAAAATGCCGCCGGTTCGCTTGAAACATGGGTTCGGACGGATTTGATCAGACAAGTTAATCAGATGATGTCTTCCGTTACAATAGGCGTTATCAGTTTTTTTGAAACGTTGTTTAATATTGCCATCGGGCTTATTGTGTCCGTGTATGTTCTGCGGAGCAAAGAGAAGTTTACCGGACAGTGCAAGAAAGCGGCATATGCTGTGATGAGTCAGGAGCATGCCAATCTTGTTTTGGAGATAACAAGGAAGAGTAATGAGATATTCGGAGGATTTGTAATCGGGAAGATCATTGATTCCTTTATTATTGGAATTATATGCTTTGTTGTCTTGAGTATTCTTGATATGCCTTATACGCTTCTTGTGAGTGTGATTGTGGGCGTTACGAATGTAATACCGTTTTTTGGACCGTTTATCGGTGCAATTCCAAGTATTATTCTGATTCTTCTCGTGGAGCCGATAAAAGGATTGTATTTTATGATATTTATCCTGCTTCTCCAGCAGTTCGACGGGAATATTTTAGGACCGAAGATTTTGGGGGATTCTACGGGATTAAGCGCATTTTGGGTGGTATTTTCTATTCTTTTGGGCGGCGGACTTTTTGGATTTATCGGAATGGTCATGGGCGTGCCTACATTTGCGGTACTGTATTATCTTGTAAATATGTTTGTGGAGCAGAAGCTTGAGAAAAAGAAACTCCCAAAAGCGTCAAAGGAATATGAAAAAATAGAGAGTATTCATGGAACCGAGGTGAAATTTCGGGACACGAAATAAAATAACCAAAAGTAAGTAGGAGATAAAATATGCCGATTAGAGTACAAAATGATTTGCCTGCAAAGGAAATATTGGAAAAAGAAAATATATTTGTGATGGATGAGCATCGTGCCATACATCAGGATATCCGCCCTATCCGTATCGGACTTTTG
Source organism: uncultured Lachnospiraceae bacterium (assembly GCA_947366105.1). GTDB lineage: Bacteria > Bacillota > Clostridia > Lachnospirales > Lachnospiraceae > Faecalimonas. The sequence continues at coordinate 5,092 of CANAZK010000029.1, read as the reverse complement.
AATCTGATGCCTCTGAAAGAAGAGACAGAACTTCAGATTCTGCGTTCGCTTTCCAATACGCCGCTTCAAGTGGATGTGATATTCGTCAATGTGGCGAGCCATGTTTCAAAGAACACTGCCACAAGCCATTTGAACAAATTTTATGTTACATATGAAGATATCAGGGAACAGAGATTTGACGGCTTTATTATTACAGGAGCGCCGGTGGAGCAGATGCCTTTCGAGGATGTAGATTATTGGGAAGAACTGAAGCAGATTATGGAGTGGACGAAGACAAATGTTACCTCTACCCTCCATTTGTGCTGGGGAGCTCAGGCAGGACTTTATTATCATTACGGAATTGACAAAGAGCCGCTGGACAGTAAGCTGTTTGGTGTGTTCCCACATAGGGTGCTGAACAGGAAGATTCCTTTGGTGCGTGGATTTGATGATGTGTTTTTTGCGCCGCATTCAAGACATACCGATGTTCCGATTGAGAAAATCCGTGAGGATGAGAGACTTACCATCCTTGCCGAATCCGACGAGGCGGGAGTATTTCTTGCCATGGCACAGGGCGGAAGGCAGATATTTGTTATGGGGCATCCCGAATATGATAGGATGACGCTTGATAAGGAGTATAAACGGGATAAGGCAAAAGGGCTTCCGATTGCAGTTCCAAAGAATTATTACGAGAATGAAGATGATTCGAAGAGACCGCTTTTGACATGGCGGGCGCATGGAAACAATCTCTATACGAATTGGCTTAATTATTACGTGTATCAGGTAACGCCGTATGATATGGTTGGGACACCGTTTTAAATGCAGGATGAAAGGGATTTGTGGAGTATTTAAAGGTAAAAGAATAAATAATATAAGAAAGAAGATAAGATATGAGTATATATGATACATTAAATGCTGAGCAGCGGGAAGCTGTGTTTCATACCGAGGGACCGCTTTTAATTTTGGCGGGCGCCGGTTCGGGGAAGACGAGAGTGCTGACTCACCGTATTGCATATTTAATAGAGGAAAAGGGTGTGAATCCGTGGCATATTCTTGCCATTACTTTTACGAATAAAGCGGCGGGAGAGATGCGTGAGCGTGTGGATAAGATTGTAGGCTTCGGCGCGGAGAGCATATGGGTCAGTACATTCCATTCTACATGTGTGCGTATTCTGAGAAGATATATAGACCATCTTGGATATGACAATAATTTTACAATTTATGATACAGATGATCAGAAAATTGTAATGAAGGATGTCTGTAAGTATCTGCAGATTGATACAAAACTGTATAAAGAGAGAACTCTTCTTAGTATCATTTCTTCTGCAAAGGATGAGATGGTGACGCCGGAGGAATTTGCGCTTCGTGCCGAGAGCGATTTCAGGGAAAAGAAGATAGCGGAAGTGTACCGCGAATATGAGAAACGGCTGAGGGCGAACAATGCATTGGATTTTGATGATTTACTCTTAAAGACAGTGCAGTTATTTGAGACGCAGCCGGATATTCTTGACTATTACCAAGAGCGTTTCCGTTATATCATGGTAGATGAGTATCAGGACACGAATACGGTGCAGTTTAGATTTGTCAGTCTGCTTGCGGCAAAGTACAGAAATTTATGTGTTGTCGGTGACGACGACCAGTCCATTTACAAGTTCCGAGGAGCCAATATAAAAAATATTCTGAACTTTGAACAGGAATTTGAACATGCGAAGGTAATTAAACTGGAACAGAATTACCGTTCCACGTCAAATATTTTAGATGCTGCTAACGCGGTTATCAGCAACAATACGGCCAGGAAAGATAAAAAACTTTGGACAGACAATGGCGAGGGCGAGAAAATCCGTTTTCGGGATTTTGATACTGCTTATGATGAAGCTGAATTCATTGTGGGGGATATCAAGGAGAAAGTAAATGCAGGTTCCTGTACATATAGTGACAACGCTGTTCTATACCGTACAAACGCGCAGTCACGTATGTTTGAGGAGAAGTTTGTTACAGCCAATATTCCGTACAAAGTGGTGGGCGGAGTAAACTTTTATGCAAGAAAGGAAATCAAAGACCTGCTTGCTTATTTAAAAACAATTGATAACGGAAAGGATGACTTGGCATCAAGGCGTATTATTAATGTGCCGAAGCGAGGCATTGGAGCAACATCCATAAGCCGCATACAGGAAAACGCTTCGGAGAGAGAGATTTCATTTTATGATGCACTTCGGTCTGTGGATCTTATTCCGGGAGTCAGTCGGGGAGTTACAAAAGTAGAGTCATTTGTGGCGTTGATCGAGCATTTTAAGCAGAGGGCGGAAGAGGTTAGTATCTCACAGCTGATGGATGAAATTATTGAGGCAATAGATTATTATGAGTATTTGAGAGAAGAGGGCGATGTTGAGGCTGAGGCGCGAATCGAAAATATTGATGAGCTTAAGAATAAAATTGTTGCTTATGAAGAGTCTTGTGAGGATGGGATGCCTACGCTTGGCGGATTTTTGGAGGAAGTTGCTCTTGTGGCAGATATAGACAGTTTGGACGAGAACAGTGATTATGTTGTATTAATGACATTACATAGCGCCAAGGGGTTGGAATATCCGAGCGTTTACCTTGCGGGACTGGAGGATGGACTTTTTCCAAGCTATATGACGATTACGGCGGATGACCCGATGGAGATTGAAGAGGAGCGAAGACTCTGTTATGTAGGAATTACGAGGGCAAAAAAGGAGCTTACGCTGACTTGTGCGAAAAGACGTATGGTGCGCGGGGAAACGCAGTATAATAAAATGTCGCGGTTTTTAAAGGAAGTACCGGTATATCTTTTATCCTCGGGAAATGTAGTTATGAAGGAAGAGACGGATATTCCAAAGCAGAATGCATATATGCAGGCTGTGCAGAGTTTCCACGCGAAGGCATTCGAAACGCCGAAACCGATACGGCAGTTTGGCAATGCCGGAGGAAGCAGTTCCAGTTATGACGTAGGAGACAGGGTAAGGCATGTGAAGTTTGGTGAAGGTCTTGTTACTGCGATAGTTGCCGGAGGAAGGGATTATGAGGTGACGGTGCAGTTTGACAATGCGGGCGTGAAAAAAATGTTTGCTGCGTTTGCAAAATTACAAAAAATTTAAAAAAGTCATAATTTATTAGAAGTATCGGCATACTATATATTAATTGAATTTGTAGTAGTAAAATTCATGCGCAAGTGGTATAATTAAGGAAATACACTTGTACAGAAGAACAAGGGATAGAAAGGACGTGCAAATATGGGTAAATTTGAGGATATTATTACAGCCACAAAATTAAGCGAATTATTACACAAGAAAGAAGACGACAAAGCAAAGACAACTATTTTATGGGTGCTTGCAATTGTTGGTGCGATAGCGGCAGTAGCAGGAATCGCATACGCAGTATACTGTTTTTTCACACCGGACTATTTAGAAGACTTCGAGGAGGATTTTGAAGACGATTTTGACGATGATGAATTCTTTGGAGACGAAGACGAAGTGTAAAATTAAATGATGGTAAAAAAAGGGCGTGGTTCTAGAAGCTGCGTCCTTATTTTTGGAAAGAATTAGGAAAGAATGCGAGGATTTATATAGATGAAAAAGGGACAGATTTACGAGGGTGTTATTGAAAAAGTGGAATTTCCCAATAAAGGGTTTGTGAATGTGCCTGATGAAGATAAAAAAGTGATTGTGAAAAACGGTATTTCGGGTCAGCGGGTACGGTTTTGCGTAAACAAAATACGGAAAGGGAAAGCAGAAGGAAGGCTTTTGGAAGTACTGGAGAAATCGCCGCTTGAGACAAGGGAGCCTGTATGTAATATCTTCCCGGCGTGCGGCGGATGTATGTATCAGACTATGGACTGGGACGGGCAGAAGAAGATGAAGGGCAGGCAGGTAAAGGAGATTTTGGATGCCGCCATAAAGGAAGATTATATTTTTGAAGGCGTGAAAGCAGGTCCAAAGGAGTTTGCTTACCGTAACAAGATGGAGTTTTCTTTTGGAGATGAGTACAAGGATGGGCCGTTATCGTTGGGATTACATAAAAAAGGCAGTACGTATGACGTGCTGACGGCTTCTGACTGCAAATTGGTACACGAAGATATGACGAAGATTCTGATGTGTGTGCTGGAGTATTTTAAAGAAAATAATGTAAGTTATTATAAAAAAATGCAGCATACAGGGTATCTTCGGCATTTGCTCCTAAGGAGAGGAGACAAGACCGGCGAGATACTCGTGAATATTGTTACCACAACGCAGGAAGAGCATGATATGCAGTTCCTTGTGGAGAGACTGCTTGCGCTTACGCTGGAAGGAGAAATTGTCGGCATTCTTCACATTTTAAATGATTCTCTCTCTGACGTGGTGCAAAGTGATGAGACAAGAATTCTTTATGGACAGGACTATTTCTACGAAGAGCTTCTTGGGATGGAGTTTAGAATTACGCCGTTTTCTTTCTTCCAGCCAAATTCCGGAGGCGCGGAGGTTCTCTATAATGTAGTGAGGGAATATATAGGGGACATTAACAATATGACCGTATATGATTTGTTCAGCGGCACGGGAACGATCGGACAGATGCTTGCTCCGGTGGCAAAAAAGGTTATCGGCGTGGAGATTATTGAAGAAGCGGTGGAGGCAGCGAGGGAAAACGCGGCTCATAACGGACTTTCCAACTGCACATTTATAGCGGGGGATGTATTTAAGGTGTTGGACAGCATAGAAGAGAAGCCGGATGTGATTGTGCTTGATCCGCCAAGGGACGGCCTTCATCCGAAGGTTTTGCCAAAGATTCTTGATTATGGCGTGGAAAAGATTGTGTATGTTTCTTGTAAAGTGACAAGCCTTGCGAGGGACTTGGAGATGATGCAGGCGAGAGGATATCATGTTGTGAAATGTGCGGTGGTTGATCAATTTGTGCATACGGTGCATGTGGAGACTTGTGTGTTGCTACAAAGACGAACTATGTAGAAATCCTTAATTTTAGGCACTTTTTCAAGCATATCGTCTTTACGAGCGAGGGCGATAAAATCAGAAATAAAGAGATAAAAAACTATATCAATGTTTCGGTATGATGTGGTATAAAAAAAGTTGACAGCCCATTCTCAAGGATTTGAGATATAATC
>CANAZK010000028.1 GCA_947366105.1 uncultured Lachnospiraceae bacterium | reverse complement strand
AGGTGATAGCCATTGATGTCTGCTTTTGTGCAAGCACAACGCAGGATTCATTGGCTATCACGCGCCGCTCGGCTCGTTGCTTTCACGTAAAAAACTTCGTCTCAGTTAAGAGACGAAGTTGTATCCGCGGTTCCACTCTCATAAAGGGATTTTCCCTTCACTCAAAGGCATGTAACGTATGCCTCACGTATCCGGCTACTATCGTTTCGCCGAATCTGCTCCCGAATGCACTTCACATATCCTTCACCCAAAACTGCTTTCAGCCGGTGACAGTTTCTCTCTGATGGTTTTGGAAATGTTACTCTTTTCGTTCATCGCTTTTCCATATTTTTTTCTATATACGGTTCCATTGTATGCAAAACCTGCATATTTGTCAACTGTAATCTTCTAAACCTGAGTTGCGCCGTCAACGGAAAGAATGGTTCCTGTTACATAGCTTGCCATATCGCTTGCAAGGAATACGATTGCATTTGCAACTTCCTCCGGCTCTCCGACTCTTCTAAGCGGAATCGGCGCTGAAATGCGTTCCACCATTTCCTTCGGAAGAGCCGCAACCATATCCGTATTCGTCACACCCGGTGCAACTGCATTTACACGGATGTTATGAGGTCCAAGTTCTCTTGCGAGAGATTTCGTAAGACCGTTTACAGCAAATTTGGATGTAGGATATCCACATCCCGCAGCCTGTCCGTAGATACTTACCATAGAACTTACATTTACTATTGAGCCTTTCCCTTGATCTTTCATAATCCTTGCCGCTGCCTGACTGCATACAAACACTGCATTTACATTCAGGTTCATAATATTCTCAAAATCCTCCGGCTTATAATCAAAGAGACTTTCACGCGCAGAAATTCCCGCGTTGTTTACAAGAATGTCAAGACTTCCGAATTCCGCAGTTACCTCGTCGAACGCTTTCTTCACCTCTTCCGGATTATTAAGCGCCGGGCATAATCCCATCACCGCATCTGCCGGATAATCCTTGAGATTTTCTAACGCCTTGTCAACGGTTTCCTGTCTTGAACCAAACACTGCCACTTTTGCGCCATGATCAAGAAACGCTTTCACCGTTGCAAAGCCAATTCCTCTTGTGCCTCCTGTTACTACTGCCACCATACCTTTTAACATTTTTGTTCCTCCTTTTTATTTCAAAACGGATACTTCCGTTTCGTTATCTCTTTTCTAAACTACCTCGTTTAAAAACACTTTCTTTAAAGGCTTCAACTTCTTTAATTCTTTTTTTACACACTCTTCCAAAGCCAATTCCTCTATATCCAAATACCCAAACACAATGCAGGTAAGCGTTCCAATGGAAATCACTCCCGCCGGCTCTTCATTATCTTCCACATCTTCAATAGAAGCCGCACGGAGCTTTGCATGCATTTCCTTTGCCGTAAGTTTTTTTCTTCCTTCTATCAGATACCGGCCCAAGCTCTCTCCTCCCGGTTCATCAGTCACCATAAGAGACAAGCTCATCCATTCTGACGCCTCCATACATTCAAACATTTTCGGGATGTCCAAAATCTTTGCCATAATCATCGGTTTCGCTTCGCTCCCATATGCCATGCACTTTACAGACTTATTTTCATCCCCTGCAACTTTATATACTGCATATAAAAACGCCTCTTCATACCCCTTCTGAAACAAAGGCTCCATAATCTCACACTCCGCCGGGCAGGCATATCCAAGCATTCCAACCAACGTTCCATTCTCTTTCACAAGAATCATCCCGCCATGTTCGCTTCCAAATTCCTCCAAAAGCCTTTGATAATAATGAGCGTCTCTAAGCGCATATATGTCATACCGCTCTTTAAGCAGCCCGTTTGCAAACTCCGCCATACCGGCACAATCTGCTTTTTCTGCCTTTTTAATATCCCACATTTGATTTCTCTTATTTTTACCTTTCACCATTTCCCAATTCTGATTATAGATAAACCGAAAACCGTGAGGACGGTAAATCGCTTCTGCCGCCGGCATCAAAAACGTAAACGGCTCTCCCATATCGTGCATATCTTTTACTGCCGTCTTAAGGAGCGCTGCCATAAATCCACGTTTTCGGTAATTCTCATCCGTCGCAACGGCAACGATGTAATGACAGTCGGCTGTTTTATCACCTATCTGCAGCCGGTATGGATTCAGATGAAGCATCGCACGGATTTTACCTCCATCTTCCACTGCATAGATTTCATTATCCTCTGTTTTCATAGAATAATAATATGCAAGGAATTCAGGAGTATCTTCATCAAAAATCCGTTCCCAAAGCTTTCTTGTTTTTATATTTTCTACTTTTTTTAACTTGCGTACTTTCATCTATCCTATCCGTTCCTTTCACAGCCACGGCATCCCCCGCATCCGCCTTCTGTCGGCGTCACGTTATAACTATAATTAGTAATTTTTTCAATTAAGCAGACTGCGTGAGAGGAAATGCCTTCTCCTGTCCCTGTAAATCCAAGCCCCTCTTCCGTAGTCGCTTTGACATTTATCTGATTTGTATCTACATGAAGCGCAGCGGCAATATTTGCCCGCATCTCATCTATATACGGCAGCATCTTCGGCTTCTGAGCAATGATCGTAGCATCTATATTTTCTATAATATACAGCTTATCATCCAAAAGTTTTCCGACATGTTCCAAAAGCGCAATGCTAGAAATACCTTTGTACTTTTCATCCGTGTCCGGAAAATGTTTCCCTATATCGCCAAGCGCCGCCGCTCCCAAAAGTGCGTCCATAATCGCATGCAACAGCACATCCGCATCCGAATGCCCCAAAAGCCCCTTCTCATATGGAATCTTTACCCCTCCAAGAATCAACTCTCTTCCTTCTACCAATCTGTGAACATCATAACCCATTCCTACTCGCATAATTTATCCTTCTCCTTTTCCTCCACAGTCGATTGCAACGCAGCAAGCTCCGCTTCCCTTCTCTCTTCTTCCTCTATCTCCCGGGCTTCGGCTTCCTCGTTCTCTTTCTTTGCCTTCAAATATCCTTTCATGCCGAATATCAGAATCACCGCACCGACCGCTATAAAAAAGACGCCTGCCGCCGCAAACAAAATAAAATTCTCCGGTCTCTCCTTAACAACGTTTGATATAAGGCTTCCGCCTAAATATATTAAATATGCGCCTACCATTGCCCTTAACAGCATTCTTGACTGATTACCCACAACATTATCCTCCGTAATAATTTTATTTTCTGCTATTCTATTTTACCATATACATTCTTATTTTTGAATATTTTTGTAACGTTGTTGGCATACTTAATAGAAGTTTAATAAATTTTCAGAAAAGCGAGGAGTCCACGACGTGAAAGAGATAAAAACGAACAAAAAAATGACAAATGAAGAGATTATTGATTCTTATGATTACCTTACAAACGCTGCCTCAGCAACCGACTGCACCGGTCTGATTCCATCCGAGCCGATGTCCAAGGCAGAACGGGATTCTTACGAAGAAGTTTATATGTACACGCCTCCGGAAGTTCCCATTCGTAATGATGACCGTGGGAACGGTAAAAAACTCCGGTAGAATTACCGGAGTTTCTCAGTAGCGGGAACTGGATTTGAACCAGCGACACCACGGGTATGAACCGTGTGCTCTAGCCAACTGAGCTATCCCGCCTTATTATAAATTTTTGTGAGAGTATATGGGACCAATAGGGCTCGAACCTATGACCCTCTGCTTGTAAGGCAGATGCTCTCCCAGCTGAGCTATGATCCCATAAATAGCGGGAACTGGATTTGAACCAGCGACACCACGGGTATGAACCGTGTGCTCTAGCCAACTGAGCTATCCCGCCTTATTATAAATTTTTGTGAGAGTATATGGGACCAATAGGGCTCGAACCTATGACCCTCTGCTTGTAAGGCAGATGCTCTCCCAGCTGAGCTATGATCCCATATCTAAGCGAATCTGTATCTCAAACCCACTCTGCTATTATACTATCACTATGGACAAACTGTCAAGAGTTTTTTAGGGAATTTTCTTTAAGCCTAGTATTATGTCCTTTCTTCAATAGTCCTTAACGCTGTTATTAAATCCCCTAAGTTTGAACCTACCTTATCTCGTAATTGCCAAATATCCTCGCAAAATGCCTTTTCATTCTTGATTGCGATATCCACTCTAGATACAAGTAATTCTGCATCATAATCCAAAGACTTTGTTAAAACATTTTCACATGCCTCCTGCATAAGCTTCCAAATGGCATTAGCCTGTACCTTACTTGCTGTTAATATTTTTTCATCATAAAAATAATTCATCATTCTGTTCAATAACGATTCATAAGTAATTCGTCCAGTTCTATCTTCTTCCAAATTTTCAATAACTCGATTTAAAATTTTTTTCGGGTTACTCCAGCCTTCTTCACTATAACTCCTAATAATCGGGACCAACTCAATAAGCGGATCTATACCTATCTCTTCTCTTTTTGTTTTTAGGGCATCAAAATATATAGCTTCCGTAGTTGCTCCTTCATACACAAGAAAAAACTTCCTTTTAGCTTCATCCGACCTCAGCGCTCTTGTTCGTTCTGCAAATGTTCTGCTTTCCCTCATCCATTACGCCTCCTTAATCGGGAATACTGTACTAAATACCGGAACTCCCCCATAGCGTCCTTCCAAATACGCCTTATCAATCTTCTGATCAAATCTAGCGTTATATTCTTCTAATGAATATATATCACTTTCTCCGCCTCTACGTTTATTCACAAACCAAACCTCATCTCTGCGCAGCAAATCAAAATCCAATAATCTCGATTCATGTGTAGTTACAATTAACTGAATGTTCTTTTGCTCTGCCAATTGAAGAAAAGTATCAACAAATTTATATGTCAGACTTGGATGTAAACATCTATCCAACTCATCAATCACATATACTTTTCCTTCACTTGACAATAAAATCTCCAGCAAATCTAAAATTCTTACTGTCCCATCTGATTCTTCCGCCAATTCAAAAAGAATATTCTTTCTGTTATGGGAAAATTTTATCGTCTTACAAGTTGTTTCCTCATTTCTATTAACAGATATAATAAAAAAGTCTCTTCTACTACGCATAATAGCACTAAATTCGGCTATTTTAGAATTTTCTCTCATGTGAACAGTACTTTTTTCAAGGTTAGATGCTAATTCCTCCCGCTCTTTCTTCGGAATATGTGAAAGTACTTGGTCAATCGGAATATCTACCATTTGGAACCCAATGATTCCTGTTCCAAACGCAGCAATCATATTACACACTTCTTCAACATTATCATTATTAGCCATATATGAATAACTTGATATCGGTTCATCCGGATAATTTATATCTAAACAATCCACAAACCAATAATATACATCATGTAAAATCTTCGCTCGTTTGTATTTTTGATAAAGATTCCTTTTATTTGCATTCATTACAGACAAAAACAGAACACTACTGTCATCCTGAATATCCTCTGCGTATACCTCTAATTTATCAACCAATCCTTTCGTCTTCAAGCAACTGCCTAATTCATAGGTCCTATTTTTAATATCTCTACTAAAAACCAATTTTTCCTTATTGTCAGCTGTTAATTCAATTAACCACTCTGACAAAAACTCACCTTTGTTTAAAACCACTTCAAATCCATAAGCAAAATACTTGCTGTTTAATTTAATTTCCACCTCAAAATAACTTGGCTTCAATCTATTTCTTTCATCTGTTTTACAATACATATCCGTATAACCGCTCGGCAAACCTGATTTTACTATATGTTTCATAAAATCCATCGCCTTTACCAAATTAGATTTCCCCGAAGCATTTGCACCATAGACTGCTGCAAACTTTAACAGTTTAATTTTGCCGTCATCCTCCACATGTTCTTTCTTACTGCGTACTTTGCCTGCTATCATCGAAAACTCTTCTGATTTATTATTTTCTTTATCATCAAAAGACAAAAAATTTTTCACATTAAATCTAATTAACATATTATCATTCCCATCATGACTTTTATATATTGTAAGTGATTTTTTCACTTTAGTCAATTACATGTATAACTATTTTTTACCTTCCCGCTATTTTTATTCATTATCTTCACTTTATATATATTCAAAATCATATTTATAACATGAATTGTAAAGCATGATTTCCTCTCCGTGAACTGCGTACCTTTGCACAAAGTGCATCTTACCATACAAGAGATTCCAAAGAGACTTTCTATACAGTAAAAAGGGAGTCTATAACTCGATTGAGTCATCGGCTCCCCTACTTAAACCTATCATTCTCAAGACAGTTATCCTACCTTAAACAATCCCCTGCGCTGTCATTGCATCTACTACCTTTTCAAATCCGGCAATATTAGCTCCTACTACATAGTTGCCTTTTGCTCCGTATTTTTCGGCAGCCTCCGCCATATTGTGGCAGATATTTACCATAATTCCTTTGAGTCTATTGTCTACCTCTTCAAACGTCCAGCTTAAACGCTCGCTGTTCTGCGACATCTCAAGAGCTGATGTAGCGACTCCGCCTGCATTTGCAGCTTTACCCGGTGCAAATAATACTCCGTTTTCCTGCAAATATTCTGTTGCTTCCAATGTTGTAGGCATATTAGCGCCCTCTGCCACTGCAATAACTCCATTTGCCACTAATGCCTTCGCATCTTCAAGATTAAGCTCATTCTGCGTAGCACACGGAAGCGCAATATCCACTTTTGCAGTCCATACGCCTTTTCCCTCATGATATTCTGAGTTTGGACGGTAGTTCTTGTACTCTGTCAAGCGGGCTCTTTTCACTTCCTTCAGTTCTTTCAGCACATCAAGGTCAATTCCCTCCGGATCATATACCCAGCCGCCGGAATCACTTACCGTTACAACCTTCGCACCCAGCTCAGCAGCCTTCTCAGCAGCATATATTGCAACGTTTCCCGAACCGGAAATTGCCGCCGTCTTTCCCGCCAATTCAAGTCCGTTTAACTTCAGCATCTCCTGTGTCAGATACAGCAAACCATAACCTGTTGCTTCTTTTCTCGCCAATGAACCGCCGTAGCTTAATCCTTTGCCGGTAAGAACTCCTTCATACACGCCGCGGATACGTTTATACTGTCCAAACATATAACCGATTTCTCTTGCGCCTGTTCCGATATCGCCTGCCGGAACATCTGTGTCCGCACCAATATATTTACACAGCTCAGTCATAAAACTCTGACAGAACGCCATAACTTCTCTGTCTGACTTACCCTTCGGATCAAAATCAGAGCCGCCCTTTCCTCCTCCGATCGGAAGTCCTGTCAATGAATTTTTAAATATCTGTTCAAAACCTAAGAACTTGATAATTCCTAAGTTTACGGATGGATGTAAACGAATTCCTCCTTTATACGGTCCGATGGCACTGTTGAACTGTACTCTGTATCCTGTATTTACCTGAACCTGCCCCTTATCATCTACCCACGGTATACGGAACTTAAACTGCCTTTCCGGCTCCACAAGCCTTTCAAGCAAAGCGTCTTTTCTGTACTTCTCTTCATTTGCCTCAATCACAACTCTGAGTGATTCAAGAACCTCTTTTACTGCCTGATGGAATTCCGGCTCTGCCGGATTTTTCTTTACTACTAATTCAATTACTTCATCTACATATGACATACTTCCTACCTCCTGCTATCTATCCCTAAACTCCTTTTACTTTTTAATATCCTAAAACATCCCTGCCCATATGTCAATAATTTACCGGCATTTTTTTTGCACTTTTTGAAAGTTTTTATATTGACAATTTCATTTTTAGTCTATTTTCATTTATTTTTCAGCTTTTTATGCCATAAAATGAAATTTATTTTTAAAAAATTTCATTTTATCTCATATAGCTTTCTCCTTTCGGATATCCTTCTCCCTGCCAATGATAATGAGCCGTTCCGTTCTTTTTATTGAATTTTTTAATCTCTTCTATTGCCGTTTCAGGAAAATCACTGATAATACCGGTAACACCCATTTCCAAATATTGCCTCATCTTTTCCTCGTCATACACCGTCCACACGTATACCGGAAGAGAATGCTCCCTTGCCTGCATAACAAGCCGATTCGTTATTTGACTTTCTTCTCCCGCAATGAAGTCAATATCATACAGCCATACAGAATCATCAATATCTCCCGAACTTCCGAAAACACAATAGCCGGTCCACCATTCCGGATGTTCTTTAGAAATCGGATAAATCGCCTCGTAATATAATGACATGAACATTGCCCGATTCCCAAAATCATATCTTTCCACAAGCTCTATAACAGCGTTTGCAAGCGTCTCTGCGTTCGTATCATTTGATTTTAACTCTATTAAAAGCCCCATCTGATTCGGTGCATCCTTCGCATACTGAATCACTTCCTCCAATGTAGGAATCGTTGTCCTTTCATCCGGATGATCTTTATCCCTTATAACTATCGCTTTCAGCTCTTTCAGCGTAAGATCGGTTACATTCACCGGCTCCCCGCCAAGTCTCCACAAATTGCCGTCATGTACCACAACCGGCACTCCGTCCTTGGACAGCTGCACGTCTATTTCCGCATAATCCGCGCCATAGGCATCCGCCGCCCGTATAGCCTCCATAGAATTCTCTATGCCCGCTTTACAGCCTCGGTGACCGATGGCAAAAGGCTTATGAATGTAAGGGATCTCACCAATTGTAGAATAGATATATGCAAATAAAAATAAGAACATTACGGCAAAAGCCAGCTTGTAACGCTTTCTCTTAAAGCAGTTTCTTATCTTACGGAAACCTGAGCTCATGTGCTTCCCAATAATATGAAGCACAACTCCGGCATCACCTTCCCACTGGGAATACAGTACTTCCTCCTTAGTCTCTGCCTCCGAAAACGAAACCATGAAATACGCAAATACCGCAAAAACTATCATTAACAAAACTGTCGTAAACATCCAAAATGCAAAATCAATTTTAAATGCCTGCGAATGCACAAAGTATTTAAAGATATACAAGTCAAAATCTTTATAGGACAGCCTGTTTAATCTCCAAAACTTTGCAATTTCACTGCGTCCCAAGTACCATATAAGGTAAATAATCATAATGGCAGATTTATTCTTCCAAGAAGTATGTTTCAGATGTCTCAGGCTCTGAATAAATGCCTTCCCTATGGTTTTCTGCTCCAGCACCATGTAAACCGGAACAAATACAAACAGAAAATAAAGAACCGTCGTTGCCCCATAAATAGCAATTACGCCTATTATTCCTATTGTACTTCTCGTCATCTCCCCAATAATAAAATAAGGAACCTCCACCAGGAGAACAAGACTGTTCTGCCAGCCTATCCCGGCATATGGAAGTACAAGAACAAAGCAGAGCGAAGCCGGAATAAGCGTTTTCCCTTTTAGCGCCCTAAAATTCCACACGGAGCCTTTTATTACCTGGAGCAATGTGAATTCCTTGTCCTTTCTGCACAGTGCAATTATGTTAATCACTACGCTGAATTCATAGAAAATCAATACCGCAGCACATAAGAACAGAGTCACAAATATAAATATTCCTTTCACACTCACAAATGTGCTGATTATGTTTTTATTAAACGTAAGCCCTTCCGACGCAACATAGGTCTGATAAATCTCATCCAAAAGCGGATTAGCAAAACAAATAATAAATATCTTATAAAAAAATTCAAATAATAATATGTTCTTTAACGCTTTTCTCATCCTCATGCCTTCAACTCCCAGCCTAATACTAATTTACGGATTGCATCCCAATCCGGGACACAATCCGTTCTTATTCTAACATTAATACTATTGTTTTGAAAGTTAGAAATATACTCATTTGGGAAAAGCACAATATTTTTTGTCCTGACATAAACTATAATTAAATATGCTCAGAGGTGCCATTCTTGAAATCATTTCCCAAACCATTAACTGCATCTGAAGAAAGTTATTATCTGCAAAAATATACGGAGGGCGACCTTGAAGCGAAGCATATACTGATTGAGCGCAATCTGCGTCTTGTGGCACATGTGGTCAAAAAATACCAGCATCTTGATGAGGACCCCGAGGATCTTCTCTCCATCGGTACCATCGGCCTTATAAAAGCCGTTGTCACCTTTAATCCCCAAAAAGGAAACCGTCTCGCCACCTATGCTGTCCGCTGCATTGAAAATGCAATCCTATCGCAAACTCTACATAGCTTTCGTTTGGTCACTCCTGTTTTTCCCAACCGGCAGCAATTTTCTTTCTCAATTCTTCCAATGATTTTAATCCGCTTAGCGCATCATACGAAGCAACACAGGAAGCTCCGGCAGCCGCCGCCAAATGAAGAGTTTCCTGCCATGAACATCCTTCCAGAATCCCACACAAAAATGCTGCAATACTTGTATCGCCAGCTCCTGTAGCTGATAATATCCGTTCCGGTTTATAGCTCTTTTCAAAGAAATCGACTTCTGCCCAGTCCTCCATTTCAGCCCCTAGTCCTCCTCCGATCTTACCGATATACTCCTTCGTATTTGTTCTAAGATACAACCCCGGAGCTCCACATTTAATCAGGAGAATTTTTGCTCCCCATGATAATAATTTATCTGCCAGCGGACGAATATCCTCTTCCAGCGAAAGAATCGAAGTAATATCCCCGTCTTTACATCTTAATTTCCACTCATGATACCTCGGACGATCAATCATAAAGGCAAGTTCTTCCACACTTGGAACAAAAATATCGATATACGGCATCGCTTCCTGTAATACCTTTTCCCAGTTTACCTGTCCCGCTTCGCAATCCTCGTCCACGACAGCCATATCAAGAGAAGTTGCCGTCCCCATCGATTTCACCCATTTCAGCAGTTCAATCATCGGCTTGCCTTCATCCCGATACATACTTCGCATCAGAGTCGGATATCCAAAATGAAACAAAGACGCATCCTCCACGAAATGTTCGTCAATATCCTCCGCAGTAAATGTATGATTGGCCCCACTGTCATGGAGAATAATCCTATCAACTCCGGGGACTGCAATCACAGTGGAATATGAAGTATCTGCCTTATCTGACACAATCATCCCCGAATAGTCTCCATGCTCCGCAATCTGGGACAATACCAGTTTTCCAAATTCATCATTTCCAATCTTTCCCATCAGCTTTACATCTGCGCCCAGTATTCGCATAGCCAGCCCTGTATTTCCAACTGAGCCGCCAATATGTACGTCTGGTTTACCTACAGAAATCAAGCTTCCAGGAACTAGAAATTCTGATATATTATTGTACTTTTTGCCCTGAAAAACGGCAGGCGTGATATCCAAACAAATGTGCCCCGCGGAAATAACCGATTTCTTTTTTCTTTCCTTCATAATTCCAAATCCCCACTCTATAGCATTAGCCCTTTCCTACAGATTCAAACAATTCTAATTTTTTGGTCACCGCAGCTTCCACCCCATTTACCGCTGCCGGAATCAAATCAATAATACCTTTACTCATGTGATCAAATGCTCTGAATTCTGCTTCCACCGCAGCAATATTAATATCTGTAAAAATGTTGACCTTACTGATTCCTTTTTCGATTGCCTTTTTAAAATCCGAATCAGCCAGTCCTGAACCACCATGCAGAACAAGCGGAACGTCTATTATATCTGCAATCGTCTCTATTCTTTGAAAATCCAGTTTTGGAGGCAATTTGTAAGCTCCATGCGCAGTTCCAACCGCAATAGCCAAGGCATCCACCCCTGTCTTCTCTACAAAATCTTTTGCCTGTTTTGGATCTGTATAGAATTTTGCCGGATCAACCATATGCGAATTCCCTTCAGCCGAACCTTCATTGTCTCCCACATGCCCTAATTCCGCCTCAATTGTTGCACCATATGAATGAGCAATATCTGCCATTTCCTTTACTTTTTTTACATTGATATCATATGGGTCAGTGGAACAATCGTACATAATGGATGAAAATCCAAGTTTCAGCGCCTTAAGACAGGTCTCTTTGTTCAAACCATGATCCAAATGAACTACAACAGGAACCTTTGCCTTCTTTGCCATGGGAATCAAATAATAAGAAACTTCTTCCAAAGGGCCATACGGAAACAGGACTTCCGCCGTTCCTATAATGACAGGAGATCCCGTCTTCTCAGCCGCCCCGATAATCCCTCTGGCCAATTCCAAATTCACGGCGTTAAAGAGTCCTACCGCATATTTTCCCTTTTTCGCCGGAATTAACACATCATTTAATGTCGCAAGCATAATTCAGTTTCCTCCTTATCTTAAACTCTTCTGTCTATTCAACTATATTAGAACGAATTCGAGTCAACTCTCTGCCGTCAGCAAGATAATCTCCTTTGTCTGACCATACCGTTCCTAAAATATACCATTTTTCATTCATTCTTATCAACTGATTCGCATACTGTACATTCTGATCCGGATCTTCACAATGATCAGGAAGAAGCCTGAAGTCCGGAACAAACCTGTATGGTCCCCAAATAGAATCCGAAATCATGTAATAACTTGTCTGTCTCAGCTTATCTCCATATTTCTGTACCATTTGTTTTGAAAACAAATCTTTAAAACAAGAGAATAACAATAGATATTTCCCCTCTATTTGATAGATCTGCGGACATTCTAATTCCTGACAGACAGGTTCTACCTGCACCTCTCCAATCACATCCCATGCCGTCATATCCGTGCTTCGGCAAATCGCAACAGCCCCGCAGGCATCTTCCGGAGCCGTTTTACTTGTGGCGCAGACCAACGCATATATTTCTTTATCATGACGGATTAATTTCGGATCGCGCCAATGACAAAACTTTCTGCTTCCCCGCCCTAAGAGAGCCACCACTTCCTCATCCGGTACCAAAACAGGGTTTTCAGAAACTTTTTCCCAATGGTACAAGTCATCCGACACTGCCATACCGATTTTTCCTGTCAGAGCATTCCACTGCCCCGTATATGCCATCCAATAGCGGCCATCATGTTCTATTACCGATCCGGTGGAAAGACAATTCCGATCCCACTGAGCCTCGTTTCCTTTGGCCAATACAATTCCATGTTTTTCCCAATGGACCAGATCCCGACTTGTTGCATGCGCAATATCCCATGCCGTATGACGTTCTACCGATACCGGACATGTCAGATAAAAGCAATGGCATATATCGTCTTTTACATAATACCAAGAATCTCCAATTTGATTTCCCTCGTGTCTCAACATTTTCTTCACCTATCTGCCTATTCAAACATCAACGCTACCTTTAATGCACGTTTTTCCCGTATAGCTGCAAAACCTTCTTCATATTCTTCAATTGGAAGAACATGAGTAATGAGTTCATTTACTAATATCTGTTCTTTTAAAATACCGTCTGCAATCAAATCATGCGTCAGCATCTCATTTTCTTCAATCGGCCACTGCACAAACTGCAGTGAAAAATTCCTCATTTCTTTTAAATTCATCCGCAATTCATTCCCGGTCCGCAGTCCATAAACCGCAATTTTACCATCTCGGATTATAAAGTCCATCCCCTGATTGATAGTATCCAAACTGCCTATCGTATCCAAATAAACGCGAACCCGACCACCATACTGTGACTTTAACTTTGACTTCTCTGTCTCGTCATGATTCCAAAAGACAGAAGAAGCTCCCAGCCTTTTGGCTGTTTCCAAACTGCTTTTTCTATTTCCCAAAATCGCAACATCTTTGACACCCAACAGCTTCATATTACTTAAAAAGCATAAACCTACAGGCCCGTCTCCTACGATTAGTATTTTATCTTCCTTATGAATCCCAATTCGATTTACGGCGCTGCATGTTTCCTTCAGTGTAATCATTAGCGATGCCTGTACAGAAGTAATGCCCTTAGGAACAACCTGCTGTGTCAAACCGGTACTGTTCTTCAACCCATCCTTTTCCATAGCCGCCGTATCCGTAACTACGCCATATTCTGCAAATCCGCCCCACGCACTGTAATAATTGTCACAATCAGGCAGACTGGAGCGAATTACCATATCTCCAACTTTATAGGAACTCACTTTATCGCCTACGGCAACCACACGTCCTGAACTTTCGTGTCCTAGTATCAGCGGAAATTGCTGCGCTTCTGCCAATTCTCCTCTGATTATTTCCATGTCCGTTCCATTACATATCATGCAGCATTCCGTTTTTACCAACGCCTCATACGGATTAATTTCCGGCATTGGAATATCTGAAACCAGCCTGATTTTTTTCTCTTTTGTCACAATAAGACCCTTCATATTTTCGCCTCCCGTCTTTATTTATTTTCACAAAGCAGATTTACCCTATGATTTCCTTTCATGTTCCATGGAATTATCTTGGACGGCCTTCCATCCAAAAGCATCTTATAGTTCCTGCCGTATCCACATGTATTGAGCTCAAGTGTCATTTTACAATATTTCAGGTTTCCAATTCGAATTCCTTCCAACTCTTTTGGGATACAGGTGCAGAACCTGATGCCGTCTTCAGTAACATGCATTCCGAACACTCCGTACAGCAGCATAGATATGTAACCCATCGCGTGCCATGTCTGTCCCGGCCATCTCCAGTTCCGGCCGGTATCCGTATCCAACACTTCATAAAAAGTTTTATTAAATACCGCATTTCTAATTTGCTGCGCAATCAGTTTCATCAAAAGCGTACTATTATTTTCTATTGCCGCGCACTGAGCAAATCCGGTATAATATACCGGCCATGCAGCATGTGTAATATGATTCTTTTCTTTTTTATACGGCATTAACGGAATTCCATATTCCGTAAGAATCCGTTCTTCAAGAATTTTCATAATACTTCTACACTGCACATCATCTGCAACATTGAATCTCCTGAGTATTGCAGCCTCCTGCCCGCAGCTCTCCCATATTCCATTTTCAAACGCAATACTGCCGACCGGCCCCGATGTATAATAACCGTACTTTGAATTCCAATATTGATTCCTGATATTATCAAGCAGTATCTTATGTCTTTCTCCATACTTTTCCGCTTCCTTTTCAGCGCCAAATATTTCAGCAAACCTTGCCGCAGCCCGGTAGGCATCCATAAAGTAAATTTCAGTACTTAATGCATATCCCCCCGAATCCGTGTCTGCAAATGCGTCATTTGCAGAACCAAACTCTGCGTGCATCAATCCGCGTTTTGCATCAAAACACAACTCTGCTTCCTGCATTCTTTCCTGTATGTATGGCCAAAGGGTATGAATCGTTTCTATATCATGTGTTGCCAGATAATAATCCCAGCAGCCCACAACCGGGGCCGGAATTCCATCCACAGCATTATCCTTTCCACTGTTCATCACATACTTCAATGTTTTTTTGGATGTTTCAGATGCCCAAAGCGCAGCGCCTCTGAGCAAAAGCTGCATGGTGTCTCTCCTCCATACACCAAATCCCATACCTTCTCCTTGGAATGCACCCGCCGACCACATGCCCTTTTCCCCCGGCAATGCATATTTCTCCGAACACGCTTCCTGAAGGACATGCAAAGCGATGTGATATGCCGCATCAACAGACGGAATTCCGGTAAGAATCTCCGGAAAATCATGTTCTTTCGTTCCACGCCAACAATCACTGGAATCCAAAATCCTTGTCATATCTCCCACAGGGGTATGCCGCCATTCAAACTCCTCCGTCACACGCGGGGCGGAAATAATCATATAAGCATCCGGCACGTAAGCATCCGGCTTACCATAGACAGCATCTGATAGATGATTTGTCTCTATGCAGTACCCCTTTCCCCTATATATTACTTCTTGTTTTCCAAGTTTCTGTATTATCCTGTTCATATCTTCTGAATATCTTCCTGCATGCAGTCCATAAACAGTAAGATTAAGCATAAATCCATCATTACCGCCTTCAAACGACCCTGCCGTTCCATTCTTCAAAGACATAGAGAGCTTCCGATTTGCAGATACCGTACGAGTATAGCGAAGTGAATTCTCAGAGCCATCCAACACCAAAATATCGTCATCGACATATAGATGAACCCGTATAATACCATCCTGATGCCTGAGGAATGCCGATTTCCCATCCTCTGTCACAAGCAGATTCATTGCTGCATCCCAGAAAAAAGCTTCCCCAAAAACAGAAAACACTACCTGCTGTGCAGTCCCTGCGTCTACCGTCATTTCAATCTCATACATCCCCGTCTCACGCCGAAAGGCATTTTCCGGCGCCGGAAACACCTCAATATCCGGCCAGACTGTCGGTCTGATTTCAAAAGGAATAGAAATTTCAAACGGCTGTTTCAAAGACTGATATCTCCACTGCCGTTTCCATATTCGCCTCTTTTCCAATAGTTCCATGCTCAGTTCCTCCGGCTTCTTCCTCACTTAATTTTTAAAGACTGTACTGTTTGTTCCATAAATTGATATAATTGTTCCCTGCCACAAAGCTTTTCTTTCTCCTCTGCAGACGCATTAACCATCACCATGACTGATGATGTACCGTCAACGGTAACGTATGCTGCCAATAGCCGTGCATAGCAGGTACCTGTCCCATTTTGATTTTCATATTCATAATACGCTGAATAGTAGACTGTCTCATTTTCTTCAATCTTACACTCTGTTATTTCTTCCTCTACCTCAGCTTTAAGTGTTTCTTTTATAGACTTAAGACCGTTTTCTGCTGCCGAGATTTTATCACCCTTCGAAAGACCAACATGCAAATACCCGTTTTCCCCTAAAATCTCCTGATGAAACATAAATCCTGAATCGGTTCTTTTTTCTGTTTCTTCATTCGGTTTACACCCTTTCGGCTCCTGAAATTCTGCCACAATACGTTCTTGGATCTGTTCTTCACTTAACCGATACGTTTTTTCATTTCTATTTATCCCACACGCAGTGAACATACACATACACAATATAATTCCTAATATTTGTTTTCCCGTTTTTATTGAAATCCCCCCTCATAAACTATATTTCATTCAGCTCCATTCTGCGGGAATACCTGTTTCAAGCAATACTTTCAGCATTCTCTCTTGATCAGATAAATCCGGAGCTTCAAATGCTTTCATTTCAAGCTCCAAACACCGATACTTGGCTTCTCCATAAGTATGATAGGATAACATTTGAATTTTCTTTAAATGTTCTCCCATTTCCCTCAATAATATCTTCATCGCTTCTACTTCTTTTTCAGTATCATTTATTCCATGAATGACCGGAATTCTGACCCAACAGTCGGAAATCCGTGTAAGCCGCTTCAAGTTATCGATTATTCTTCTGTTTGATACATTTGTATACTTCTTGTGGGTCTCCTCTGTTCCGGCTTTGACATCCACTAAAAACAAATCAGTAATCGGTATCAATGGTTCAATAACACTCCATGGAACATTTAGCGCCGTATCCACGCACACATGGATCCCTCTTTTTTTCATTTCACCAGCAAGCAATATTACCTGTTCTGCCTGCAGAAGACACTCCCCTCCTGAAAATGTAACCCCGCCAAAATCCGGAAAAATTTCTTTATCACGAATACATTTTTTTACAATTTCATCAAGCGGCATTTTCTGTCCATACATTTCCAATGCTCCGGCAGGACATGCTTCCGCACATTTTCCGCACCCCTGACATTTTTCTCTCATAAAGACATGCTGATTTTCATTAATACTGTGAAGATGTGACGAACAGGCTGATTCACATATTCCGCATCCAATGCAATGCCTTGTATCTATTCCAATCTGACTTTTTCCTGATATTGTCTCCGGATTGTGACACCACTGGCAATGTAAGTTACATCCTTTAAAAAAGACCGTTGTACGGATTCCCGGTCCGTCATGGAGAGAAAAATGCTGAATATTCGTAATGAAAGCGCTGTCATTCATTCCGCATGGTTCGCTGAATAACTTCATCTTGCAACTCCTCTCTTAATGAAACAAAAGGCGCGCTATAACCACATACACGCACAATTAGATTTCTATGATTATCCGGATCAGTTTTTGCCTGAAGCAACATTTCTTTATCCACCACATTAAAATCCAAAGCATTTCCTCCACAATGTACAAATGCATCCAAGATTTTCACAAACACCTCTGTCTCCGTATTAGTTTTGCTGATCGGCATCTCTAAATAAGAAACGGCACATCCGGGATAATCTGTAAAATCAATCGCACGAAGCGACTGCATCAAAGTCGCCGCATCAATATTCTCCGTACTTTCACCCGGATTGCACCCACGTGAAATTCTCTGCCCCGCATGTCTTCCATCTGCTGTTGCCCATGTACGTTCCTTCAGCATGTCATAAAAGAAAAACGCAAACAGCGACGCTTCAAAATAACCGCCTCTTGCATTCGGCATGCCTGAACTATGTACCGCAAGATCATGAAATACCTTTCCTGCAAAAGCCTCAACTTCCGGATCATCCTGACCATACTTCGGTATCTTATTCATCAGATATAGTCTGAGCGGCTCCTGTCCTTCAAAATCCGTCCGAAGCAATTCCCGCATCTGTTCCATAGACAGCTTGCCGTCCTCATATACCGCTTTACGAACTGCATAAAGAGAATCAATAAAAGTACCGATTCCTATCAGCGAAAAACTGGTCGAGTTGTACCTTGCTCCGCCTCTGCTTATATCTTTCTTTTTCTCAATGCAGCTATCCATAGTTGCAGAGAACAGCGGCATCGGATTGATTTCAGCCCATATTTTTTCAAAACGGTTATATTGTCCCGCACATGCAAACAAGAACTGAGACAAATTATAAATTACGCTTTCATAAAATCCTTCAAATGTCTTTTCCTGATCTGGTCTGCAAAGTATTATCTGCTCTCTTGTCCAAAAATCCAATTCCTCCGGAAACAGCATACCGTTTAGCAACTGCGGTAGATTCAGATACATAAATGCGCGGTTATTACATTCATTTGATAATACAGGTTCCTGACAGCCGCCGGCCAGATAAAGTCTACAATCCTCCCGCTTCTTTCCAATCTTATGATGAGCTTCAATCAATACTTCATCATTTAGAATTGTAAGAGCATTTCTTCCTAACGCAGCAATCTCGGCAATCATTTTTTTATATTCTTTCGGATGTGAGGAAGAAATACGTGCTTCTAATTTGGGACTGGAGGTTTCATACTTTATAAATGAATTCAAAATAAGCCTTGTCACTTCATTAAAAATCACATTTCCATCCGCATCGCAGCCTCCAATAACAAGAGAGGCATTTGTTCCGCTTGTTTCGGCGGTATGACTCCATCTCGCATCTGTAATTAATATCATACAGTCAATCAGACTTTGAGCCTCTTCCTGTGATATTCTCCCTTCTTTGATATCATTTTCATAAAATGGATAAAGAAGCCGATCATAATGTCCCATCACGGCAAATCCACTGCCTTCCATAGAAGTACACAATTCCCGGGTGAACCAAACAGAACACAATGCCTCATAAAATGTTTCAGCCGGATAGCGCGGAACTCTTTTCGCTGTATCGCGGATTCTTTCTAATTGTTCTCTCACAGCCAGATCGTTCTCTGCCTGAAGCATTTTTTCCGCTTCCGCTGAAAATCGCTCTCCAAGAAGGATCGCCGCATCACAGGCTGCCTGTACCGCCTCCAAAAATTCCCGTTCTTCCTGTGTATTTATTTTTTGAGATGCTGCATAATCACGAATATGCTGAAATCCATATTTCATCACGGATTCTACATTTGCATAATGATGTGAATGATCTACCATCATCTCTGCAAGAATCAAATCATTCGCCACATAAGGCGCTCTCCAATCATCAAACTCTTTCACCGGATAATGAGATTTCAATGTCCAACATCCAAGTCCAGGAATCGGCGGAAAAGCTCCCGCAACCGAGTTACGTTCCCGGCCGGTGACTACTTCCGAATAAAATGGACAATAGCGAAATACCTTTACTTCACATTTATTGGAAATCACCTCATATGTCCACTTCTTCTGTACCAATGCGGACGCACTCTGATTCTGTCGGTATCGTTCATTCAATTCTTCTTCCAATGCAGATACATCCACCGGATACGTCTGATAGAACATTTCACTTTCTTCTCTGAATTTTTTCTCATCAAATACAAACGCCATACATGGCACCTCTCTTTCTTTGGACTATCTAGCGTCCTCCCATTCCTGACAATGCAATTCCTTGTACCAGTCCCTTTTGGAATATAATATAGAAAATCACACCAGGAATAATACTGATGGTCGTTGCAGCCATCAATGCCGACCAGTCTGTTCCGTATTGTCCGCTGAACATATACAACCCAAGGGGAAGTGTTTTAAATTCATCTGTAGAAGTTACGATCAACGGCCAAAAGAATGATTTCCATGAATTTACAAATGTAAAAATAGCCAGTGATGCAAGCCCCGGCTTTGACATCGGCAAGATAATTCTTGCAAAAATCCCATATCTGCTGCATCCGTCTATTTTTGCTGCCTCCTCAATTTCTACCGGGATGGACAAAAAGAACTGTCTTAACATAAATACTCCGAAAGCGGTAAACGCCGGCGGTACAGTTAAAGCCGCATAAGAATTATGCCATCCCAGCATTCTCAAAATCATATACAGCGGAATAATCGTAACCTGCAAAGGAACCATCAAAGTTGCAAGATAGGCAAAAAACAATTTATCTCTTCCTCTAAATTTTAATCTTGCAAATGCATAAGCTGCCATTGCCGATGTTATAACAGTCAATATTGTTGTTGCAACTCCCACAAAAATAGAATTAAATAAATATCTTCCAAAAGGAAATGCATTCCATGCTCTCTCATAATTCTCCCCGGCCAGATAGGAGCCGAATAATGAAGCCGTATTCTGAAGTACTTCAGCCTTTGGTTTCAGGGAAGTAGAAACCATATAAATCAACGGAAGCAGAAAAATAAGCGTAACAAATGTTATGAACACAATTGATAATATTTGTTTTTTTCGTTTCATCTTCATCCCCCCTAACCTTCATAATTTACAAATCGTTTCTGCTGTTTCATCAACAATGCAGTGACAATTAATATGCAGAAAAACAGTATCCATGCAATTGCGGAAGCATAACCAAGACGCTGGTATTTGAATGCATGATTATAAAGATAAAGAACCAAAGTATTCGTCGCATTATTCGGGCCGCCCATCGTAGATACATAAGTCTGGTCAAACACCTGAAACGAACTGATGACCGTCATCACAACGGCAAAAAACACAGAAGGCGACATACAAGGAAGAATGACTCTGAAAAAAGTCTGCACCGCATTTGCCCCGTCTATTTTTGCTGCCTCTTTTACCGAATCCGGCACTCCGAGAAGACCGGAGATAAAAATAACCATATTGTACCCAAATCCCTGCCATACGCTGACAATTACAACAGCAATCATAGCCGTTGCAGTACTTCCGAACCAGTTCGGAGCATCTCCTCCGAAAAGGCGTATAATAGTATTCACCAAACCATTTTCGCTTAGAATCCACTTAAATATCATAGTAGACGACACAATTCCTATCATCATTGGAAGGAAAAATGCCGACCTGAAAAATTCATTTGCCTTTTTTAAACTGGTAATCCATACAGCCATTGCCATTGCAATTACAACATTCAAAGCTACATAAGCCGCAACATACACCAGCGTATTCTTCATAACCTTCCAAAACAGTACGTCCTGGGTAAATAAAGTAATAAAGTTATCCAAACCTACGAATGTATGCTCACCTGTAAGCGGCCAATCATACAGACTCATCACCATAGAAAATACCATTGGAACAAGTGTAAAAATCATAAAACCGATTAAATTCGGAGCCAAGAAGATAATCGCTATCCCCAAGTCACTTTTGCCTTTTTTCTTTTTTCCTATTTTAT
Organism: uncultured Lachnospiraceae bacterium; assembly: GCA_947366105.1. Taxonomy (GTDB): domain Bacteria; phylum Bacillota; class Clostridia; order Lachnospirales; family Lachnospiraceae; genus Faecalimonas. The sequence continues at coordinate 868 of CANAZK010000028.1, read as the reverse complement.
TCATCGGCATACTCATGTACAAACACCTCCTCAATCTATCATTTTCTTTCACTTCACATCTAACAAAAGTTCTATGGGCAGACACGCCCACAGAACTTTAACATACACTATTTTAACAGTACATCTACTTGACTTTGGATATCCTTTGCCGCCTTCTCTGCCGTAGTTTCTCCAGAAAATACACTGTCCATTCCAGAATTCAGAATCGTACTTACTTCCGAGTAATTCTTTGTTACATGATAAGGAATTCCTATTTCAAGAGATTCCTTAATCGCCTCTTCCAGTCCGTCCTGTTCTGCCATTGCTTCATAATAGTAATCACGGACAGACTCTCTGGATGGCAATGCCCTTCCGCTCTCAGCCAAAATCTTCTGCGCTTCCGATCCGGTAAGACTTGCAAGCGCCTGATATGCTTCTTCCGGATATTTAGTATCCTTACTGATTGCAAGTCCAGAGCCATTAATTGTCGTTACATGCTGCTCCGCAGCCGGAATAATTGTATATCCAACGTTAAAGTTACAATAATTAATTACATTCGATACACACCACGGTCCGTCAATAAGCATACCGATATTTCCCGTTTCAAACTGTTCCCAATTCCATACTGTATTAGCAGTATCCGTAATCTTAGGAGCATAACCCTGTTCGTTAATCATATCGGCAAGAGTCTGAAGAGCATCTGTTGTCTTCTTATCAGTAATATTAAACTCTCCGCTCTCGTTAATAATCTCGCCGCCCAAAGAAAGCACCTGCGGAATATAATAATCACAGCTTGAACAGAAAACAGTTCCATAATTTCCGTCAACAGACAATTTCTTACAGATATCCATATATTCATTCCAATCTGTCTCTGCATCCGGATACTCTA
>CANAZK010000027.1 GCA_947366105.1 uncultured Lachnospiraceae bacterium | reverse complement strand
TTTAATGTTATGCCCTTACGGGAATGGATTTCCTCTACTATTCTTTTTCAACCTTGAATCCTCCTCTTTTTGTTAAATTAAATAGTGAAAACACCGGAACTCAGGACTATATATAATTCTGATTTCCGGTGTATTCTATTACTTTAGAACAAATGACAAGCCGCAAAATGTCCTTCTTTTATTTCTTTCAGTTCTGGCGTTACCTTTGAACACTCTTCTGTTGCATATTTACATCTGCTTGCAAAACGACATCCCGATCCACAGTTGATCGGGCTTCCTACCTCGCCTTCCAAAGGAAGAACGGTTTTGGTACGTTCAATTTCCGGATCCGGAATCGGAATGGCGCTTAAAAGAGCCTGGGTATACGGATGCTGCGGATTGCTATACAGCTCTTCACTGGTTGCAAGCTCTACCATCTGTCCCATATACATAACACCAACTCGGTCTGAAATATGTTTTACCATAGAAAGGTCATGCGCGATAAATAAATAGGTAAGTCCGAGTTCATTCTGAAGTTTAATCAGTAAGTTTACAACCTGAGCCTGAATAGACACATCAAGTGCAGAAATCGGCTCGTCACATACAATAAATTCAGGATCTACCGCAAGTGCTCTGGCGATACCAATTCGCTGTCTCTGTCCGCCTGAAAATTCATGTGGAAAACGGCTTGCATGTTCTTTATTCAGACCAACAAGCGAAAGTAATTCGTTAATACGAGCTTGTCTTTCTTTTGGCTCTGTATACAGACCAAAGTTATCCATCCCTTCTGCAATGATATCCCCTACTGTCATACGAGGGTCTAATGATGCGTATGGATCCTGGAAAATCATCTGTACGCGTTTTTTGAACCATTTCTGTTCTTCATTACCAATTTTTGTAACATCTTTCCCGTCATATTCAATTGTTCCGTCTGTTGCCGGGTAAAGTCCGATAACTGTACGTCCGCATGTTGTTTTTCCACATCCGGATTCCCCTACCAAACCAAGCGTTTCACCTTTATAAATATCAAATGACACACCATCTACCGCTTTTAATGTACCTCTTTTACGAACTGAAAAATATTTTTTCAAGTGTTCAACATGAACCAGTACTTCCTGATTATTATTTTTCATTTTCAAACACCTCCTTGATATTTTCAAATCCGTATACTTCTTTTGCCATTGGGTGAAGTAACCAGCATGCGGCTTTATGTGTATCGGAACTATCGGTGTATTCCGGTGCTTTCTCCCTGCAAATTCCCATACAGTATTTGCATCTTGTTGCAAATCCACATCCTTTTGGAGGAGAAATCAAGTCTGGCGGTGTTCCCGGAATAATCTGAAGCTCTGATTTATTCTCGTTTTCGAGGTTTGGAACAGCCTTTAGCAGTGCATCTGTATATGGGTGCTGTGGATCTTTAAAGATTTCATCTACCGTTCCCTGCTCTACGATACAACCAGCATACATAACTGTAATGTAATCTGCCATTCCGGCCACAACTCCAAGGTCATGTGTAATCATAACCACAGCCGTATCGTTCTTTGTCTGGATTTCTTTCAGAAGTTTCATAATCTGTGCCTGAATAGTTACATCAAGCGCCGTAGTAGGCTCATCGGCAATCATCAGCTTCGGATTACAAGCAAGAGCAATCGCGATTACAACTCTCTGTCTCATACCACCCGAGAATTCATACGGATACTGATTCAGTCTGTCTTCCGGATTCGGAATATTTACTTTGCGCAGCAATTCAATTGCCTGCTCACGCGCTTCTTTTTTACTAACTTTGTTATGAAGCATAATACTTTCCATAATCTGTTTTCCAACTTTCATTGTTGGATTTAAAGATGTCATTGGATCCTGGAAAATCATGGCCGCTTCTTTACCTCTGTAATCGCGCCATTCTTTATCTGTGAAATCCAAAATATTTTTACCTTCAAACAAAATCTGGCTTTCTTTCTTTACTTCTCCCGGCGGTGTTGCAATCAGACCTAAAACAGCCTTTGATGTTACTGTTTTTCCTGAACCTGACTCTCCTACGATTGCCATACATTCACCTTTATCTACATGGAATGTCACTCCGCGAACCGCCTGTACCTCTCCTGCATAAGTGTGGAAGGATACTTTTAAGTCTTTTACTTCTAATAAATGTTCGCTCATATATTTCACCTTCCTCTCTTACTGACGCAATTTCGGATCAAATGCATCTCGCAGACCATCTCCGAGAAGATTGAATGCAAGGATTGTAATTGAAATTGCAATAGCCGGGAAAATAAGTTCATGCGGATAGTAGGTCATCTGCTGCTGTCCAAGCGCCGCCATAGCACCCCAGCTGGTTAGCGGCGGCTTAATTCCAAGTCCCAGGAAACTTAAAAATGCTTCAGAGAAGATGAATCCCGGAATCGAAAATGTTGTATTGATAATAATTACACTCAATGTATTTGGAATCAAATGTTTTGTAATAATTTTCATTGTTGGTGTTCCGAGCGCCTGCGCTGCCATTATGTACTCACTCTGTTTTAATTCCAAAACCTGCCCTCGCACAAGTCTTGCAAGTCCCGTCCAACTGGTTAAGCAAAGTGCAATCATTAGGGAATGTAATCCCTGGCCAAGATATACAGATACAATGATTACAACAATCATGTAAGGAATCCCGACAAGAATTTCCAAGATACGCATCATAATATCGTCCACACGTCCGCCGCAGTATCCACTGATTCCACCGTAGATTGTACCTACAACAAGCGAGATTACAGCACCTACAACACCGATTGCAAGCGATACTCTGCCACCCATCCAAATTCTAGCAAAGATATCTCTTCCCAAGTCATCAAGACCAAAGATATGCTCTTTTGTTGGTGGCTGGTTTGTGATTTCAATATTTTGGAAATCATATGGATGCGGATAAATATATGGACCCACAATACACATAATTACCATGAAAATTAAAAAGAATAAACTTATCATAGCAACTTTATTCTGTTTTAGTCTTCTTATCGCGTCCTGCCAATAAGACATACTCGGACGTACAATATTCTCTGACTGTTGTTCATCAACGCCGAGGCGTTCGAACATTTCTATGTTTAACTCATTCTTATTCTGCATTCGAACTTTCCCCTCCTATTTACCGTCAATAATACTTTTTCTTATACGTGGATCTACAACTGCATATAAAATATCCATTGCTACCATACATACGATAAAGATAGCAGAGAAGAAAATAGTTGTTGCCATAATCAGCGGATAATCTCGTCCACTGACGCTTTCTACATAGTAGCGTCCAAGTCCAGGTACTGAGAAAATACGTTCAATAACGAAAGAACCTGTTACGATACCTGCAATCTGTGGAGCAACAATTGAGATAATCGGTGTAATTGCATTTCTAAGCACGTGTCTTGTTACAATTTGGAATTTTGACAACCCTTTTGCTTTTGCAAGAAGAATATAGTCATTGCTAAGTACATCTAATACAGAAGAACGCATGAAACGCGAGTATGTTGCAATACCTCCGATGGAAGCTGCTAATGTCGGAAGCGCTGTTCCTCTAAATATTTCAATGAGACTTGATCCTTCCGCCGCCCATCCTACGATTGGAAAAAATCCCCCTGCTGCGTATTTCTGAAGCAACGCGGCAAACACGAAACTTGGAATGGATACTCCTAGAATTGCTATAAAAATTGTCAGGAAATCTAACCACTTACCTCGGTTAAACGCTGCAAGAATTCCAAGAATAAGTCCAATGATAAGACTCACAACTACAGCCTGAAGACCTAATCTTAAAGATGCTGGAAATCTTTCTTCGATTACCTGATTAGCTGTAAGTCCCGGTGTTTTATAGGACTCACCCATCTCTCCACGAAGAAGATTCTTCAAATAAATAACATATTGTTCTGTAACTGGTTTATCCAGTCCCCATCTGGCTTTTAAATTTTCTACAACCGCTTCCGGAAGTACTTTCATACTCGACTGTGTCGGATCACCCGGCATAGTGTTCATAAGGAAGAATGTAACTGTAAGAATGATCCACAAGGTAACAATCATATACCCTATTTTTTTCGCAATATATTTAACCATTCGACACCTCCTGAATTTTTGTAACTGTTTTTAACACTACTATTTCAGAATTATTATAAAAATGCCGGGAAGCATTTTTGAAACCTACGTATACTTCCCGACACAAATAATTTCATTAATTATTCTTCAATGTAAGCATTTTTAAATTCGATTGATGGACCACCTGCACCATTGATGAAGTAACCTTTAAGTTTTTTGTTTACAACTGAATTATCAAAAGAGAATGTAACCGGAGAAATACCACATTTATCAACTGTCAAGATTTTTTCTGCTTCTGCAAATTTTTCTCCACGCACCTTCATATCCTGTTCTGTCTTACAAGCCATTACAAGTTCATCGTATTTGGCATCTGAGAAGAATGCCGGGTTATTTCCATCACCTGTTGTGTAGCACTGCATAAATGTCATCGGATCATTGTAGTCAGCTCCCCAACCTGTCTGGCATACCTGGTAAAGTCCTTTGGATACCTGGTTGTTGAAAGATGAGTTATCAGCTGCTGTCTCGATGTTTACTTTAACACCAAGTTTTGTCTGCCATTGATTCTGGTAGTATTCTGAAATAACTTTTGTTCCATCGTCAGCATTTGCCTGTAAGAATGTAATTTCTAATGTTTCGCCTTCTTTTCCGATTTCTTTTAATCCTTTTTCAAGAAGCGTTTTTGCATCCTGCTCTAAAAGTTCTTTCATTGGTTCTTCGTATACATCACGGAAAATCTCTGTTCCGATAGCTGTACCAAATGGAACTTCACCGTAAGCAGCTTTATCTTTTTTAGTTACATTTTTTACATATGCTTCTCTGTCAAATGCGATTGCAAATGCTTTACGGATGTTTTCATTTGAGAATACGCCTTCTGGGTCATTGTTGTTAAAGCAGATGTATGCGTTACGAGCCTGCGGTCCTGATACTAATTCCACATCACCAGCGTCGATTTTTCCCTGTAATGTTTCGATATATTCACCACGCACGCCTTGTAAAATGTCGATTTGTCCCTGATCAAATAACTGCTGTCTTGTATTTGCATCCTGTGCAAGAAGCATCTCAATTTCATCAAGTTTCACATTTTCCGCATCCCAGTAATTAGGATTTTTCTTAAGAACAACTTTAGATCCTCTTGTCCATTCAGCTACATAGAATGGTCCACTCTGTGATAATTCTTCTGCTGTTGCTCCGTAAGAAGAGTTCTTTTCACCCTGTGTTTTTTCTTCCGGCACTGGAGTGATGTTTGCGAATGTTAATAACTGTGTAAAATATGGAAGTGGCTCTGTAAGAGTAATTTCCAATGTTTTGTCATCTTTTGCTACTGCTGCTACATCTTCTTTTGCACCTGCGCCTGTGTTGAATTCTTCTCCACCTTTGATGCAGTAGAAAATACCTGCGTTGTGGCAGTTTACTTCCGGGTCAAAGACACGGCGGATTGAGTTCACATAATCCTGCGCTTTAACAGGTGTTCCATCGGAATACTTGTTGTCGCGAAGTGTGAATGTGTAAACAAGTCCATCGTCAGATACATCAATTTTTTCTGCTCCCGCCTCTGTAAGTTTACCGTCAATCAGACGAACCAGTGTTTCCTGAGCTTCAAGAACGATTGCGCCTTTCTGCTGGTCATCTGCACGTCCCGGATCAAGGGTATCCGGGTCAGAAGTCATAACTGTTGTCACTTTTGCTACCTTTTCTCCGTCTTTTTTGTCTGTTCCTGATTTGGAATCATCCCCTGATCCACCACAGGCTGCCAGTGATAATGTCATTGCTGACGCTAACACCAATGCTAAGAATTTCTTTTTCATACTTTTCTCCTCTTTCTTTTTATTTCTCGCTGCACTTTTTGTGCAGTAGAGTTCTTTGACTGTTACATATCCTTATATTTTTCTTCATCAAGATAATTCTGAATATCTACACTTGCCCCCTGATGAATTCTTGAATATTCTGCTGCTGCTGCAATAAGATGGCTCTGCACTGAAACATCAATATTCGTCTTTAAATTCTCCTCGCCTTCCTCTTCGCTGAGTGCGCTCAGGAAATCATGGATCAGCCGGTTATCCCCACCGGCATGCCCGCTCATATCACCATGTGCAACATCAATGACTTCCGATGCTTCTCCATGACGGGTAACCGTTACTTTATTGTCACTTAAGTTGCCAACAATATCACCTTTTGTGCCACATACATGAATGGTTCTTCCACCCTTGCTTGTGAATGCCGTCATCATAAAGTTCACGGTTACATGGTCTTCAAATTCCATATTTACAACCTGATGGTCTACTACATTATTATCACAATGGTATACGCACCTTCCATAAGGTCCTTCTCTCAGTTCTCTGTAAATTGCCTCTTCAGAAAGATCATTTGGTGAAAGAATACATACCGGCCATGCCGCATTCTGTGTTCTGTTTTCACGAATCACTTTTCTGATACCGGTTAATTCACTTGTAACATAAATCTTCTCTGCATCGTATGGACAGGTATCTTTTACCGGACAATCCAAACATCTCACAGAAGCCCCTTCCGGCGCCATCTCCGGTTTAAACAGGTACAAATCCCCGTAAGAAGATACTCTTTTACATTTTTTACCAATAAGCCATACAAAAATATCAAGGTCATGGCAGCATTTTGCGAATAACATCGGGCTTGTCTCTTCACTTCTTCTCCAGTTTCCTCTTACATAACTATGTGCCTGATGCCAGTAAGTAACATGCTCCATTGCCTGAACGGTTACCACATTCCCAATCACACCTGCTTCAATGACTTCTTTGATCTTTGAATAGAATGGTGTATAGCGAAGTACATGACCTACTGCTACCACTCTATGATGCTCATGTGCTGTATTCTGAAGTCTGAGGCATTCTTCAATGCTCGGTGAAATCGGTTTTTCACAGATCAGATGATATCCTTTCTGTATTGCTTTTACTCCATGTTCAACATGCTGCTTATCCTGTGTTGCGATTACACATACATCGGCAAGCTGAGGCTGTTCCAGCATTTCCTCTGCAGTTTCAAAGCAATTTTCCGATGAAACACCGTATAATCTCTGTGCAGCTTCCCTTTTTCCCTTGATTGGGTCTGCAACTGCCACAACCTGCATTTCATCTGGAGCAACCAGCTGATAATGTGCATAGATATCATTTCCTCTGTTTCCCAATCCCGCGACTGCTACGGTAATTTTCCTCTTCACTTTCTTGCCCTCCCTGTTCGCCTTAGAAAATAAGTCTGTATGTTTTGATTTCAAATGGCTTGATACAGTCTGTAAATGTATTACCTTCTATAGAAATTTCATGTAAATCTTGTTCCAAAAGATCACATTCCCTGACCGCCTTTGGAGCTACCGCCAATCTATATTCGGTATTTGTTCTCTTATTCTGGTTTTCATAAACACGAAGAATATAACCATTTCCATCTTCAGCCTGTTTAATCATCTCAACAAAACAGTTCTTATCTTTGACTGTCAGGAAACCCCATTCACCATTTCCATCTTCACACAACGCCTGTCTGTCTGATACCACAGCCAACATCGGAACATTCAGGTCGTAAGCCATCTCTACAGTCTGCGCTTCCATCCATCTTCCGCTATGCGGATAAATAGAATAAGTAAATTCATGTTCGCCGATATCTGCGTTCGCGTTCGGATATGTTCCGGCTTTGATCAAGGTCAGTCCCATCTCTCCGTCGCGAACACTGTAACCGTATTTGCAGTCATTCAGAAGGCTAAGTCCTGCTCCATTATCAGAAAGATCCGCCCATTTGTGACCGCACACTTCAAACTTCGCAGTATCCCAACTGTGATTTGCCGTTGTCTCTCTTTCCACATTTCCGAACTGAATCTCGTAAGAAGCTTTTGTTGAATTTACATCTGCAGGGAAATTCACTCTCAGGAGTACATTATGCTCTCTCCAGTCTGCCTTCGTCTTAAAATCAATTCTCGGCAATCCTTTGTAAAGAATAATTTCCTGTGTAATAGTCGAGTCTGCAAACTTATGCATAATTCCAAGCACAGTTCTTACCGGACCGTCTTCCAAAAGCTGCGGAACAGAAACTTCATCGGCTTCGTATGGTTTCTTTTTATAGTAAAAGTCGATATCCCATCCATCCCAGTTCATCGGTCTGTCTTCATAAGTAACAAGTTCATTTCCGACACGATTTTCTTTCAACATTTCCTGTCCACTCGTTTTCTCAATAAGAGACGTAAGCTGCATCTTTTCGTTGAATTCTACTTTATAGAATGCATTCTCAAATACGCCGTTCCATACTTTTGTACTATTCGCATCCGCTGCATTCTCAACAAGACGATATACTTTCATCCCGAATGCCGGAACATCCTCCGCCAGAAAGAATGCTCTCCCGTCCGCGTCATGCTGAACCGGAATCTGATGTCCGTCTGCACTTTGTGCATACCAACTTCCCTCTTCTGCTCCATCGAACGCCGCCAAGCCGGTTCTTGCAAATCCTTGTGAATTAAATACCCACACAGTCTTTGCATCGTTCGATTCCCCTTCTACTGTCTTTGCTTCCAGTAGTGAATGAAGCGCGGCATCTCGTTCTTTCATGCCAGCCTCGTGGATTTCCTGATATTCTTTATCTGTTACGTCATATACTTCTTCAATCGCACTTCCTGGAAGAATATCATGGAACTGATTCAAAAGAAGCACATCCCATCCTTTTTGAATTACGTCTTTCGGGTATGTATTCCCAAGAACGCTGCTCATAGATGCAAGTGTCTCTAACTGCTCATACAGAAGTTCGTTCTTACGATTATTTCTCTTATTCTTGCCCATAGAAGTGAGTGTTCCTCTGTGGTATTCAAAGTAAAGTTCACCATCCCATATTGGCATTTCTTTCTTGTCTGCGATTTCTTCGTATGTTTTATCAAAATATCTTCCCTCTTCTTCCAGTACAATCTTTGGAAGTCCCGGAATTCCATATTTCAAACGCTCTGCATGTTCCAGCATCTCTGCTGTCGGTCCGCCGCCTCCGTCCCCGTAACCATAAAGCATCAATGTATCTTCTGTCAGATCACGGTTTTGGAATCTTTTATAAGTACCAAGCGTCATATTTGCATTGATGATACCGGTATATGTCGTTGCGTTTCTCTGATCTGAAAACGAAATATTCTCGCCCAAATTTCTGCAATAATCGCATGTAGTCGGCATAAATACAAATACTTTACTTCCATCGATCCCTTTCCACATAAATGTATCATTCGGAAGCTGATTAAATTGATTCCATGCAATTTTTGTGGTCATGAAATACGGAATGCCGCATTTCTTTAAAATCTGCGGAATCGCTGCCGAATATCCAAATACATCCGGAAGCCAAAGTGATTTACTCTTCTTTCCAAATTCATCATAGAAAAACTTTTCTCCTTTGAGAATCTGTCTTACGATAGATTCTCCTCCCGGAAGATTACAATCAGATTCCAGCCACATGCCGCCATCGACCTCCCAGCGTCCTTCTTTGACACGCTCTTTAATCCGGTCGTACATTTCCGGCGCCTGTTCTTTTACAAACTGATACAAAATCGGCTGACTGGACATAAATTTGTAATCCGGATAACGATCCATCAGCTCCAGTACTGTCGAAAAACTCCGAAGCACCTTTTCTCTGGTCTGCTGTACCGTCCATAACCACGCAATATCAATATGGGTATGCCCGATTGCATATACTGCCGGTACATCTGCCTTAATCTCAGTATAAAATTCTTCTTTCAGAATCTTTTCAGCTCTTGCAATTGACTGATAGAATAAATCGCCTCCCGGCTTGCGAAGATCCAGCTCATTTGCTGCCGGTGACAGTTTCTGCAAAATACGTCTATGATTCTCTTCATCACATTCTGCCAACACTTTTGCTGAATCCAAAGGTATTAAAAAGTCATAATACAGCTTTTCTACCACATCGTCTTTCACATCCAGACAGGTGTGAAGAATCAAATCTCCTTCCACCGTTCCACTGTATGCCAAAAGAGCAATCTCATATGAATCTCCTGCTTTTGCACATTTTGCAATCTCAATATCTCTATGATTCACATCCGCCCCCTGCCGTATCTTTCCGTCTACATAACAGAGCATCTGTGGATTTGTTGCATCCCACTGTCCTTCCCGTCCAGTTGTAATTCGAAATACGACATGTTTTCCTTCGAATTCTTCCGGTATCACGATTTCTGCCCGATACCACCTATGATTATCCAGCTTTGTCCACGGTTCATGAATCTTGCATTTCTGCCAATCCTCCGTGCTGCATGCTGCACCATCTGTCTTTTCCGGTCCCGCATGAAATACTCTGTAATCTTCTATCGGTACTGACACCGGCCTGACGTACTTCTTCACATCGTTCAGAATACGCTCCATACGGTCTAATTCGAATAATAAACTCATCTGTATCCCTCTAACTTTCCTTTGCTTTCAACATAAATAATCTTGACTGGTAGTCTCCCTGTACCACCTCAGCCGTTTTAACACCACAAGCCTGATCTGATATCACAAGACCTGCCTGCATCAGCTCATCTCCGAAGAAACTTTCTTCTCTTCCTTCAACCACATATTCCATCTCTTCATCAAGTCCTCTTAAGAAAAGTCTCTTGTATGGTGCGTTCATCGGCTGTCTCTGTCTATAGTAGCCTGCTAATGCTTCTTTCTTATCCTTTGAAACGACCATCCACGCCCCTTCATCGCCTTCAAAAGGACTTAAAAGCCGGTAAAATGTTCCGTTTGCCACAAGGCTTCTATATTCTTTCACAAAAGCAACCTGCTCTTTAATCTCTTCTTTCTCTTCTTCTGTCAGTTTCCCCAAATCCAGTTCATATCCGAACGTTCCGAAATATGCTGTTTCCCCTCTTGTCTTAAGCGAGGTATTCCGACAGGTTTGCTGATTTGGCGCCTCTGACACATGACATCCAATGGAACTTAAAGGATAAACAAAAGAAGTACCATACTGTATACGAAGCCGTTCTATTGCATCTGTACAATCTGAGGTCCAAGCCTGTGGTGCATAATACAACATTCCCGGATCAAATCTGGCTCCGCCGCTTGCACACGATTCAAACAAGATTTCCGGGAACTCTGCCCGCAGTCTTTCATACAACTGATACATTCCCAGAATTTGTCTATGGAATAATTCCCCTTGGAATCCTGCATCTCTTCCCTGAGAAAACGGCTCTGAAATACTTCTGTTTAAATCCCACTTTATATAAGAAACCGGTGCGTCACGAAGTACTTTCACAATCATGTCTCCGATAAACTGCACTACTTCCGGTTTCGTAAAATCAAGTACATACTGATACCGTCCATGACACTTATTGCGGTATGGCGCTCCGATCATCCAGTCCGGATGCATTCTGTACAGATCGCTGTCTTTGCTGATCATCTCCGGCTCAATCCAAAGTCCAAACTTCATACCGAGCTTTTCAACTTTTTCTGCAATTCCTTTTACTCCATCCGGAAGCTTTCTCTGATCCGGATACCAGTCTCCCAAAGAGGAAGTCGCATCATCCCGATGACCAAACCATCCATCGTCGAGTACAAATAATTCAATATCCAAAGCAGCTGCTTCCTTTGCAAGCTTCAGAACCTTTTCTTCGTCAAAGTCCATGAACATTGCTTCCCAGCTATTGATGAGTACCGGTCTCTCCCTGTCTCTCCAATACCCTCTTGCAAGACGTGTTCTATATAACTCATGAAATGTCTGGCTCATACCGTTCAGACCCTTTTCAGAATACACAAGCACTGCTTCCGGTGTTTGGAACACCTCACCTTTACGGAGTGTCCAAGCGAACTCATTCGGATGAATTCCCATCATCACCCGGGATACATCAAATGTATCTGTATTGACCTGTCCAAGGAAATTTCCACTGTACACAAGGCTGAATCCAAGCGCTTCACCCGAATCCTCATTCGCCTCAGGTCGTTTTAACGCGAAAAACGGATTGAACTGATGACTGCTGTGTCCTCTCATACTGTATATAGACTGTACTCCTTCATGGAGTCTGTGGCATTTCACATATCGTTCTCTCGCCCATGCACCTGTCAAATCAACCATATCATAATTGCTGTCCGGCAGATCCAGGTTAAAACTCATCGCTGATCCGAGAACGATTTTCTTGTCTCCATAATGTTCAAATCTGGCATTCCTGCAGATTACCGGATAATTCTCAAATACGGTATACGAAAGAATCAAATCCGTCTGAATAATCTTATCGCTCAATATTAACTCTAATGTCACCGCTTCATCATCATGTTCCACATACACTGCCGGAAGTCCTTTTAACGTAGGCTTTCCTTGAAAAATACGATGACTTTTATATGTAAATTCTGTAATTTTGCTTCCATCTTCCTGCTCGATCTGAAATGCCGGATATCTCATATCTCCTGTTCCATAAGTCGGATATTCCTGTTTTAAATATTCCAGTGAAAATACATTATTTCCCTCATATGGACATGGCGCCATATCATGAACACCTTCTTCGAACAGATGTATAAAGCTTTCTCTGTCTCTTAAACGTTTCCCGTAATACAGCTGTCCCGGCTGCCCGTTCTGCATAATACAAAAGATATAACTGATTTCTTTATTACATAAATGAAACTCTTTTGTATTTTCATGAAAAATGATTCCCATAATTTTCTCCAACCTTTATCTCAACTTTTACACTTACATGTTTCTTCAACCTGCATTGCGAACGACATCATAATTATGCTGTATGCTGTATGCTATACTATAGCTTTTAAGCTACATATTTTATTATATCTTCTACTACATAATCTAACAATTTATTATTCATCTTCTGCGCCTGTTTCACATCTCTCGCACACAACGCATTATATAATTTTTCATGATATGGCATGCTTTTTGCGAAAGGATCCTTCATGCCCAACGGAAATTTCCAAAACCTGTCTGTATATTCTCTCAAAGAACAGATAACTGAATGCATTACTCTATTATGGCAAAGTTCATATACTTTATAATGAAACGCTTTATCAGTCTCGGTCTGACGCACACCCCTTCGCACCTTCTCCATCAGGCAGTCAACGATTTCTCCCAGTTCCTTCAGCTCTTCATCCGTTGCTTTCTGGATTACCATACTAACAATCTGCTCTTCCATAAAACGTCTGACTTCCAAAATCTCTAACAGCAGTTCTTTCTCTTTCATAATTCCAAGGAGCGCATCAAACATATGTTGCTCTTTTTCTTTGTCGCCTACATATAAGCCCTTTCCATTGCAAACATCAATAACGCCTTTCGCTTCTAAAGTCTTAACTGCTTCTCTCAGCGAAGTCCGACTCACCTGCATCATATCCATCAGCTGCCCCTGTGACGGTAATTTATCACCGGGCTGCAATTGATTATTTTTAATATAATCCTGAATATACCTTATAATTTCCGTCTGTAGGGAAACTCTCTTAATTGGCTGATACACAATAATAACTCCCCCCTCACATTTATGTTTCACTGTCGCTATTATACAACATGACTATATACCCGTCAATACTCAAAAAAACAATATGCATTTTGCATGAATCGCACCTTCAATTTCTGTTTATATTTACGAATTGACAAACTGCATCTTATACTTTTTTCAAATCCGCTGCCGACGCATGCAAGTACTTTCCGCCTTCCACGTCTTCCCCAAGCCGTCCGAAAGCAAGAAAATCATATTTCTATAATAGCCTATGCCTTCAGTCTCCGAACCCGGTTACAATACGCAATCATCCGATCCTCCGGCAGCTTTGCCTCCAAAAATTTCCCTGTTTTTCCTCTGCCTGCAAGTATATCATCCACTCTTGTATGAAACAATTCGCCAAGGGCATATAAATTGTCCACCGTCGGAACATTCACTCCTTTTATCCACCGGTAAACTGTTTGTACACAAGTAAGTCCCAAATAGTGCTGTATATCTACAGGCTTTAATCCTTCCCTCACCATCAGGTACTTAATCCGGCATCCCGTTTTCTTCTTATCTATTGTCGGAAACATATATTCACCTCATTATTTTGTATGCTAATTAACGCTCAAATCCGCCGTTTTAAAAACTGAATAACCTTGTTCTAAGACAGACATCAAAATAACAGCCGCTTTCAGCAGCAATTTTTCTTTCCATCTTAAACCATTCACATATATTAATTATAAAAGGAATGTCAATATATGTCAAAAGAGATCGTCTCTATTTTATAAACATACTGCTAATGAAAATGACCGTCCTCACGGACAGCCATTGTCATTATCTCAATATAAAATACTGCTCATACCACAGAAGAAACGAATACACAGTATAAATCTGTCTATGGAAGTTTCCAACCTTATTCTTATGATCTGCCAGCCATTTCATAAGCAAATCTCTGTTAAAGAATTCAGAAACAAAATCCTTCTCGAACATTTCTTTTACGCGGTTATAGTATTTATCTTCACGAAGCCATACGCGGAACGGTACAAGAAATCCCAGTTTCCTGCGTTTCGCCCAGTCCATAGGAATATGGGTAAGCGCAGATGTACGGAACGCTTTCTTTGTCTCCTCTCCTTCAATGCAGTAGCTTGTGTCAATGCTCCGCGCCAGTTTCCAAACTTCCTTGTCCAAGTAAGGAACGCGCAGTTCCAGTGAATGCGCCATTGTCATCTTGTCAGCTTTCAAGAGAATATCGTGCGGCAGCCATAAATGCATGTCAAGGAATAATTTCTTATGAAAATCATCCTGCCCTTTTACCTTATCGAAATACGGCTTCGTTACGTCTTGGTATCTGAGACTGCTCTTATACTTCGGTGCAAGAACTTCATCCGCCTCTTCATTATCCATGATAAAAGCCTGTCCGATATAAGACTCTTCCACAGAAGTTGCATTTCTCTTCAGGAAATTAAAGCCCTTTCTTCCTTGTTTACTCTTCGCCCAGTCTCCAAGCTTCTTACGAAGTCCCGCAGGAACAACTTTACGGTACATATCCCCGGATTTACTTATTTTGTAAGTGTCATATCCGCCGAACAATTCATCCGCACCCTCGCCGCTTAACACAACCTTGACGTCTTTCGCCGCAAGCTGTGAAAGATAATAAAGCGGCACTGCCGATAAGTTCGCGTGAGGCTCGTCAGAATGATACTGCACACTTGGCAGTGCATCAAAGAATTCCTCCGATGAAATCTCCTTTTTCGCATTTGTCATATGGAGAATATCGCACAGCTCTTTTGAAAATGTCGTCTCATCAAACCCTCCTACCTCAAAACCGACAGAATATGTCTTCATTGGTTTTACAGTAGATGCAATATAGCTGGAATCAACCCCTCCCGATAAGAAAGAGCCAACCTCAACGTCGCTAATCTGATGATAATCGACAGAGTTTTGGACAATATCTCCAATCCTTTTAACAGTTTCTTCAAACGAACGGTCTTCCTTCGCATAAGTCGGATCAAAGTACTTTGTCGTCTTCAGCTCTTTGCCGTCATATGTGAAATACGTTCCCGGTTCCAACTTAAACACGCCCTTAAACATGGTCTCAAGAAGCGGTGTATACTGGAATATAAGGTACATCTTCAACGCGTCTTTATTAACTGCTTTTTCAAAATGCGGATGCGCCAAGAATGATTTAATTTCCGAACCAAAAATAAAGCTTCCGTTCATCTGCGCATAGTAAAACGGTTTGATTCCAAAGAAATCACGCGCGCCATATAAGGTATGATCCTCTTTATTGTAAATTACAAAGGCAAACATTCCCCGGAGCATAGACGCGGTCTTCTCCCCGTATGTTTTATATGCCTGCAGAATAACCTCTGTATCCGAACTGGTTTGGAATACGCAGCCATGCTTCTCAATCAAATCTTTTCTGATTTCTCTGTAATTATAAATCTCTCCATTGAAAATAATAACGTGCTTCCCGTCAGCGCTGTGAATCGGCTGTGAACCGCCTTCCAAATCAATGATGCTCAGACGCCGGAAACCAAGAGCGACATAGTCGTCTACAAAACTTCCCGCACTGTCCGGTCCGCGATGCACAATGCGTTCGCCCATTTGGTCAATTACTTCTTCTCTATTAAAATCACCTATTCCATAATAGCCTGTAAAACCACACATATTTATTCGTCCTTTCTGCTATAACTCCTATTTACTCCTAAGAATTATAACATAGCAGCTTATTGTAAGCAAATTATTTATTATTTGAGAAGCTCTTCTTTCTTCTGCAAAATAGCTTCAACTGCCGCGCAAGCCGGACAATCACAGTATTTCGCTCCTGCTGCCTTGATTTCTCTTGCATGTGCAGCAACATTCGGCGCATCTTCCCCGAATACTTTCGCGCCCATCTCAGACTCCGCAAACGCCTCCAAACCTTCAACTGTAACGATATCTTCTTCAAGCTCCGCGATATATCTCTCTGTCTGCTCCGCCTCGTTCTCAGTTCCTACCGCGTTAATCCATGCCTGCGCCGCCTCTCTTGCCTCTGCGCTGCATGTATGTGCCGCTATAAGCTCCTTTGATTTTTCAACTACAAAATCCAATACCTCTTTGTTCATAATACAGCCTCCCTTTCTATCATAAATTCTATTCTATCGGTTCAAAGTCTGCGATACCGTGTTTGCACAACGGGCAGATATAATCATCCGGAAGTGTATCGCCCTCATAAACAAAACCGCAAACCTTACATACAAAGCCTGTCTTTCCTTCTGTCTGCGGCTTTGGCTTCACATTGTTGTGATAGTAAGTATACGTCATGGTCTCCTTATCACTCATAACGCGCGCCTCTGTCACTGTACAGATAAACATTCCATGTGTATCAAGATCCACGTACTGCTCTACCTTAAGCGACATGAATGCATTAATATATTTCGGCAGAAATACTAAGCCATTATCTGAACGGAGAGGTCTGCAATTTGCAAATTTGTCCGCCGTACGTCCGCTTTGGAAACCAAACGTCTCAAATACGCTGAACGGAGCCTCTACTGAAAGGCAGTTTACATTCATAATTCCCGTCTGCTTTATCACATGATGAGAATAATTTGCTTTGTTTATATTCACCGCTACACGATTTGGATTATCCGTAAGCTGTGTGACGGTATTTACAATCAACCCGTTATCCTTTGCACCGTCATTTGATGTAACAACATATAAGCCGTAACCGATTTTAAAGAGCGCTGTCAAATCGTTCTTATTTGCTCTCTCCTCTGACTGTGCAATATATTCTTTGCAAAGCTCGGAAGCCATAGCCTCCAACTGTTCTATGTTTTCATCGCTGACGGATGACAAGATACTTGCTTTGTTTTCAAGCCATGTAATATTCTTGCTTTTCTCAAACATTCCCTTCATAACCTTTGCAGCAAGCGGCGCCCAGCTTCCGTTCTCAATAAGACCGAGCGTACGTTTCTGATAATTGCGCTCTGTCAAGTGTTCAATAAACGTTCTCATAAATGGGAATATCTCTGAATTATACGTTGTTGTTGCGAGCACAAGCTTTCCATAACGGAAAGCATCCTCCACTGCTTCTGCCATGTCTTCACGGGCAAGGTCACATACCACGACTTTCGGGCAGCCCTTTTCTCTCAGTTTGTCCGCCAGTATTTCTACAGCCTTCTTTGTATTTCCATAAACAGAAGTATACGCAATCATCACACCTTCCGACTCTACGCCGTATGAAGACCAAATATTATATTTCTCTATGTAATGTCCCAAATTCTCTGTAAGAACCGGTCCGTGAAGCGGACAGATTGCCTGAATATCCAACCCGGCAGCTTTCTTCAGAAGGCTCTGTACCTGAGCGCCGTATTTTCCGACAATACCGATATAGTAACGGCGCGCCTCGCAGTCCCAATCCTCTTCTACGTCAAGTGCGCCGAACTTTCCGAAACCGTCTGCCGAAAAGAGTACCTTATCCGTACTGTCATAAGTAACCATAACTTCCGGCCAGTGAACCATCGGCGCAAAAACAAACGTAAGCATATGCTTTCCAAGCGTCAATGTATCTCCGTTGTTCACTTCAAATTTTTTCCCTTCAAGTTCCATTCCCCTGAAGAAATTCTGCATCATCGTGAATGTCTTTGCATTTGCCACAATTGTTGTGTCCGGATATGTCTTCATAAAATTATGAATATTTGCTGAATGATCCGGCTCCATGTGCTGAATGATAAGATAGTCCGGTTTTGCACCGCCCAGCGCCTCTCCAATATTATCAAGCCACTCATGAGTAAACTTGGCGTCTACCGTGTCCATAATCGCAATTTTTTCGTCTTTAATCACATAAGAATTGTATGCCATGCCGTTCGGCACAATATACTGCCCCTCGAATAAATCTACCTGATGGTCATTAACGCCAACATAAATGATATCATTTGTGATTTTCATAATATAATACCTCGTTTTTATTTATTAATACTATTTGTAACAGAATAATTATAAAAGGACAGCAAATAAAAATCAATTATTTCTGCCCTTATTTTTCCTTTTTATTGCATCTTTCAAACTTGTGGGGATTGAACCGATACATTTCCCATACAAACTGCCGCGCTTACACCGTCCTTATATTTTTCCATTTTCCGCCCCGGTATCTTCCCACAAACAGCACGGAACGCACACACCAGTCAATCACCATTGCAATCCATACGCCAAACACGCCCATTCCCAAGTATTTGCCTAAAATATAGCTGAATCCGATTCTAAAAAGCCACATTGACGGTATCGAGATCAACATACTTGTCTTGGCGTCCCCCGCCGCACGGAGGGCAGACGGAAGTGTAAATGCAGGCGCCCATATCAGAATGCAGCTTATACTGTGAAACAGCAGTATCTGCTCCGTCACCTGCGCCGTTTTTGCCGACAGATTATACGCCTCCAAAATATACGGCATCACCATATAGATAATACCGTTTGATATTACAAAACAAATATAGCTCAGACCTAGCAGTTTCTTCGTATAATATGATACTTGTTCATAGTCTCTGGCGCCCACGCATCGTGAAATTACTGTTGTTGTGGCAAGTGAAATCGCCATGCCCGGAAGTATCTGGAAGTTTGCCACTACGTTGCTTACTGCGTTTGCTGCGATGGCATATGTACCGAATGCAGATACTAGGCTCAGCACCATAACCTTTCCAAGCTGAAACATGCTGTTTTCCAACCCGTTAGGAATACCAATTCCAAGTATCTTTTTTATCATCTCCCAGTTAGGACGATACTTCAGAGTTCGCTGTACATGCAGCGTTTGCTTTTTATTGAACAAAAAGACAGTTATAAGAATCGCAGCTATCATACGAGACACAAGCGTAGGAATTGCAGCTCCTTCCGTTCCCATATGAAAGCCGTAAATCAAGATTGCATTTCCGCATACGTTGATTCCGTTCATCACAAGCGATATCATCATTGTAATTTTGGAATTTCCCATCGTACGGAATATAGCAGCGCCCCCATTATAAAGCGCAATAAATGGAATTGCGGCCGCTACAATCAAAAGATATGTATCTGCATACGCCATGACATCAGCCTCAATTTTACCGAATACTCCCTGCAGAATCAGATTTTTCCCCCAATATACTACCGCCATAATTCCAACTGCAAAAATAGTGACAAACCATATAAGCTGGTTTGCCGCTTTATTCGCATTGTCTTTATCCTTTTTCCCTAAATATTGTCCTGCAACAACCGCGCCTCCTGTGGCAAGAGCGCCGAATAGATTAATGATAAGAATCATAATCTGATCCACAAGCGAAATACCCGATACCGCCGCTTCGCCCACACTGGCTATCATAATGGAATCTGCCATTCCCACAAGCACCGCAAGAAACTGCTCAATTATCAATGGAATAATCAAGGCTGCCAATGCTTTATTATTAAACAGATAATAACTTCTGTCCTCCTTTGTCTTTTTTTTCATAAAAACTTATCCCCCAGTCTTTTATTGCTGTCCTTCCTCTTCTTTGCTCTCAATCATTTTGTACTGGTCGCTTTCCCAGTAATCGTCAAGTCTGGACGGCATCTCCTCTATCATACGATTCATACGCATATAGATAGAATGGAGCCCTTGCTGCGCATTATCCATCTCCTTGACATAATGGGATATTTTATATTTTGCCGCCATAAGCTGGATACCCTTTTCCTCCAACTCAGCGTTTATTCTCTTCCTTATGATCTCCTTTTGTTTTCTAACTTCAGCTTCCGCCTCCTCTAAAATCAGGCGTCCTTTCTCTTCCGCTTCTTCTTTTATCAACTCCGCAGTTCTGTTGGCGTCTTGAAGCACTTTAGAGATTGTCTCATAATCGAATAATTCTTTCTCCTTTTCTGCCTCCAGCGCTTCTATCTGTTCTCTCAGTCTTTGATTCTCCTTTAATAGCAGAACTTGCTCCTGATCGATACAAATGCCCATATCCTGCTCCTGCTCTTCCTGCTGCTTTTGGCTTTCCCGTGCTCTTTCTACAAGCTCTGTTCTAACCTCCTGCAATTCTTCCTCTTTCTTTGCAATGGTTTCCTTCAGCTTTTCAATCTCTATTTCTCTTTCTCTTCTTTTGTGCTCGCAAGATTCTATCTGATTTATCAGTGTATTCTTCTCCTTTTGGCTCAGTTCTTTCACTGTCTCAATCTCGTTTTCCAAATTTCTAATGTGCTCATTTACATCATTTTTGTTAAAACCGCCGAACAGCATAACACGGAACATTTCATTATTAGCCATAACCTTTCTCCTCCTACTTTTATTAAGTATAGATAATCTGTACATCATCCGCACGAGCAGATTCCATCTCAAATCCATGTATTCTTTTTCATCTGAATCCTCTGTCTTCTACTTTAGTATTATATACTCCCTGCTGTCTGTCTGCAACCATAACATAACCGGACATTATTAAGATAATCGGATTCTAAATAAAATCCCCCTCTGTATAAAAACACAAAAGCAGACCATAGTCCTGCTATAATCTGCTCTCCTGATAATCTTTATTTCCTACTTTATACCTGTTGGTGCAAGTATTTCTCTCTAGTCGCCATTCCTCCTCTGATATGCCGCTCTGATTTATTCGTGTCAAGCACCTTTCTAGCCTGACCTGCAAGCATTGGATTTATCTGCAGCAAACGTTCTGTAACATCTTTATGTTTTGTCAATACAAATTAGAGCGTTATTGCTTTCTAGTCCCAAATCCCCAAAAAGCCGCAGATAAATGTCTACATTACCATCTTTGTCTACTTGAATTTTATGAATAATACGCTTTAATTGGGCATTGGTCATCTGACGGACATCAGTAATATCCTCGATTGTCCTGAAAGTATCATTCAAGATCGCCTCTAACTGCTCACCTTTTGTCAAATGATAGGATACCATTTTCAACTCATTTTCTAAATTCTCTATCTCTTTTCTCATGCCGCCGATTTTTTCATTCAGTTCCTCACGTGAAATCAAATCATCGGTATACATATCCATGTATTTCTCACGAGACTTTTTCAGCTTATTAAGCTTTGCTGTAAGTTCTTTCTCATATTCCAAGTTTTCATCTTTCGCTTTGTAAACACGCTGGAATTCATTAACTACATTATGGATGACTTTTTTCTTTTGCTTTAATACCTCTGTAAAATACTCCTGCAGAACTTCAATCAATTCCTCTTCGTCAATAGTAACCGCGTTCGGGCAACTGTCGGCGCCTTTTCCATTGTGACCGGAACACACCCAACGGATATACGTGTTCTTATATTTACGCACACTCCTGCGAAAAGACCAGCCGCACTCTTTACATTTAATCAATGTAGAAAATAGATGTTTGTTGCTTTGGCGTTCTCTCGTCATATTAAAGGCATCGTGGCGGGAGCGCAAAATCTCCTGTGCCTTTTCAAACGTTTCATCGTCTATGATCCGAAGTTCCGAACGCTCTACTACCATCCACTCCGTTTCATCTTTTTCTTTGCGCTGTCCGGTCAAAAAATCGGAAACCTCCTGTTTGCCATTGATGATTTTTCCGGTATAAAGTTCATTGGATAATATTCTGCAGGTCGCATTCTGGCTCCATTTACAATTGCGCTTTGTCTTGATTCCTTTTTCATTCAGTTTATTAGCAATGGCGGCTCCTCCAAACCCTTCCTCGGTGTACCACTTATAAATTTGCCGGATCACCTCTGCTTCTTCTTCATTGATTGTAAGATTGAAGTAATCCCCAATAGTTTTATCATATCCATAAACAATGTTTGGAACTCGTCCTTTTTCTGCATTCATCTTCTTACCAAACTTTACACGCTTGGAAGTATTGGCGCTCTCTTCCTGCGCTAATGCACCAAAGATAGTAAGAACAAATTCACTGTTTCCCATGCTGGTCATATTTGCAGTGAGGAATTGTGTTTCAATTCCTAAAGATTTTAATTTACGGATGTTCTGCAATAGATCCACGGTATTTCTAGCGAAACGGGAAATATCCTTTACTACAACCATATCAAACAGACCATGCTCTGCATCTGCCATCATGCGAAGAAATTCCTTACGATTTTTAATTTTAGTTCCGGAAATACCCTCGTCCGCATATAATCTTACTAAAGTGTCTCCGGTACGTTTTGTATATTCGGAGAAGAACTCTTTCTGGGCATCCAGGCTGTTGAGCTGGTCCGCTTTATCGGTGGAAACTCGGCAATATGCTGCTATGTTCATGTTGGATAACCTTTCTATTATAGATGTATCGTTCTGTTATAACTATATTGTACCAAGTCGCTGGCGCGACGGCTAACCCCCAGTACATAATCCCACTACTTTTTCTCGAAACTTTCCATTTTTTCAAAATAAAGATAGCAGTTTTTGAATATATGTTGTATTGTTGAGTTACCACACACACCAAT
>CANAZK010000026.1 GCA_947366105.1 uncultured Lachnospiraceae bacterium | reverse complement strand
ATAGCAAAATGGTCCCTTTTTTTCAGGCAAAGATATTTTATTTTCTAAATAATCTTGCTCAAAATCAAGAAATTTAACACCTACTATATTATGTTGCAAATTTAAAGCTATTTCAGCTCGTAATACATTTTGACTTTTCATGGCTTCTCCTATTTAGACATCCATACATTCCAAAAATAAGGTTGTCCGTATCCCTGGTATCCATTTAATTTATCGCTAATTCCATATAATCTCTTATCATTAAATGTCTTAATATATGGTACATCTTCCCAAAATTTATTATAAAACTCTTTTACAATTTCATATCGTTTATCATAGTCTAATTCGCTGATCATTCGAGCAAATATTTCATCCATTTTCTTGGAATCTTCATCATCCCATTTTGTAACCCATCCATTTGTTCCTGTCCATGGTCCAAAAACTTGTGGATCTGGATTCATATCAGACCATCTTGATAATAAAATATCCCATTTGCCAGCTTCTCTATATTCACCGAATGTAGCTTTATCAACTAAATTTAATTCTGCCTTTATTCCTACTTTTTCTAATTGATTCTGTAATACTAAAGCACCATTGTTCATAAACAAATCTGATTTTGTTCCAAGTATTGTAACTGTCTCACCATTATATCCTGACTCTTCTACTAATGCTTTTGCTTTTTCTAAATCATGTGCATTATAAATACTGTCTCCAGCCTTTTCGTCATACCAAATACTACCTTTTTTAAACCATGATCCATCCTCTACTGACCAAAATTTTTTATCACCAATCTGAGCCACAGCTAATTCTTCTACATCTAAAGAATATGCGACTGCTTGTCTAAGTGCTTTATTATTAAAGTATTTTCCACCACAGTTAAATGCAACTACTCCAATTGTTCCAAAATTACATGCAACTGGTGAGATACCTTTGAACTGCTCCAATTCTGCATATCTATCTGTAGAAATTTCATCAGCAAATGCATACAAACCACTCTGTAATCCCGCTACACGAACACTTTCCTCTGGAGCAAATTCAATTGTCACTTTATCAAGGTATGCTATTCTTTCTCCTGCTAAACCAGATAATTCACCTTCTGCAGGACAATAATTTTCATTTCTTTTGAGTACCACTTTTTGTCCTTGAACAATATCATCGAATACATATGGACCAGTTCCAATATGTTCTGTTATTACATCTTCGCCAAATTTATCAATAATCTCTTTCTTCTTAACAATCATTTTTTGACAAGATACTGGAGAAGCAATAATACTAATGAATGGTGCATATATTTTATCAAACTTTACAAGTATTTCATAATCATTTACAATCTCAATACCTTTCAATGAATCTGCAATGCTTACACCTGCTGCATTAACTTTAAACCATCTCTCCATGGATGCTTTGACATCTTCAGCCTTCATCTCATCTCCGTCAGAAAATTTAACACCTTTTCGAAGTTTGATATCATATGTTTTTCCATCATCAATTATTTCATAGCTTTCCGCAAGATGTGGAACTGCTTCATCAGTAGCATTAAATTCGAAAAGACCTTCATAAACGTGATTTGTTACTGCTGTGACAACCCAGTCACTTTGCGGATGGTCTGGGTCAAAATTTTCAGGTGCAGACATAAATGCAACTGTAATTTCTCCCCCTATTTTATCATCTGTTGTCTGGGTACTTGCTTCTTTTGTCTCATTCTTCTTCTCTTTCCCGCATCCAGCAAGCATTGAGCCCGACATTGCTAAAATAAGCATAATAGATGCGAATCGTTTTACGTTAACTCTCATAACGTACTTCCTCCTTTTATTTATGTTTTATATTAAATATCAGCTAATACATAATGCGTATCTGATAATTCTTTTTTTTGAAACTTTTTATTCTTAAGATCACGCATTACTCCCTGATATTTATTATCACTCTCTAAGTAGATATCTCCGGTATATTTTAATTCCTCTCCAATTATAGGAATCGAGTCAAGCAATATTTTTGTATATATGTGTGAAGGATTCAAAAATATTTCTTCTGTAGTACCTTCTTCTACTATTTTTCCTTGACACATTACGGCAATCCTGTCACTCATATAACGAACTACCGCAAGATTATGAGAAATAAAAATATAAGAGAAATTATATTTCTTTTGTAAATCTTTTAATAATATCAATATTTGTTGCTGAACAAGCAAATCAAGTGCAGACACAGGTTCATCGCAAACGATTAAATCGGGTTTCATTGCAATTGCCCTTGCGATACAAATTCGCTGTCTTTGACCACCCGAAAACTCATGTGGATATCTATCTAAGTCATTAGTAGAAAGTCCTACATTTATAATTATGTCTTCCACAATTTCATTCTCATGAGTAATCTTATTATCATTCGCTCTTATTGCTTCAAGTAATAATTTTCGAATTTTCATTCTTGGATTGAGTACTGCCGTTGCATCTTGAAAAATAATTTGAATTGATGATCTTAATTTTCTAAATTCGGATTTAGAAAGGTTATTAATTTGATGATTTTTAAATTCAATAATACCGGCGTCTGATTTGAGCAGCCCTACAATCATTCTTCCAGTTGTCGTTTTTCCACAACCCGATTCTCCAACTAATGCCAAAGTTTCTCCTTTTTTTAAATAAAATGAAACATCATCTACCGCCTTTGTAATTCGTTTCTTTGATTTGTATGTTTTGCTTAAATGATCTACTTTCAAAATAATTTCGTCCATAATTTAATCCTTTACATATTTCCAACATTTCACTTTGCCAATACTGTTTTCTTTTAGTATTGTTGGAGGTTTTTCACTCAAACATTTTTCCGTACAAAACTCACACCGTGCTGCAAATTTACATCCAACAATATTCTCCCCTGGTCGTGGAACAGAACCTTCTACAATTGTTAATTTCTCACTATTATTTTGTAATTCTAATGCCGCATTTATTAATTTTACACTGTAAGGATGTTGTGCGTATTTTAAAATATTGTCTTTACTATCTTGTTCTACAATTTCTCCGGCATACATAACTATAATTTCTTCTGCAAGCATAGAGATAACTCCAATATCATGTGAAATTATAAGTAGTGACATCTTATTTTGTTTAACAAGTTTTTTTATAATTCGTAAAATTTGTAATTGTATAGTTACATCCAAAGCTGTAGTAGGTTCATCTGCAATTAACAATGATGGATTGCATGCAATAGCCATAGCAATAACTATTCTCTGTCTCATTCCACCAGATAATTGATGCGGATAATTCTTTAAAATTAATTCAGGCTCTTTAATTCCTACTTGCTTAAGTAATTTTATACAACGGTTCTTAGCTTCTTGTTTCGAAATTTTCATATGTACTTTCATTGGTGCTAACATTTGCTGCTCAATGGTAAAGACCGGATTCAAAGCAGTCATTGGTTCCTGAAAAACCATTCCTACTTTTTTCCCACATATCTTTCTTAGTTCTTTGACTGGCAAATTACTTACACATATGTCTTCTATATCAATTGTTCCATAAGTTATTTGTATATTTGATTCTAACAATCCAAGAATACTAAGTGCAGTAATACTTTTCCCACATCCTGATTCGCCTATGATTCCCACAGTTTTACCACTACTTAATGCGAAAGATATATTATCAACAATTTTCAATTCGTTTTTCCCGATATTCACTTTTACTGTTAAATTTTTTATATCCAATATTTTATCCATATTAACCTCTATTTTTTCTTCGTGGATTTAACCATTCACTTAACCCATCTCCAACCATATTCAATGCCAAAACAATCCATGATATTGTTAGTCCCGGAAACGTAATTACCCATGGAGCAATACTAATATAATTTCTACCATCATTTACCATACCACCTAAACTAGGCGTTGGAACTTTTATTCCAACACCAAGAAAACTGAGAATAGATTCATGTAAAATAGCCATCGCAAATGTATATGTGATTTGAACTATAACCTGTGACAATATATTTGGTACAATATAGTTAAATATGATGTAGATATCACTTTTACCTAATACAATTGCCGACTCAACATATTCCTTACTCAACACTTCCAAAGTTGCATTTCTTGTAACTCTTGCCAATGTTGGTATGTAAGAAATTGATAGAGCAACAATAATGTTTTTTGTACCAGCACCTAAAATTCCAGCTAAAACAATCGCCAATATAATAGTCGGAAAAGCCATAATCCCATCTACTATTCTCATTAAAATTTTTTCTGTTTTCTTATAATATGCTGATATGATACCAATACACATTCCTAAAGCTGTACCGATTAACGTTACAGATAATCCAATTAGAAGTGATACTCTTATTCCTATTGTTACACGCGTAAAGATATCCCTGCCTACATCATCGGTTCCCATTAAATATTTCACGCAAGGCTCTTGTAATTTGTTTAAAGCATCTGTTTCTAATGGATTATGAATGGACATCAAACTACCTACAATGCTCACAATAATCGGAATCGTTAATAGAATAATTCCGATGATAATATATGAATTCAAATTATTTTTTTTCATTATTTTACTCATTTTCGTACCTTACTTTTGGATTAATAAATGCACACACAATATCTGTTATTATATTTACAATAATAAAGATAATAGCAATAAATAAAAGTACCACTTGAATTACTGGATAATCACGATTTAAAATTGCTGTAATAGTCAAATTTCCTATACCTGGAATATTAAAAATCTGTTCAATAACAACAGCACCTGCTAGTAACGCCGCAAAACTGAATCCTATTACAACAACAACTGATGTAAGAGCAGGTTTTAATGCGTAATAATTTAAGACTATATGTTCACTAATACCACTAGCTCTTGCCGTTTTAAGATAATCCTGCTTCATAATTTCAAGCATGGAGGCCTTTGTCATTCTTCCTATTTGTCCGCTATGCATTATGCCTAATACTAAACCAGGCAACATAAGATCTTTTAATGCAATTAGAATTCCAAAATTTTCAATCGTATGATATCCTGCAACAGGAAATACTTGAAATTTAACACCAAAAATCTGAATCATAATTATCGCAATCCAAAAAGCAGGTAATGAAATTGACAATAAAGATAAGACAGACAAGATTTTTTCCATGATTTTTCCATGAACTCTTGCTGAAACAATTCCTAACGGTACCCCTAATAATACACTAATGATAATTCCAATCAACGCTAACAAAAATGTAGGCTCAATTCTACTTTTTACAATCTGTACAACAGATTCTTTCCACATTATCGACTCACCAAAATCCATGCGAACTAATTCCTTTAACCAAATTTGAAATTGCTCATAAAGAGGTTTATCCAAATTTAATTCTTCTCTCATCCTAACAACCTGCTCTTCAGGTGCTTTATCACCTAACATTGTTCTGATTGGATCCCCTGGCATCCAATGAACAATAAAAAAAGAAATGATCGTAATTGCTATTATCAATGGTATGGAATGTAATAGCCTTTTAAAAATATATCTAATCATTTTATCATCCCTTCACAAATAAATTTTATTTGAGTATAATTTTTTTGTACAATGATGTCAAATACGAAATATCTATATATGTCATTCAAATCATCTATAAATATAATCAAATCTATCGTTGTTTATTATTCATTTTATTTATCGAAATCGAGTTGTGTTTACCTGACGACACTCCTATCTATACCCTGAAAAAAGTAATGGAAGAATTAGATTTTCCTATCTTATTAGCCAACTGCTCAAAAAAAGAAAGAAACATGAGACTTTTTATGAATTCAAGAATAAAAACTAACCCTCGAAGAACTGAATGTTCTGAATCATCAGTTTTATGCTGTCTGAAAATGGACGGACTTATCACGCTTTAGCACTTTACATTAATGAAACAAAAATAGAAGCAAATGCAAACCACTACACAGATGTTTGAGATTGAGGGAAGGAATAAAGTAAAGGATATTATAGAGAAAAATCAGAAACGAAAACTGACAAAATATAAATAACTATCCAACTATATCATCAAGGAAGACCACATGCTGAATGGACAATTAAACACGGCATATAGACAACAGTTACTGCATTGAAAAAAATTTTCTGCAATCAAAGAAAAGCCACGCGAGTATGGTCAGCTTTGGAGCAAATCCATTCCTGCTTTTCTTACAGATAATTGTCGAGCCGTTCTCCATAAAAGACAATCGCTGATTCGACACCTGATCCCAGTTCCGATATTTCTGCACCCATTCCTTGACTACATTTTCACCGGCAAGGTACAGCATCTTTTCGAGTGCCGTATCACTTGGAAATACACTCTTGGTTTTCGTGACTTTCCGGTATTGACGGTTCACTCCCTTTTTATGCCAAAACAGAAAAATGTGAAGATTTGTTCTATCAAATAGTACACCGTCTAGCTGAAATGAATGAGATTTCCAATGAAACTGTTTTTATTGATAGAACGAAGTTGGAAGCCCGCCCCAAATAATAGGAGCTTCTCTTATATAACTTCCTAATCAGTTATCTTGTGATGCCCCCTTACATTATAACAACTATTGCCGCTGCTTGTAATACAAGCAGCACCGGAATTCCAATATAAAATTTCGCTTTCTTTGTCTTATGACGGAACAGCCGCATTCCGAAAAAAGCCCCCGCCGAACCGCCTATCGCGGCCGCAGTCAAAAGCACAGACTCGGGAATTCTCCATTTTCGGCGTATTGCTTTCTGTTTATCAAGGCCATACAGCAGAAATGTAATCACATTTACCACACATAAATACCATATTAAAACAAAATCATAAATATAATTTATTATATTTTTCATTTTCTTCCCTCCATGTCCATGATATAATAGAAATAACGAAATTGTAAATATATCAGGAGGAAAACCATGAATTTTCTTAGTATTTTTGATGTAATCGGTCCTAACATGATCGGTCCGTCAAGCTCACATACGGCAGGCGCTGTCGCAATCGCGCTTCTTGCCCGCAAAATGTATGGACAGCCTATCAAGAAGGTAACATTTACATTGTATGGCTCTTTTGCTAAGACTTACCGCGGACACGGTACGGACAAAGCTCTTCTTGGCGGAACTTTAGGCTTTCATACAGATGACGAACGAATTCGGGATGCATTTGAAATTGCGAACAAAATGGGTGTAGAATACCATTTTATTCCCGATGAGGAAACCGTGACAAACCATCCGAACACAGCGGATATTTTCTTTGAAGACGAAGATGGGCACACCCTTTTTGTACGCGGTGAATCAATCGGCGGCGGTAAGATGAAGATTGTTCGTATCAATAACATTGATGTAGAATTTACCGGTGAATACAGTACGCTTATTGTACAGCAGGTTGACAAACCGGGCGTTGTAGCGCACATTACCCAGTGTTTAAGCCTGCACAATATCAACATCGCATTTATGCGGCTGTTCCGTGAAGACAAAGGTACGACTGCGTTTACGGTTGTAGAATCCGACCAGCCGATACCTCGTGACATCTTGCAATATATCAAAATTAATCCAAATGTGCAGGATCTAATGCTCATTGAAATGTAGGAGGTGGCAGAATGGATTTTTATAACGGACAAGCTTTATTAGATTTATGTGAAAAGGAAAATATATTGATTTCTGCCGCCATGAAGGAGCGCGAGGTTACAATGGGTACCCTTACCGGCGAAGAAGTGGATGCTAAACTGGTGACGGTTCTCGAGATTATGCGGAATTCTTCCCACCGCCCGATTGAGAAACCGGGCAAATCTATCGGCGGTCTTATCGGCGGCGAAGCCAAAATGGTAAATGAGTACGGCAAAACTGCACAAAGCATCGCCGGCTCTATGCTTTCAAAGGCAATATCATACAGTATGGCCGTTCTTGAAGTAAACGCCTCTATGGGACTTATCGTTGCCGCTCCGACGGCCGGTTCATCAGGTGTTGTTCCGGGAGTTTTAATGGCTCTTCAGGAAGAAAAGAATCTGACAGACGACGATTTATATAAAGGACTTTTAAATGCAAGTGCCATCGGATATATTTTAATGAGAAATGCTTCCGTCTCCGGCGCTGAAGCAGGATGTCAGGCAGAGGTCGGCGCCGCTTCGGCAATGGCGGCAAGCGCAATTGTTGAGATAATGGGCGGAACACCAAAGCAATGTCTAACCGCCGCAGTTCTTGCAATGTCAAATCTACTCGGTCTCGTATGCGACCCAATTGCAGGACTTGTAGAATCCCCGTGCCAAAGCCGTAATGCAATCGGCGTTGCGAATGCAATCACATCCGCGGAACTTGCTATGGCAGGCGTAACACATCCGATTCCATTTGACGAAATGGCAGAAGCAATGTACCGTGTGGGCAAAAGCCTTCCGTTTGAGCTTCGTGAGACAGCTATGGGCGGATGCGCCGGTACCCCGACAGGATGCGCACTCGGCTGTGCTATTTGCGGAAAATAGAGAATGCGCAAAAGCGCATTCTCTATTTTATTTCCTGCAAATAAACATTCCATATTCTTTTGGAATGCTTAAAACTCCATTTACCATTTCTTTCTCCAAAATCTCTTTTAAAGTTTGTTTTCCAAGTTTCACAACGTCTGACATGCTGGTTAAAGAATAAATATAGTCAAGCAAATCATCAACATCCGTAACCGCCAGCGAATCCTCATAATCCAGCCTTTGCACATGCGCAAAATATTTTTTCAAAATATCATATCCGTTTTGCAATATAAAGTTTTTATTCGTAGTATCTGCTATCCCGTATTCTTTTAATAATCCCGCAATAAATGGCATAATTCCATTCTCGCCATATGTAGCACAGTAAAAATACCCTGTGTCATTCAATATCCTCTTTACTTCTGATAATCCCTTATTCAAATCAGGAACATGATATAACATCATATTGGCAATCACTCTGTCAAAACAGTTATCTGTATAAGGTATATTTTCAATATTTACAACACCATAGGAGATAAAATTGTGCTCTCCTATGGCATTTTTTGCAACAGTAACCATATTTTCAGAAAAATCTGTCAATGTTAATTCAATACTTCTGTCAACCAAATCTAATTTTGACTTCCACATATCCCCCGTACCGCATCCCAGTTCCAGTATCTTGTTATTCGGAGAAATGTCATAATGAGAAAACAACCAGTTGCCAAAACCTAACTTATTCGTAGAGTATTTCTCATGAATCGATATTCTCGTGTTGAGATGGTCCGCGGTTTTATATTGTTCCTGCACAGCTTTATACTGATTTAGTGTTTCCATAATGTTCCCTCTACTCCGCCACAAATCCATAAGTTACAGTACCCTGCTCCCATACCGCTGTTACCTCATATACAGAATTATTCTTTGCACTCTGTATTATCGCCTCTTTCTTCTCTAAAGCAACCTTCTGCTCTTCACCCTCTCCGGCCTCTTCTGCTTTGGTTCCTTTATCCCAACGTTTTACCTTTACACTCTTCGGACTTTTAGAAAATAGCAGCTTTATGTCAGCGGTTTCTTCATCCAAACGAATCGGTTCTGTGTCTTTCATGTCCAAAACATGCATACCGCATGCTACAATACTTTCTTTTTCACCGTTCTCCGTCTCATAAGACCATTCATAACCCAAAGATTGTGTTATAACTGTCACCACGGCATCTTTACGGCGATGCTCCACATCCATGTACGGAATATCCGACGGATCAGGCTCCTGATATACTTGTGCCAAAATATCTTTATATTGTTCTGCATCCTCTGCATTACCGTCTTTAATCCGCATTACCTCTGTAATGGCAGGATATTGCGGGGGATAGCTCTCCAGTACAATTCCATCTCCATAGAAAGCAAACAGATCCCCGTCTCCCATATCCTCCAATAATATTTTTTCGCCATTTTCATCGAAAATATTTTCCTCCGGTATATGAACGTAAAAAGGCGACTCTGTTTCCGGATCTATAAACAACATCCCATCTTCCCCAAATGTAAGAAGCATCCCTTCGACCACTTTTTCATTTTCAGAAACATTTGTCCTTGTCAAATCCTTCTCTTTCTGCGGCCTTTCAGTATTACACGCCTCTTTTTTCTGACATCCGCCTATAAATGCCACACAAAGGAATATCATGGACACAAACAATAACCTGTTTTTAATCTCCTTTTTTCTCATACACAAATCCCTCCTAATACTTCCCCTATCGGCTCCTGAATACACAAATCTGCTTGGGAATCCCTTGAAGTGGCGCCCTTATTAACGACAACAAGATATTTTCCGCGAAAATAATCAATAAAACCGGCCGCCGGATAAACCACTAGAGATGTTCCCCCGATTATCAGCATATCCGCCTCACTGATTGCACGGATAGAATTCTGAACAGTCATATTGTCAAGACCTTCCTCATAAAGCACTACATCCGGCTTAATGATTCCGCCGCACTCGCATGTTGGTATTCCATCAGACTCTTTTATATATTCTGCGTTATAAAACCTCCCGCAATCCTGGCAATAATTTCTATGAATGCTTCCGTGAAGCTCCAAGACATTTTTACTTCCCGCCATTTGGTGCAGTCCGTCAATGTTCTGGGTGATAACCGCAGTCAGCTTACCCGCCTGCTCAAATTCTGCAAGCTTCAGATGGGCGGCATTCGGTTTTGCTTCAAGGAACATCATTTTATTTTTATAAAAGTCATAAAACATTTCAGTCTTTTTTACAAAAAATGTATGACTCACCACCTGCTCAGGCGGATACTGATATTTCTCTTGATACAGACCGTCACTGCTTCTGAAATCAGGAATATTACTCTCTGTCGAAACACCTGCTCCGCCAAAAAATACAATATTACTGCTTTCATCAATCATTCTCTGTAATTCCTGCATTTTGCCCATAATTCACCTCTCCTACTGCAATATTCTCTATTGACACGGTAGAATAACTTTTACCCTCCATATTCTTCCACACATATATGTCATCCTCCGCAATCATATAACTATGGGCTGAGTCTTCCTTAGGAATTGAAACAGACCCCGGATTCATATAGAAATACTCACCGACTTCCTCAAATGCCGGAACGTGAAAATGCCCGCTTAACAAGATATCTCCCGGTTTTAACATGGGAAGTTTTTCTTTATGAAATACGTGCCCATGTGTAGCAAAAATCATTCTGCTGTTCATATAAAATATAGCGTATTCAGCCAAAATGGGAAATTCCAAAACCATTTGATCCACATCCGTATCACAATTTCCCCTGACACATAGAATTTCCTCTTTCATTTCATTTAACATGGCAGCCACAGCTTTCGGATCATATTCCCTTGGCAAATCATTTCGCGGACCATGATACAGAATATCTCCCAATAACAAGAGCTTGTCTGCACGCTCTCTTTTGTATGCTTCAATCATCTG
Organism: uncultured Lachnospiraceae bacterium; assembly: GCA_947366105.1. GTDB lineage: Bacteria > Bacillota > Clostridia > Lachnospirales > Lachnospiraceae > Faecalimonas. The sequence continues at coordinate 12,392 of CANAZK010000026.1, read as the reverse complement.
TCTGCAAAAATATGCGGAACCATGTATGTCCGATGCAATCATTAATTTCATTTACTTCTGTCCCTTTCTTATACCGAAAATCCATAGATTCTCCCTACTGATATTATTATACACATTCCTTTTGGAAAAATAAAGAATCAATCACCCTAAATCACCTTTCTTTACGTACTCTATTGATCGCAAATAATCTGATACTCAATAATTTTAATCAGCATATCAACCAACTTAAATATAATCCAAATCTTCAGCCACATCTTTATAACCAACCCTTCTATTTTGCTCTCCTTAACAGTTCTCGTATGTGCCGCTCCGTATACCCATATTTTCTCGCCAGCTCTTTTAAATTTGTACCATCATACTGCTGTTTCACTTCCTGTCCAATATATTCAGACTTATAAAATCTCATGGGAAATGTAATTTGCTGCCCTTTGAAATATTCATATATCTTTCGTGTATGTTCCAGTCCAACAATATCAATCAACTGATTATAAATTTCCACGACACCATCTTTTACTTCATGCTTCTCTGACAAACAGATTCCTCCCAACATAACATAAACACCAGTTATCGTGTACTATACACGATTCGAAACATTATATCATCTGTTTTTTTCCTTGTATTTTTCCAAAAACTGACAAAAAGGGACAGGGCAACTCTACGTTGGGGACGTACCCTTTTTACACTTTGCTACGTCCCCAACGTAGAGTTGCCCTGTCCCTTTCTGCATCAAAAAAAGAAGTGTCCACACCGAACACTTCTCATTCCCACTATTTCTTTCTAACTTTCCACCACATAATCACTATATCCGCAGCCAGCAACAAATCCAAGCTCAGAATAAAGTTTCTTTGAAGGATTTCCGTCCATAACATCTAAATTAATCACCGGCGATTTTCCATGTGCATTACCGATCACACGCCGTACCATCGCATTTGCCAAGCCTTTTCTTCTATATTCAGGTAAAACTGACACCTGATTAATTGTAGCGAAATCATTAGTAGACTCAGGATAAATCCCCGCAATACATACTGCCACCATTTCGTGTGTCTCACGTTTCTTAATTACGGCGCCAAATCCCAATGTTTGTGTTTGAAAAAAGGCAGTAATTTGCCTTTACACAGCCCGTGCAATGTTTTCAAAACTCGGCATTCCCATTATCGTAGAGGTATATCCTTTCAAATGTGCCTCATACACAACAGAAATAATATTATCTATTTCGTTTTCTTTTAATACATCAAAATAGAAATGCGGATCCAATGCTGCATCCATTTTCGCTGTAGGGCGCAGCATTTTATATTGTCCGTGCTTTCTTTTTGCCCCTATTTCCTCCAATACTTTTCGCTGCGTATCGGGAACAAAATCCAGAAACAATTCCTTTTCTGCTCCCTTAGTCAGTTTCAAAACCGCCGTCCAAAATTCATATTTATTCCCAAACGGTTCTATTAAAAACGGTCGTGAAATATGGTTTTTATTCAAAGTCACCCCACCCATGGGCGTCTCTTCTTTCAACAATATATATCCTGAACTTTCAGGCTTCACATTCCGCAGTCTTTCCGCCCAATCATAATGAAGAAAAATATTTTCCATACAATAAACAGAATAATATATGGAAAAATGCTCATCACTGATTCTTACAAACCTGTATTCAGACATTTTTTACTCCTACTTTTCATAAAACACCAATGTTAACTTATCATTCACAACTTCTGTTTTTCCTGTTTTCACATAACCCATCTTCTCATACAGATAACAATTTTTTTCTTCCTGTAAAATGGTGTCAAGCGCCCAGTTCTCTTTTCCATGTATTTCCTCACACAGTCTGATTGCCTCTTGTGCAAGTCCCTTTCCTTGAAAAGACGGCAGGATAAAAATCGGGGAATTTCCCAAACAAATAAAATAATAATGCGTAAACTCTTGCTCCATACGAAACAATATTTTTTCTATAGTTTCATTTCCCGGGTTCGTATCAAAATCCTGATATGTGTCAAGCAGTTCCCTGAAAGCTTCTTTCTGCATTTCATAAATTTGTACAGCATCCTCTGCATTTGCCTCTACCAGTGTTACCTTTGTTTCATTTTCTTTCACTTTCATATTCTTATATATGCAGGTCTTTTTTACTGAAAGCTGCTATCCCCACGCCATACATCGCTACTGCACCCACAGCCAGCACTGCCGCACCCGCTACCGCGCTGCCTTTTCCTGCTGTGATACCTTCCGCATCAAAGAGAGTAAACAAGGTAAAATATTTCACTTTCTCCGCTTCTTCACCCGCATTTGCAAGCATTTGAAGTATGTACATCAGAGACGGGATTCCCGCGCCAAACGCGATACTGTATTTTGTATCGGAGAAAATACAGGAAGCTGCAAAGCAAATGCTGCCGATAAATAAATGCAGGCAGAATAGTCCGCCATTAAGCTTCAAAAGCTCAGAGACAGCAAGCTCATTTGGAAAAGAACTCTGCGCCACTGCAATTTCCAATCCTGTAACATAAATAAGTAAAATTAAAATGCCGCTCAGCAGAACCGCCATTTGAGTTAACGCTATGGTACGGCGTTTCACCGGCGCCGCTGCAAGGGATACCATAGAACCTCTGTCCACATACTTGGCAATCAGACCATTACCGCGAAGAATACAGAATACCATCGGAAAAACAAGCAAAATAAATCCGTATAGATACGATATCATAAATCCAAGCAGACTTGTGGCGCCTGCTTCCATCCCCACCGCCGCCATGATTTCCGGCATAACCTCCACAAAACCATCCAACGTTTCCATCATCTCCGGATCATACATCGTGATTATAATAGAAACATACATCGTCATAATCGCAGCAAATATCACGAGAAGCTTCACGCTGCTTTTCATCTCTCGCTTATATAATGTCAAATTAATCATCTTCCCTGCCTCCATAATAATGCATGAAAATATCTTCAAGGCTTTGTTTCGCTGTAACAGTCACCTTAAGCCCGTCCCGTTTCCCGTCAAAAGCCTTTGCAAATCCTTTCGCCTCATTCTCAGAATCAAGCGTAACCGTATATGGATACATGTGACGTTTACGCAGTTCCTCCACTGAATCAACCGTAACCAATTTTCCTTCGCGGATAATACCAATACGGTCACAAGTACGCTCAACCTCCTCAAATATATGACTGGAAAGTAAAATGGTTTTGCCCCGTCCTTTTTCTTCCCCGATAAACTTTACAAAGCGATTCTGCATAAGCGGATCAAGTCCGCTGGTGGGCTCATCCAAAATTAAAATATCCGGGTCGTGCATGAATGCGGCAACAATGCCTATTTTCTGCTTCATTCCCTTGCTCATCTTTTTGATTTTCCCTTTAGGGTTCACATCAAACAACTCCATCAGTTCCTTTTGACGGCTATTACAGCCGATGCCGCGGTACTTCGATATGAATTTCAAGAATTCCGCGCCTGTCATATCATCAAAAAAGCTGATTTCCCCCGGAATATATCCGAGCGTTCTTTGAATAACGTCGCTTTCTTTCCAGCAGCTATGTCCGTTTATCGTACATGCCCCGGACTTGGGTTTTATAAATCCCATCAAATGGCGGATAGTTGTGGTTTTTCCCGCCCCGTTTGGTCCTAAAAATCCAAATACTTCACCTTTTCCAACCTGAAAGGATACGTCAAAAATTCCTTTCCCGTTACCATAATCACGGGTCAGATTCTCAATATTTATTATATCCGTTTTATCCATTCCCCAGCACTCTCCTTATTCCACTTCTATTTCAAGGCATTTCAGCAGACTCATCACTTCCGGAAAAGAAAATTTCGCTTTTCTCACCCTGTTACTTTCCGGAGATATCACATAATTTTTCGCCCCGCGTAAATCTGCTTTCATCAAATTATCATTTACAAACACTGCTTCCTCCAAATTGCAGTCCCTGAAATCCGCCTCTGTCAAATCACAATCTTCAAAAAAGCTTCCATGCAAATCACATCCACGCAGATTTATCTTCTTCAGTTTCAGTTTATAAAAAACATTATATTTGAGAATACAATTTTCAAACTTTTCAAAAGGCATAAATATCGTATGCGGCTTTGTAACCTTATCCCAATTCATTCCGATAATTGTACAATTCTCAAACCTATTACCAGCTGCCTCCGTATGATTAAATCCGTTGTTTACAATAATACAGCTTCGGAACACACAATTTTTAAACAGGCAGTTTTCAAATACATTTTCAAAAAACTCACACCTGAAGAACTCACAGTCTGTAAATATGAGTTCGGAAAATTTTTGTGATTCCAAATTTAATTTTTCAAATTGACGGTTATCGTACTCCATAGTTCTCCCTTTCCATTACATGTTCCCCTTAAGCTCCTTTTGAAACTGTTCCAATGTCTGCCTGCCTTCTTCCGTAACAGGCTTCACCCATTTACCAGATTTCGTATACCAGATTTCAAATACAAAACGTATCAGTTCATCCGTATAGACAAATGCAAACACTGCAAGGAATGGTAAATGAAGTACCATTCCCGCAATCCATGTCGCCGGAACACTGATTGCAAAAAGACAGCCGATTTCCACCACGGTTCCAAACACTGCTTCTCCGCCTGCCCGGAAACAACAGTTCATAATATAGTTGCAAGTGCGCACGGTTCCCGCTGCAAGGAAAATGAGCAGCATATATTTTCCATAATACATTGCCTCCGCACCCAATCCGAAAAGTCCAAGCAGCTGACTATTTAGTCCAAGACAGATTGACACGATGCAGAATGTGATAACCGGACAGAGAATTGCAAACCCTTTCACATACTGGTAGCCTTTCATATGATGGCCGGCTCCAACCTCTTTTCCCACCACAACAGTACTGGCATCCGCAAGACCGCCGAAAAACGCAAACACAAAGCCCTCCAGCACACGAAAAGCCGCCATAGCAGCAATCGCCGCCTCCGACTGACGCCCAATTACCATATTAATCAGCATCTGACCCACGCCATACAATAACTCATTACATATAATCGGCAGACATTTTTTCAGATAATTCCCGGCAAACCCACCCTTCCAGTCAAACATCAAATTTAGCTTTATCTGTACGGTTTCCCTGCTCTTCATAAGGAACCCAAGCAACACAAACACATTTACAATGGCGGAAGCCAATGTTCCTACCGCCGCACCGGCAGCTCCCATTTTCGGTGTTCCAAACCGTCCGTAAATGAGAATCCAGTTCAGCACAAAGTTCACAATAAGCGCTATCATAGAAGCAAATAACGGAGCCTTCACACGTTCCGTAGCGCGCATCAGGAAACTGATTACCACCGCCGTTACCTGCACCGGATACGCAAAACCGATAATTCTTATGTATGGCATCGCCACCTGAACGATACTTTCTTTATCCGTATAAATACGCAGAAGAAAATCCGGTTTTAGAACCGCCGTACCTCCAAATAAAAACGCAACGGCTAACATACAAGTCATAGCAAGACCAAACGCTTTGTTAATGCCATCTTTATTGCCCGCACCCCAATACTGTGAAAAGAACAGCAGTCCTCCGCTTGCAAAACCAAAATAGCATGAAAAGAACAGAGACGATATCTGTGAACAGATTCCCACTGCTGCCACTGATAATTCTCCCTGACTGCCGATCATAATCGTATCAACCATACTTGCCGTAGTAGATAAAAAATTCTGAAACGCGATCGGCAAAGCGATAGCAATGACTATTTTCAAAAATGTCTTCCATTCAATTTTATTCTTTGTTTTATATTTCGCTTTCATAAAAGCCCCCATAAAATACGTTCTATACCAAATAAAATAATTCTTACTTAATTATAATGAAGAAATAGCTAGAAGTCAAAGAGAGGACGGAAAGTTTTATACATAAAATCCCAATTCTCACTACTCTTTCCTCTTATTTTATGTTAAAATGTTTTCAAAGCATTATATTTCTAAAATTCAGGCGGTTTTCCGCATCTGTAAATCATTTCAGCCGATTAGGCGCCACTCGGAAATCTCAATGCTTTAATCTCAATTAGAAAGCAGTGAGGTTTGATATTGACAGTTTTTCTTATAACCTCCTGCACAAAAGAATAAGGAGGTTGATTTATGACAGAAGCTACGAAAAACAGTACAATGGACAACAGTTCTAATGTAAAACGCAACTTTAAAGCAAGGCTTTTTGAAATGCTTTACAGACAGAAACCGGAATTAATAAAAGTGAGTATTTATGAATTTGATGAGGCAAAGTATACAAAGCTTGTAAGAGAAGAAGGCCGGCTAGAAGGCTTTTCCGAAGGAGAAGATTCTATGGCAAAATTGGCGGAGTTTTTATTGTCTGAAAACAGACTGGAGGATTTCAAGGAAGCCTTAGCTGATAAAGAAAAAAGAACGCGCCTTTTTCAGGAGGCCGGAATTAAAAGATAAAAAAGCCTTAGCCCCCTGAAAACGGGAGGCCGCAGAAAATCTGCCGTCCTCCCGTACCATGCAAGTTATTCCCCTTTTTCTTGGAACCCGGTTCTTTTCAGTCAAACATCATATTCACTTAATCGTTCTAACGGCATCACAATGAATGCATCCCCGTTTTCTATTGTCTCGTCCAACAGTATCCTGTCAAATAAAATCCAATATAACCTTTCCTGATATTTGTATTCTGCTGTATCCTCATAGACTTTCAATTGAATTTTTCTGTCCTCCTCAGCCGCAAACTCATCCCTCGTATTATCAGTCACAAGCCAAAACTCTTCTAAATCTGCACGATACATTACATCATACAAAATCACATCTCCCTCAACTGTACTTTGTGCAACTCTGATAAATGCATCTTTCTGATCTTTGTAAGCATTCATAAACTCTTTATAGAGCGTGTTATCTCCATCTCCTATGCCTACCACAAGACACCCATCCTTTTGTGCATCGAAAATACCATACCCACTCCCTAGATTACGTATATCGTTTCCGACTGTAAGAGTTCTATTATAAAAAGTGTTCAAATCAGCACTGTTCACATCGTCACCCGGCGGTTCATGGTTTGTTGTGACTTTTGCCGAATCAACATATTTTGTAAGTACTGCTGCAATTACGATAATGATTAGAACACAAAATACTGCTGCTGCAATAACTTTCTTTTTCATACTCGAACCTCCTTATCTCATCAACTCGTCATCTCATAGCTCATCTCCAGTAAATTCTTAATCTCCTCTGCTTCTACAGCCCCGCCAAGCAGTATTGATATCCAATGACTCTTATTCATATGATACGCAGGCAGATATCCTTCCTTCATCTGCAGGAAGCTCACTATCTCCGGGTTACATTTTACATTCATAACATCAACCAGTCCATCGCCTGATAAGCCCAATGCGCTCCTTGAAACCTCCATAATAATCGCAAACCATTTCCGGTTCCCGGCATGCCGCAAAACCGCATTTTTCGGAGACGATACCCACGGATATTCCGGTACCGCTCCAAATGTCTCATACGCGTATTCCAATATGTCTTTTCTGCCTGTTTTTTTCATCCTCTCATCACCTTTTCTTCCGCCGCTGTCGTATATTTCTCTACTACAGATCAATATTTATATGTTTCGTGGCAATCTTCTCCACAAATTTCTTATCATGTTCCACAAATATCATCGTCGGTCCAAATTTCTCTATTAATTCCTCAATCTGTATTCTAGAGAAAATATCAATAAAGTTCAACGGCTCATCCCATATATACAAATGTGCCTGTTCACAAAGGCTCTTTGCAATAAGCACTTTTTTCTTTTGGCCGCCGCTGTAATCTTCTATCCGTTTCTCAAACTGCACCCTTGAAAAGTCCAATTTCCGAAGAAGTGTTTTAAAAAGACTTTCATCCAAATCATATTCCTCGGCGTACTCCGTCAGTGTACCTTTCAAATGCGACGTGTCCTGCGATACATAAGATATTTTCAGTCCGCTTACCATCTCCATTTTACCGGTATAAGAAATGTTGTCTCCAAGCACAGTTTTTAAAATGCTGGATTTTCCACAGCCATTTTTCCCTTCAAGTACAACCCGCTCACCATTTCTTACATCAAATGACACCGGAGAAAATATTTCTTTTCCGTCATAGGAAATCACCATATCCTCCACCCTAAGAAGCGCATCCTTATGATGGCGGAGCGGGAATAATTTCAACTGGTCTGCTTCCTCAATATTTTTAAGAAGCCTCTTCTTATCTTCTACTGCATTTAACGCGCGTCCCTCTATAACCTTCGCGCGCTTCATCATTTTCGCCGCCTTGTGTCCGATATAGCCTTTGTCCATAAATCCAGGATTAATATCCCCGCCTTTATTATGAGACTGATACTTTGTCTTTTCAACTGCATCAGACCATCGCTCTTTCTGCTCAGCCGCCCTTGTAAGCCTTCTTATATCCCCTTTCAGGCGCTCATTCTCCGCAATCTCATACTCGTCCTGACGCTTCTTGTTCTCCCACCAAGAAGTAAAATTTCCCTGCACCACATCTATATTCGCTTTATTAATTGACATCACATGGTCAATGCATTTGTCCAAGAAATACCTGTCGTGAGAAACAAGAATAAAACCTTTCTTCTTCTGCAGATACTCTGCCAGCGTCTGTCTCGCCTGCATATCAAGATGATTCGTGGGCTCGTCAATCAGCAAAAATGAATTCTCTTTGGAGAATAAAACTGCGAGCATAACTTTTGTTCGTTCTCCATTACTCAACGTATCAAAAGGTCTGTATAAAACTTCACAGTCCACCTCCAGCAGATTCAGCTCCCTGCAGACCTTCCACAATTCATAATTACCGTCCACTTCTTCCACAATAGCAATTGTCATTTTCCCTGTGTCCCTAACCGGAAACGGAAAATAATCAAAAACTTCCGAACTGCTGATATTTCCCTTATATTCATATCTTCCCAAAAGCAGATTCAGAAAAGTTGTTTTTCCTCTTCCGTTCCTGCCCACAAGACCAAGTTTCCAGTCCGTATCAATCTGAAAAGAAACGTCTTCAAATATATTGTCATAGCTGCCGTCATAATAGAACGTCAAATTATTCACACTAATCTGTGACATATTTATGCACCCCCTATTTTGAATAAGAATCAGTCTGCAGTATTCGCCGCTGACACAAAAGACGCAGGAAATAATTCCTGCGTCTTTTAATGAACATGATTCCCCTTTTGGACATGCAATTAAAACTATTTAAAAGAAATTATTATTCCTGCAATGCACCACAAAATACAGACTTACTAAAAGTCTTCCCCGTACTGCACACTATAATGTTCATCCATTATCTGCAAGAAATAATAATCATCCTTTCAACTCCTTCTCTTCTAACTGCCTATACCATACCACAGCTGTATCAATCTTGTCAACATGCTTTTAAAGCTATCTTGACATTATGATTTTAAAGCCTCTCACCGTTAAGCCTCATATTCTTATACTCTGCCACAGAACGGTCAAATCCCTGAATATGGTTGTAAAGCCACTCTATTACTTTCTTGTTCACTTGTTCTGCAAATGCTTTTGTCGGTCCTTCCTCTTCCACCAACATCTCATGAAGTTCATCAATTGCCTGCACAAACTCTTTATGTTTCTTTTTATGTTCTTCAATTCCAGGATATCCAATCTCTTCCTGAAGCTTTTCTTCTGCCGTAAAATGAAAATCCGTATAATCAGCAAGATAGTTCAGCATATTCACGGCTACCGAAAGCTCCGCATGAGTCTCGCAGCTTTTGACAAGACCGTTAATTTTATCAATCAACTCCTTGTGCTGAGAATCTATCAGCTCATTTCCAGTCACTAAGTTTTCATTAAATTCTGCGTACATATTTTTCCTCCTTTTGGCAAAACTACCTAATATAAGGAGTATACCATGAACCATATCGATTATGCAAAGATTATTAAAATTACTTTAGGCTGCTGTATAGCATTTATTTTGGCGGAAACATTTCAATTGAATTATTCAACCTCCGTCATTACCATTACTCTTCTGAGCATCATGAATACAAAAAAAGAAACTTACCTTGTTGCAGGCAAACGTATTCTGGCATTCCTGGCGGCCGTTCTGATTGGAAGTATTACATTCCATCTGCTTCGTTATTCCCTTCTAAGCCTGGCTGCCTATCTGCTTTTGTATCATTTTGTCTGCCAGCTTGGAAAAATTACAGAAGGTTTTTCCATGAGCACAGTACTCATGCTTCATGTATGGAAAGGAAAGGCAATCACCCTTCCGCTGCTTTCAAACGAACTTTCCTTAATGCTTATCGGAATCTCAATGGGAATTGTCATGAACCTATATATGCCAAGCCGTATTGAACGTATACGCACAGCGCAGCGTGATATTGAAGTAAAAATGTCGCAGATTCTATTTGAAATGTCACGCGCCGTCTTTCAGGAGGATGTAAGCACAAGTATTCAAAAAAAACTTGAAGAACTGGAGGCTCTTGTAGCAGAAGCTCTGTTTCATGCCCAGTATACGGAAAAAAATTTTATTTTCCGAGATATGAGCTATTATGTCTCTTACATCAAAATGCGCATGGATCAAATACAGCTTTTAAAAAGAATTCATCAAAATCTCCCAAGACTTCAGGAATCCTACATGCAGACAAATCTCGTCTCCAAATTTATGAGAATTACAGCGATTTCCATGGACGAATACAATAATGCTTCCGACCTTTTGGATTACCTCAGCACCCTTCGTAAAAAATTTAAAGCAACGCCCCTTCCAAGCTCACGGCAGGAATTTGAATCACGGGCAGTTTTATACGAGATTGTAAACGAGCTTCAAGAACTTTTAATCCTAAAGCACAATTTTTCCACCAAGCTTACAGCATACCAAATTGAAACCTTTTGGCAGTGATTCCATTCTTTACCGTTATTCCTTCTCCACTATAAGCTTGACTCCCATTACGTCAACAACCCGCACTATCGTATTCTCTTCAAAAATTTCCGTCGGCTGCTTCGCCCTCGCAGTCCATTCCTGTCCATTCACTACGGCAGTTCCGGTTTCATTAATATTATCAATCCGTTCAGTCACCTTTACGAGCTTCCCTATGACTCCCTCGTAATTAGTCTTCGTCTGATTTGAATTAATAAATTTCTTAGCAAATGGTCTTGTATATAAAATGAGAATTACCGATACTGCAAAAAATGCAGCTATCTGCCATATAAGCTCCACTCCAAGCAAATGCAGAATAAATGCCGCAAACGCGCCTCCCGCCATCCAAATGGATGTAAGTCCTACTGTAATAATTTCAATTACCAAAAAAATAATCAATAGTCCCAACCAAATAATACCTTCCATAAAGAATCCTCCTTTTCTATTCTGTGTCTTCCAGGAATTCAGGACACTCTTCTAAAAACCTCTGATATTCTTCTTCGGTTAAATCATTTACGAGTCCGGCATTATATTCTTTGTCATCTTGTATCAATATATGAACCGCCCTCATCATTTGTTTCTCATTTAGTTTAATATCCATATAGCTTCCTACCTTTAACTTAAACTTTTCTAAACCTCTATATACAAAATAGCAACTATACAGTTGTATTTTCAATACCATTATGCCACTAAATGATAGGGTTATCAAGAGGCGATTTATACACTTCGAATACTTCTATGAATCATACCGCCTCAACCTTGTAACACTATAACATAAGCACGCTGTGCTGCCGTCAAAGGAGAGATAATACTATGTATTTGAGACGTTTAAAAGATATGAGAACCGACCATGATCTGACACAGGAGAATATTGCCGATATTCTAAAATGCCACCGCGAGGTCTACCGCCGGTATGAAAAAGGAATCCGTACTATTCCGATTGACTACCTTGTGACGATAGCGGAATACTATAATACCAGTACAGACTATCTTTTAGAACTTACAGATGTGAAAACACCGTACCCAAAGAAAAACAAATAATATCAGCAAAGCAGGCGGACTAAGGAATTGTTGGATTTCCTTGTCCGCCTGTAGGAACTGTCTTATTTATCTTTTCCCCGTATCCTGCCTGTAATTCTTTATAACAACACCCGTGAGTGCAAACAGAGCAAGAGCATTCGGAATAACCATCAGCTGGTTAAACATATCTGAAAGATCCCAGACTAAACTATTCGATGCAAGTGTTCCGAGGAAAATGAACACTAGTGAAATCAACATAAACGGAATCTTCGCCTTTTGTCCAAATAAATACGCCTGCCATAGCAACCCTACCTTGTTCGTGCAATGACTTTACCTGTGCGAGAGCATGTGCTCTTTCATCATCTTTCTCCTTGAAATTGTCTATATTCTATCATAAACCCGGTTAAGATTTGGTAAAGATAGTTTCCAAACGAATTTTCTGTTATACAAAAAAGCCGCAACCCTCGATAAATCGAGAATCACGACCTCTCAACTGCGGATGACAGGAATCGAACCTGCACGGTCTCCCACTAGATCCTAAGTCTAGCG